>CALEIY010000205.1 GCA_937898665.1 Candidatus Bathyarchaeota archaeon | reverse complement strand
CCAGCGCCCTGAGGTGGAGTCTTAAACCTCACCTCGGTTAGGAGCTCATCCTCGGCTAGGCTGTTCACCTTAGGCCCTGCGAAGACCTCCCCGATGGGGATCCATCTACTCTCGTCTAGCGACCTGATCTCAGCCTCAGCCTCTAAGGCGAGGAGAGGCGGCCCTAGATCGGCTGCGGGGGATGCATTACAGAGGTTCCCTCCTATGGTGCCTCTATTCCTTATCTGGGGGCTTCCCATGGAGGCGGCGGCCTCCCAGAGCGCCGGAGCCTTCGAGGCTATGAGCCCTGATTCCACTAGGTCGCTGAGGGTTGTGGTCGCCCCGATCCTGATGTAGCCTCCCTCCTCCCTGATGAAGTTCAGCTCCCCTATACGGCTGAGGTCTATGAGATGCTTGACATCGACCTCCACCTCCCTCATCAACGGTATCAGATCGGTTCCACCGGCTATCGGCTTAGCCTTCTCCAGAGTCGCCAGGAGCTCCAACGCCTCCTCAAGGCTTTCGGGTCTGTGAACTCTGAATCTCGGCAGAGGCCTCATGGCTTCTCCCCCCTAAGCGCCCTATAGAGCCTCTCAGCCGTTATTGGAAGCGTCCTAAATCTTATGCCCGTGGCGTGATAGACGGCGTTGGCTATGGCTGAGACTATGGAGATGATCGCCGGCTCCCCAACGCCCTTAGCTCCGAAGGCTGAGTGTCTATAGGGCTTCTCAACGATGATTACGTCTGAGACCCTCGGCATATCCATGGATGAGGGGATTACATAATCCTTGAAGTTCGGATTCAGAACCCGCCCCTCCTCCACGATGAGGTTCTCCGTCAATGCGAAGCCTAGGCCCTGGGCTATGGCTCCATGAATCTGCCCCTCGATCAACAGCGGATCTATGGCTCTGCCCACATCCATCGAGGGCCAGACCTCGACGACCTTAACCTCACCCGTCTCTGGATCGACCTCCACCTCTACGACGGTGGCTGCGAAGGTGTAGACGGGATAGGCGACTCCAAGCCCCGTCTCTGGGTCGAAGTATCTTCGAGGTGGAGCATAGAATCCATAGGCCGCCGGCGACACGCCTCTAATATACATCTCCCTCGCCAGCTCCCTGAAGCTGACGCTGTTCTCCGGTCTACGCCTGTCATAGGCCCTTCCATCCCTAAGCTCCACGTCCCCCTCATCGCAGCCCAGCATCTCGGCGGCCACCTTAACCATACGGCTTCTCAACCTCAACGCCGCATCGGCGGCCGCTGATCCTCCCAGCATGAGGCCCCTACTCCCATGGGTCGGCCTCGCATTAGGCGTCGAATCGGTGTCAGGCCCCTCCACCCTTATGGATTCGAGGGGGGCGCCGAGTATCTCAGCGACGATCTTCGCATGGCCAAACTGTGATCCCTGTCCGAGCTCGCAGATGCCGGTTCTATAGGTGAAGGTTCCATCCTCGTTTAGGATGAGGGAGGCGGCTGACCAGTCTGGGGCGCCCCTGCTGGTGCTTATGCCATGATGGGCGCAGGCCACCCCCAATCCCCTCAGCTTCCCCTCAGCCCTCTTCACCCGTCTTCGTCTATTCCACCAATCTGAGGCCTCCGCCACCCCCCTGAGACACTCCTCCATCCCGACGGAGTGATCTAGAAGTTGATTCGTCGTTGTCCTGGAGCCTGGTCTCAGGACGTTCTTCAGCCTGAACTCCAGGGGGTCGAGGCCCAGCTTCTCGGCTAGCATATCCATCTGAGACTCAACGGCGAAGTGCATCGCCACATCGCCGAATCCCCTGAAGCTCCCTCCAAAGACCTTATTCGTGTAGACAGCTCTCCCATCGACGTGAACCGCCTCGACCTCGTAGGGGCCTGCGGCGTGAGCCGTCATCCTCCAGAGCCAGAAGGGCGCCCTATTGGCGTAGGCTCCACAGTCGACGGTGATGTCGACCTCGACAGCCGTCATCCTCCCCTCCGCGTCGGCTCCAGACCTATACCTGATCCTGGCTGGATAACGCTTGACGGAGTAGGCCGCCGACTCGTCTCGATCGAAGATGAGGGCCGCCGGCCTCCCCAGCTTCACCGCTGCTAGGGCTGCCTTAGCGCAGACCAGCGGCCCCATATCATCCTTCCCCCCGAAGGCTCCACCCGTTAAGGCTTGGATGACCCTAACCTGGTTTAGGCTCCATCCGAGGATACCCGCCACCTTCTCCCTAACGAGGAAGGGGCTCTGCATCGTTCCGATGACCGTCACCTTATCGTGGCCCTCGGGTATGGCATAGGCCGCCTCAGGCTCGATGTACATATGCTCCTGATAGGGCGTCTCATAGGTATCCTCGACTATGGCCTCGGCCTTTGAGAATCCCTCCTCTATATCCCCCTTCCTAACCCTAGTGGTGACGGCGATGTTATCTTCGCCGCCGTGGATCCTCGGCGCATCCTCGCTCAGGGCCTCATCTATGGTGTAGACCGCCTGGAGCTCCTCATACTCCACCTCCACGGCCTCGACGCCCTTGAAGGCTGCCTCCTCGTTCTCGGCGCAGACCAATGCGATGGGGTCGCCGACATAGTGAACCTTAACATCGTTGAGAAGCGGCTGATCTGGTAGGGCGTATCCGATCTGGTTCTCGCCTGGTATGTCCCTCGCCGTGAGGACTGCGACAACCCCTGGAACCCTGAGGGCCTTCTCGACATCTATTCGCCTTATCAATGCGTGGGGTAGGCTGCTCCTGACAACCTTGATCACGAGGGCGTCCCTCTCAACGTAGTCTGCCGTGAACTTCGCCCTCCCTAGCGCCTTATCGAGGGCGTCGAAGCGTCTTACGCTTCTGCCGATGACTAGGAAGCCCTCCCTCTCCGAGAGCCTCTCGAAAACCTCTTTAGCCTCCATCCTCCGCGATAAGTGGTTATCTCGCTATTTATCCTTTCACGCCTCTGGAATCACCTCTATGTCGCCATCCTTGAAGATGAGGATTTTCAACGGCTTTATGGTCTTGACGCCCCTGACGCATTTTCCAGCTTTGAATCTTATCTCGTCGTATATCCTGGTGAAGTTAGCCCTCAGCTTAACACCCGCCTCATCGGCGGCGTCGATGACCATTCTGGGGATGTCGACGAGATGTGTTTCGGGGGGGACCTCAACCGAGGAGGCGGCCACCAGCTCTCTATAGGCCTTCAGGGTCTCCTCGGCCAGCTTCAGATTCCTCTTAGCCCTCCGCTCTATTATTGAGATGTTCTGCCTCGTCGTCCCAAGTCTCTCAGCCACCTCCTCCTGGGATAACCCCTCAAGCCTAAGCCTCAGCACCTTGAACTGGGTTGGGGTGAGCAGTCCATATCTACGCCTAACCATACATCGAAATTAAAGGCGTGGAGGCGTAAAACGATGTCGTCTTCCCCTTGAAATCGAATATGTTTACGTATCATCCATAATTTTATAAAATGTAAAGCTGATCCGATTAAGGAAGTCATGAGGCGTCTCCTCCCCCTCATCATCGTCCCCCTCATAGTTCTCGTCGCGGCGTCCTCCTACCTCATAATCCTAAAGCGGGGTGGTGGATGGAGGCTTGAGATATACGTCGAGGGGGAGAGGAAGGCTGCCTACCGACTTGAGACGCTTAAGGGATTATCGGATGCCATCACCATTGAGGGCTGCGGGGAGATCTCAGCCATTCCCCTTATAGAGCTTCTGGAATCCAGCGGCGTCGACCTCGATAGAAATATCGTGTCCTCTTTCACTCCCTATGGCTCTGATGGATATCACCGGACGGTGGAGGAGGCCTATCTCCATCTCTTCAATGCCTACATCCAGATCGTGGAGGAGAAAGACATCGCCGATTATGGCCCCCTGAGGATCGTGATAGCTGGGTTACCCCGTAAGTATTGGGTTCATCACCTCGTGAAGATCGATGTCAAGCTGGAGAGTTGGAGGCTCACCCTCCTCGTGGATGGCTCCGTGAAGAAGAGCTGGAGCGTCGAGGAGCTCTCAACGATGTTCAAGACCTCCATAATCTTAGAGGGAAAGGGGATCCGGGTGATCCCCCTCTCCAATCTTCTGAGGGAGGCTGGAGTTGGCATGAGTAAAGGCGGAGTTATGAGGGCTCTATCCATGAGAGGGGAGAAGCTGACCCTATATCCAGGCTCCTTCTACGAGCTCTATGTTGAGGTTGTCGATGACTCGAGGGCTTCGGATTTCGGCCGTCTCAGGCTTATCATCTTCTCCAATAAGCCGGGAGAGGTGAAGGTCTTCGACCATTTTGTTGCCTTGGAGGTGTCTGGGTGAGGCTTGAGTCTAGGGCTATCTCCCTCCTAGCCGTCTTGACGGCCCTTCCAACGGCCCTCGGCTACGTTCTAGGCCCCCTAACCCACAGCCTCAACGCCCTTTTGGGACTTGTCCCCTTCCTGCCGATTAGATTCTCACTTGGTTTCATACCCCTCGTCATCTCAACGATCCTGGCTAGGGCCTACCTCGGCAGGGGTGGAGCGGTGATTGAGGGGGTTCTACTCGCCGTTACAGGCGTCCTCCTCCATCCAACTCAGCCCGCCCCCATCCTTCTATTGAGGGATGTCCTCCTAGGCGTTGGGGTTGAGGTCTCACTTATCCGAAGCAGCGATCTGGGTTTCTCCCCCCTCCTGTTATCCAGCCTTCTCGGAGGCTTAGCCAGCTATCTCCCCTATCTCCTCTACGCTTCCCCGCACTCAAATCCCCTCCTCATCTATTCCTCGTGGGTCATCTTGATGTCGAATAAGCTCCTCTCAGCCCTCATCGGCGGCTATCTCTCATATCTAATCCTCAGAAGACTTCCAGCGGCGTGTCAACTAGGGGGTTAAACCTAGATCTCTGAGAATCCCCTCTAAGTCTCCGGCCCTATGCCTAGAGATACTTCCAGCTCTACCGCTTAGGAGCTCCTCAACCCTCTCAGTCAGGTCATCTCTACAGCTATATATGGCGGCCCCTCCCCTCTGAAGGCTCTCAGCCACCTTCATCGCTCCCCCATAAAGTCCTAGGCCCCTGGCCTCCAGCCTCCCGAACTCGTCGATGAAGATGACG
>CALEIY010000204.1 GCA_937898665.1 Candidatus Bathyarchaeota archaeon | reverse complement strand
CGAGATGTAGAGAGGTCTCGTGGGCTCGGAGATGTGTATAAGAGACAGCGTTTCGTCACCGTGACTCAGCGTCGTAGGACCGCCGGCCTCCGCCTGGTTTGGGGTGATGTGCATCTCCACATCGATCCTGGGCCTGGGGCCCTCATCTTCTCTAATTGGTCTGGTTTGAGTCCTCAGAAGTTGGATGCGGTCGTCGTCACTCACTGCCATCCCGATCATTATTGCGATGCTGAGGTTCTCATCGAGGGTATGACGAGGGTGACCACCAAGCGTAGGGGTGTCCTGGCTGCTTCGAGGAGTGTCCTCCAGGGTGTCGATGATATTGGGCCTTCCATCTCATCCTATCATCAGGGTTTGGTTGAGAGGGTTGTTGTCCTGGAGCCTGATGTATCCCTTGAGGTTGAGGATGTCGGCATCAAGGCCTTGAGGGCTATACATAGTGATCCAGCCACCGTCGGCTTGAGGCTTGATTTCCCCGATGTCGGCTCCATCGGCTATACATCCGATACGGCCTACTTCGAAGGCGTCGGCGACGGCTATAGGGGTGTTAGGCTGCTGATCCTCTGCACCATGAGGCCTCGTGGAGCTCCCCTACCGCTTCACCTCTCCGTGGATGACGCCTTGAGGATTATGGAGGAGGCGAGGCCGAGATGTGCTGTGCTCACCCACTTCGGCATGAGGATGCTCAACGCAGGTCCAGAGGCTGAGGCTGAGTATCTCGAGGCTGAGACGGGGGTTCCCACGGTGGCGGCGAGGGATGGGATGAGGGTGACCCTCAGCGAGGTCGTAGAGGTGAGGGGTCCCAGGAAGCGGGAGGAGCCGAGGATCATCGAGGCCTAAAAGGTGGAAAGATATATCTACCCCTTAAAGGGGTATGATTATCGCAGGTCTGAGGGGGTGAGTCGAATCGTCCCCAGGACGCTTAACCCCAAAGGGGAGCTCCACCCTACACATCTCAGCGTTTAGGATTCTAAGGGTTGAGCATAGCCCCTTCAGGCCTCTGAGGTTTAGAGCGTTGGGAGGTGTTCTATTTGAGGCCGCTGCCTAAGGAGATAGACTTCCTAGCAATGGAGGAGAAGTGGCAGAGACTATGGGAGGAGTGGGGCATCTACCGATACGACTGGGAGGACGATTCCCGGCCCCGATACTCCATCGATACGCCGCCGCC
>CALEIY010000203.1 GCA_937898665.1 Candidatus Bathyarchaeota archaeon | reverse complement strand
GGTATGATCTTCACGCTTTTCGACGCCCTGCTCCAGAAGCAGTTTCCAAAGGCCACGATCTCCCTCGCCGTCTGAAGGAGCATCTCATCCATGCCAACCGATTCGCAGAACTCGTCGATGAACTCCTTTGCTGCTGGATCCTCGGCGGTGGTGTAGAATCCCGGCCCTGCGACCTGCTCGGCCAAGAAGTCGACGGCTGCCTTGGCCATAGGATCTGCGATGTAGACAGCCATCTGAGCTGCGAAGCTCACCTTAGGCTTCTCACCCATCCGCTCTTCATGTAAAGTTATGAACCTCTTCTCCTCCACATAGGTGGAGGGAGAGGCCTCCACGATAACCCTAGGCCTGTGAAATAGCGACTTAAGCCTACCTAACCATGATGACTCTCCTTCTAACTGCACCTCTCTCCACCTCCCCGGGTCTCTCCACGCCTTGAATCGCCCTTATCCCCTCCCTGATGAGGAGCTCCGTGAAGGCTGAGAAGCTGAGATGACCACGATTCTTCTCAATAAACCTTACAACCTCTTCACTTAAACTGATCGACTTCCGCTCCTTCAACTCTATTCCCTATATGAATTATTACATTATAACATTTTTTGCGAAAAATTCCTACTTTTTCCCAATTAACTTCATTAAATCTCATCACTTTCATTCGCATAAGAATGCCCATCCACCCCGACTGGAAGCCTCTCTATGATGCCATGATGCAGCACTACTGCGACGGATCCAGCGAGGAGACAAGCCCAAAAGGTGGACCATGCCCCAAGGGAGAGCAGGTCTTCTATGCCTATTGCAGGGAGCATGGCATCGACTACACTAAGCCCAGGCCTAAAGGCGAGGAGGCCTTCAGATGGGTCGGCGAAGTCATCTCGGAGGAGGAGCGTGAAGGCCGATTCTTCATCCGAGGCCGAGCCATCCATCCCACGAAGACCTATCATCCAGGTCAGTGGCCTGAGGTCAGGGTCTACCTGGAGGAGGAGCTCAAGGCTGCGGCTGAGACCCTCTCTGGTAAGCCCCTCCTCATCGACCACTGCATCGTCCTGGATCCGCCGAACAGAGTATTAGCCGCCAGGTGGGAGGATGGAGCGGTCGAATTCGTCGCCGAGGTAAGTGAGGACATCTACAACCTCGTGAAGAGTGGGGAGATCAAGCACTGCAGCATCGAATATGAGTGGCAGATACTGGAGAAGGTAGATGGAATAGCTCCTAGAAGGCTCAACTTCGTCGGCCTCAGCCTGTTGAGGAGGCTGAAGCCCGGCGACCCCGAGGCTTCCGTCGAGGTGTGGGAGGGCATCGTCAAAGAGTTGAGGGAGATGAGTGAAGAGAAGAGGGAGGAACCCGTAGAGGAGGGTGCCAAGCCTGAGGAGGCTGTCGAGGCTGAGGAGGCCAAATCAGCGGAGGATAAGGAGGCTCAGGAAGAGGCCTCTAAGGAGAGCTCGGAGGAGTCACAAAAAGAGGTCTCCGAGGAGGCTGATCTAAAGCTCATCCTTAGGGAGCTGTCTGATGCGGTTCATGAGTTGAAGTCTGAGCTCAGCCTCCTCAGGGAGCAGGAGGGTGAACGTGAGAGGCTGAGACGTGAACAGGAGGAGAGAGCTGAGAGGTATGGCATCGAGATCAGGCCTGATGGCCATCTCACCCCTCCAGCGGAGTATAGGCGTGAGGGCGCAACTGACCCAGAGGATTACGGGGACCCTGTGAACTATATGTATCCGTTGCACACCGAGGAGAACGCCAGGAATGCGCTCGCTCGATGGGGCGCCTTCAGAGACTACTATAAGCAGCAGAAGAGCAGGAACGTCATCTATGAGCGCATCGTCAGGGCCTGTCTCAAATATGGCATAGAGGTTCGATGGAACCCGGATCTCCCGGAGGCTAGGGCTATACCGGAGAATCTGAAGAGGCAGCTCAGAGGCTATGAGGAGGAAGGCCGGGAGGCCGAGCAGCCCTCAGGTCTCGGAAGGGGAGGCAAGCCCAGAGCCGGTCAGCCTAAGACGAATATGGAGAGGCTAATCTTCCATTACGGCGAGGAGACAGCTAAGGCTCTCTACGAGCTGATAGGTGAGGACGCCTTCAAGCTGCTCCCCGAGAGGGGATCAGGGCTGGAGGAGGCTGAGAGGAGAATTAAGGAGCTCGAAGCAAAGGTTGAGGGCTTAGAGAGGGAGAAGACGGAGCTGGAGGCCAAGCTTCAGGAGGCGATAGTGGAGCCCGGAGTCCCCGAAATCCCGCCTGGATACATCGACGCCCGGAGGGTTCTCGCCATCCTGCCCAAGAAGGTTCCCTACTACTGGGGTGGAGGCCCCCACCAGCTGGTGAGGAGGCTGAGGAAGCTATGCAGGGAGGCACTCTCCTCGAGGAGGAGCCCTAGGCCCTAGCTGAGGAGCCTGGGAGGTTACCCCCAACGGGGGAAAGATGGGAGAGGTGAGGTGAGAGGTGGCCGACCTATATCCGGCTGTCGAACTCGGAGAGGCCGTGAAGATAGACGCCCTCCTCAGCTTCAAGGCTGAGACCGCCATCACGAAGGGTCAGGTCGTCAAGCTGGACACGCATACCGACGGCGAGCTCGGAAGCGTATCCCCCGCTGGAGATGGCGATAAGCCGATCGGAGTGGCCCTGAAGGATGCCGCCGCCGGAGATTACGTCCCCGTCCTCGTCAGGGGCATAGTGAAGGTCACCGCCGCTGGAGCGATACCGCTGGGCTCAAAGGTCAGGACAGCGGCTGGTGGAAAGGTTCAGGCTGTCGACGATCAGGCTGTCGATGAGGGTGGCACAGCGACCTACACCATCTACTACACCAGCCTAGTCGGAAGGGCGCTTCAGACCTTTGCAGATGGAGATACGGGGCTGATCTACGTGGACTGCTCGTGAGGTGAGAGCCATGGATAGCGTAAACAGCCTCAAAGAGGCTGTTGAGAGAGATCCAGACCTAGATTGGGAGGCGGACTTCCTGAAGAGGGCTAGGGGCAACGCCTTCTACCAGAAGGTGATGAAGGAGGCCCTCCTCAGCGACATGGCTCAGGCCCTCGGCAGGGTCCATGAAGTCGCCATAGAGGCTGCGAAGAGGATGGCTGTAGGCAGGGAGATCATCTGGGTTCTCCCAACGGATCAGCCTCTCCAGCGCATCTATCTAGCGAAGAGGGGCAGCGTCGTCAGAGTCGGCGAGACCGGCGGCCTGGAGATGGGTGAGAGATTCACCAAGGTCGACATCGAGGTAGACAGGGAATACGTCTATGATGCCTGCTTCACCAGGAGCTACATAGAGGATGTGCCCTTCCCGGTCCTGGAGAGGGCTGTCGCCGATGGAGCTCAGCTCCTGGAGGAGCAGCTGACCAAGGACATACTCAGCCTATATGAGGGCGTTGCAGCCGCCGACCTAGCCGGCGGATCCGAGATCTCGGCTGCCGCCGCTGGAACTCTCTCATGGGCCGACATCGTGGCCGGATGGAACGCCGTCAGGAAGGAGGGGTGGAACCCCGACACCATCGTAATGCACCCAGATCAGTATGCCGACCTCTGGAACGATGACAAGTTCATCCACAGCTTCTACTTCGGGGAGCTCGCAGATGTGAGACGTGGAATCCTCGGCGAGACCTATCTAGGGATGAAGATCGTCGTCACCGACCTGGCGACACCGACGAAGGTGCACATCCTAGACAGCAAGGTCGCAGGCATATGCCTAATGCGCCGAGACATTCTCACCCAGCCCTATGAGATTCCGAAGGAGATGAGGGAGGGCGTCCTCCTCAGCATCCGATACGGCCTCGGCACTCTCCGAACGACAGCCATAGCTAGGATCACGGGAGCCTAACCTTGAAGCTCCCGATAGACTCAGAGGCCAGTGTCAGCCTAATGGCCTCTGAGACCCCTTTTTCCCCTCAGCGTAAAGCTCAAGGGAGGTGATCCATGTGAGCATGAGGCCCAGCTGGGATCTCCGCTACTTGGAGAGCTTGGAGAGGAGGCTTAAGGAGCTGGAGGAGAAGGTTGCCTCGCTGGAGGAGCTCTTCAAAGGGAGGAAGCGTAGAGTCGCTGGTAGGAGAAAGGTGAAGGCGTGAGATGTCTGGGGAATGGGTTGAAGGCACCTGTCCCAGATGCGGGAGACTATGGAGAAGGAGAGGTCCAGCTGGCTCCATCATCTGCGACTGCTACGTATACTGTCCTATATGTGGTGAGAGGATGGAGCCTTATCATCCCGATATGAACCCCCTGATCTACAGGAGTGAGGATATCCTCGACCCGACGGGTATGGCATCAAAGTCTGAAGCCACCATCCGAACTAGATTTAGATGCCCCAGATGCGGGGAGTTGAGCGATGGAATCCCAGTGGAGGTGAAGTTGAGCTGAGAATCGAGGAGAGACTTCGCCTAGCAAAAATAATTCTAAAGGCTTTGAGTAAGAGACAGCTAACATGGAACGAGTTAGAGAAAATAGTCATGTCAAGCGGTGGGACTCACAGCAGATTTGTCGAGACTATGAAATGGCTGCTTGAGCGAAATTACATCATCAAGACCGGCCCCCCTCGCTCTAGGGCTCCATATAAGCTTAACGCAGAGAAAGTGAGACTAAATGAGGATGGCTCAGTGATTATTAAATTATCATAATCACAAATAAGGAGAATAATATAAACGCTAAAATTTCTTCAAAAAAATTGATATGGGATACTGCACACCTTCGGATGTTAGAGCCATCATTAAGACTACGCTCACCGATGAGGAGATAGAGAGCATCATAGAGACAAGTGATGCATACATCGAAAAGCTCATAGGCCCTCAATCCACCACGGATAAGCTGGTTAAAAGGCTGAGCATTCTACTAACTGCAAGGTTAATCAAGACCAGGGATCCAAATAGCAGAGCTATCGGCGAATATAAGGAGACCCATAATCCCATTAGGGTTTGGAACAGAGAGATAGAGGAAATTCTCGGAGCCTATAGAAGAGATTTAAGAGCTGTCTCTTATACACATCTCCGAGCCCACGAGACCTCTCTACATCTCGTATGCCGTCTTCTGCTTGAAA
>CALEIY010000202.1 GCA_937898665.1 Candidatus Bathyarchaeota archaeon | reverse complement strand
CTCTCCCTCCCCATGGCGAGGGCCTCCCCCCTCCTCCATCCTGGGGCGATAACCTTCACCTTGGCTATCTCCCCCCTTCTATAGGGTGTGGGGATGCTCCTCCTTGGGTGGATGCCGAAGTCCTCCGGCCTTAGGATCAGCTTCACCCCATATCGCCGCTCCATCTCCCCCAGCTCCTCATAGAATCTCCTCCAGCTTATTGGTCTCACACCCCTCGGCTTCCTCCCCCTCTTATGGGCCTCGTAGCGCTGTATCCCAAGCGGCGGCCATCTCCTGCCAGCCCCTATAGATTTCGCATACTCTATGATCCTCGGTATCTCATCGTCGTTTACGCCTGGAAGCCATACGGGGGCGATGAGGAGATCTATTCCGACGTCGACGATGTATTCGCAGAGCTCCAGGATTCTCCTCAATGGATAGCTTGGTTCACCCACCATCCTCCTGGCAGTCTCCTCGTCGAGGGCGTGGATGGAGACGTTTAACCTATCCATCCCCGCCTCAGCCATCTCCCCTATCAACTCCTCGTCGAGTAGAACTCCATTAGTCTGCATCGATATGGTCTCTATGCCCTCTATATCGGCGAGGCCCTGGATGAGTTCTATAAGCCTCGGATACGTCGCTGGCTCGCCTACGGTGTCTATATGCGCCTCTATATGTTCCCGACCCTTATACTCCACAACCCTATCTACACACTCCAAGAGGGGGTCGAGGGCTACGAGATATTCAGCCAGCCTAGTCCGAGACCTCGGCCCCGCATCGGTGGAGCAGAAGATACAGCTAAGGGGGCAGAGGGTTGTAGGCCTAATCTGAAGTAGATTGGTTCCCCTATCGATGACTCCGAAGGCTATACATCCTATAAGGGGGCAGTCGACCTCATCGCCGATCCTGACCAGGGTGACGTCTCTCACGCCCCTTTAACATGATGACGGTAACCCTTTTCTCCCTTTCACCCATCCGATAGACTCGATGGATGTATTAGACGACGCCCTAGAGGCGCTGAGAAGACTTAATCCTAGGGTGATACCCCATGGGAGGATCGATGAACTCAGAGGTGGAATCTGTATAGAGCTGGAGAGCGAGAGCCTAGACGCCGCCCTGCTCCTCTCAAGGGTTGATTACAGCGGAGCTGGAGGCCTCTATAGGGTTGACTACGCGGTTAGGGGAACCATAAGGGATGTTCTCCCTGGAAGGGTGATGGCTGAGACAAAGAGCCAAATTAGAGGCCTCCTCCGGAGGAGGGTTGAGGCCGTTGAATGGATTGTGCCTAGAGGCAGAGG
>CALEIY010000201.1 GCA_937898665.1 Candidatus Bathyarchaeota archaeon | reverse complement strand
CAGGCTCTGGAATCCACATCTACCACGGCTTACCAGATGAGGATCGGGAGGCTGATGAGGTCATCACCGAGGTCGACCTCGGCGGGGTTCGCTATCAACTCGATCCCTGGGGCCTATACTTTGACGGCGACTATCTCTGGGTTTTCACAGGCTGCTCTGAGCATTATTCCTTCATCCTACGCATACCGAGGGAGGGTATCAAGTCCCACCTTCCCCCTCGCCTCATCAGGGAGGACTTTGAGAAGTACCTAGAAACCGGCGTAGTCCCCGAATTTCTCAGACCCTTCGAGATGTGGAGGAGCTCCATGGAGAAGCCGATTGGGGAGATGCCGATGGAGGAGAAACCCGTGATCCCCGAGGCTGCGGAGGTGATCATCAGGGATGTAGGGTATAACCCCCAGAGCCTGTTGAGGGGGAGGAGGTGGAGGTGTGGGTTGATGTGGAGAACATCGGCGGCGACATCCCCCTCCTCATCGTGAGGGTTGACGGATCCGAAACCATAATTGAGGGATTGAGCGCCGGAGAGACCAGGGCTGTGATACTCCACGTAAAGCCTGAGAGGGTGGGGAAGAATACCTACACCGTATGGGTGGAAGATGAGAGTGGTCGCACGCTATCCATGAGGGAGTTCTCGATAACTGTTAAGCCTAGGGGTGGCCCTCCCCCATTCCTCCTAATGTCTCTCACCGCCTCCATCATACTTATCGTCGCTATAATCCTCCTATGGATGTGGAAGAGGGGCCAAAACTATAATAAGTAGTTACCCCCTTACCCTTTAGCTCCCTAAAGGGGCTTCCCCTGGGAGTCCCGGGGAGAGGTGGAGGGATTGATTAGACTATCCTTCCTAGGTGGTACACGGGAGGTTGGGAGGAACGCCATCCTCGTCGAGTCAGCTGGGGCTAGGCTGCTGTTAGATTATGGGGTGATGCTCGACGAGGAGCCTGGCTTCCCAGCTCATGTGAGGGCTACGGATATCGATGGCATAGTTGTCACCCACGCCCACCTCGACCACTCCGGGGCTGTTCCGATCTTCTATCTCACGGAGCGGAAGCCCCTCTTCATCACCCCCATCACGGCCGAGCTTGTGAGGGTTCTCATAAAGGACTTCATTAAGCTGAGCGGCTATTACCTCCCCTTCGAATACCTAGAGCTTGAAACCATGATGCGCTGCCGCAGGGACATCCACTATGGCATGAAGATCAGGGTTAAGGACATGGTCTTCACACCCATCAACGCTGGGCATATACCTGGAAGCTTCATGGTTGACATAGAGGCTAGGGGTAAGCGCATCCTCTACACGGCTGACATAAACACCATAGATACGAGGCTCGTCAGGGGGGCGAGGGTTCCTAGGAGGCGCTACGACGTCGTCATCATAGAGAGCACCTACGCCACCCAGGAGCATCCCGATAGGAGAGACCTGGAGGAGGAGTTCGTCAAGGAGGTGAGGAGTGTCATAGATGAGGGTGGCCGAGTTCTCATACCCGCCTTCGCCGTCGGCCGGAGCCAGGAGATGCTCAGCATACTCCACGCCTACGGCTTCAGGAGGAACGTCTACATAGATGGCATGGCGCGGGAGGTCAACGAGATATTCCTCAGCTACCCCGACTACCTAAAGGCTCCGAGGGCCTTCATGAAGGCGCTCTCCACCGTGAGGGTTGTTAGGGGCTGGAGGGATCGACGGGAGGCCTTGAAGAGGCCGAGCATAATCGTCGCCCCCTCGGGTATGCTTCAAGGGGGGACGGCCATCTACTACATGGAGAACCTCGCCCTCGACGAGCGGAGTGGAGTGTTCCTCGTCAGCTTCCAGATACCTGGAACGGGGGGCGCAAAGCTGCTGGAGACGGGCCGCTTCACCATCGGCGATAGGGAGGAGGAGGTTAAGGCCAGGGTTAGACGCTTCGACTTCTCAAGCCACGCTGGGATGACGCAGCTCCACGACTTCCTCAGAGGGCTGAGGGGGGAGCCGAAGATCTATGTTATCCATGGTGAGGAGGAGAACTGTAAGGCCCTAGTCGACTGGACTGTGGAGGAGCTTGGCTTAGAGGCTCAGGCCCCACAGCAGGGAGATGAGTTCGAGGTATAGGCGTGAAGACTTAAAAGGTGGATGAAGGGACTCCTTGGAGATGTCCTCAACCTCGATTAGGGGTCTCCTCAGGGGGAATATCCTCGTCCTAACCGTCAGCAGGATCATCTGGAGCCTATCATCAGCCATAGTGATGCCCTATCTCTCCCTCTACATCCTCAACCTAGGAGGAAGCAAGCCTATAATAGGGCTTGTGAACGCCCTTGGAAATCTAGCCGGCATCTTCCTCTACCCCATAGGGGGATATATAGCCGATAAGGCGGGGAGAGCCAGGCTGGTTGGATTCTCAACGCTTCTATATGCATCGAGCTTCCTCTTCTTCGCCTTAGCTCCCGATTGGAGATGGGTTGCCGCGGGCCTCATCTACCAGCAGCTAGCCCTCTTCTACATGCCAGCCCTCAACGCCATCATGGCCGACTCCATACCCGTAGGGGTGCGGGGTCGAATACTATCGTTGATGATCGCAATTCCAGGCGCCGTGAGGATCATAGCCCCCTACATCGGAGGCCTGTTGATCGCCGTCTATACTCTCCGGCCGGCGATGAGGATCGGCTATCTCATCAGCTTCGTCCTCGGCGTCCTAGTCGCCGCCATGAGGCTGAGATATCTGGAGGAGACCATAGAGGGGGAGGGGATAGGACGCGACATTCTGGGGATATTCAAGGCTGCCTACGCCGAGATCGCCGTCTCCCTCCGATGGATTGGCTCCCATATGCGGGGATACACAGCCCTCGCCATCATCCTAATCCTAGTTAACAGCATAGTCATGCCCTTCTGGGTTGTCTATGCGACGGAGGTCATCGGCCTCACACCCTATCAATGGGGTGTGATACTCCTCATCGGAGGCGTCGTCAGAACGGTGATGAGCCTCATAGCTGGAAGCCTCGTGGATCGCATCGGGGCTAAGACCTGTATGCTGATAGCCTTCGCGGTGGCTGCCCCCTCCATGATACTCTTCACCCGATCACGGGGCTTCCTCGACGCCTCCCTGATATATGTGGCTCTGAGCCTCGCAGGCGTCTTCCTCTGGATCGCCACCTCCGTCCTCCTCGCGGATACGATACCCAGAGCTATTAGAGGCCGCATAATGGCCGCCCTTGGACAGGGTGTGGGTATAGGGATAGCTGGTGGAGGCTACGCCAGCGGCTTCCTCCTCTTCATCCCCATGACCCTAGGCTCCTATGTAAGCGGCTACATCTACCAGCTAAACCCAACCTATCCCTGGATCATCCAATCCATAACGCTGACGGCAGCCCTCATCCTCGCAGTATGGCTTATCAAGGAGCCTGAACGGGCTGAGGCCTAGAAAGATAAAAATACCCCTTCCTAAACGTTGAGACTTGCGAGATGCCGAAGGAGATATTCGACCCAGAGGAGTTCCTACGCATCGCCGAGAGGGCCTCCGAATGCAGAATAAAGCGTTTAGGCGACATCATGAAGCTGAAGCTGAGAACCAGGAGATACCTCTACACGCTTAAGGTCAGCGTGGAGGAGGGGGAGGAGCTCCT
>CALEIY010000200.1 GCA_937898665.1 Candidatus Bathyarchaeota archaeon | reverse complement strand
GCTTGGGAGGCGCCTCTATACTCGGCTCTTATGGTTGATAGGCCGTCTTCTGGGCTAAGTTCGAAGACTTGGGGGCAGGTGGCCTGGCAGTTCCCACAGCCTATACACTCCTCTCGGGGTTCTATTGAGACCTTCAGGGGCATGTTGTCGAATAGTTGGATTTCAATCTTAATTGTTTTCCTCGACAAAAACCTGGTTAGGCTGATATGCCCACGGATTCAAGTATCCAGGGGTATCGACGCCTTACGGCCTCCAAAATCGAGTGAGGCGATATCACGCCCTCCTCGCAGATTATGCCGTGTATATAGTCTCTCCTGGTGACTTCGAAGGCTGGATTCCTTATGGCTAGGCCCTCTGGGGCGTCGGGCCATATCTCCGAGGCAGCCCTCTCCTCTATCGCCTCATAGTCCCCGTGAATCGTCTGCGGATCAAACTTCAGCAGCTCCGTGACGACGTAGAAGGGGACTCGGGCCTCCTGGGCTGCCAATGCGATTAGGCTGGTGCCGATCTTGTTGATGATGTTCCCCTCGGATGTTATGGCGTCTGCCCCTACGAGGACTAGGTCAACCTGCTTCAGGAAGGTTCTAACAGCCGAGTCGACGATCATCGTCGTCTTAACCCCCATCTCCAGAAGCTCCTTGGCTGTGATACGCCCCTGATATAGGGGCCTGGTCTCGGTGCAGATCACCTCGTATTCTATGCCCCTCCTCTTGGCTGCTCTTAGGACGCCTATGACGGCTGAGGAGTGGCAGTGGGTGAGGATGCGAGTTCCAGGGAGTATGCGCCTTGAACCGATGTCCTCGATGCGTTTACGGGCCTCCCTGAAACGCTGTATGAACTCCTCGGCCACCTCCTCCATCAGCCTGTTGAGCTCCTCGACGCTCCCCCATCTTGCAGCCCTAACTCTCCACTCGATGTATCTGAGGGCGTTCCTCATGAAGGGCTCCGTCTCCCTCGCCCCGAAGAGAATGTCTCGGGCCTCCTCTATCTCGGCCAGGGCCTCCTCACGGCTCTCAGCCCTGGATTCCCGCATCTGCTCCACCAGCGCCCTTATGGCTGTGAGGGCGACGTTCGTGGCTCCCTGAACCTCTAGACGCCTAATTCTCTTAGCGGCCTCCAGGACTCTCCTCATAGAATCACCGAGTGATCGAGATGGGGGAGAGATGACATATAAAGGTCTTAGAGGAGGGGGTCTATGCCAGGGGAGTGGTCTTCAGACTCTGATTTTATGGTGGAGTCCTCGATTCCGCCATTTAGGGCTGGATTTCACCTCCTTGTTCACGCCTCATTCACCTCTTCCAACCCTTTAGGAAGAGGAGGGTTGCCAGGGCTATGAGGAGGGTGGCTGAGAGGCCGATGACTAGATGCGTATAGGGAAACCTTAGGGTCTCAAGCCTCATCAGGGCCTCCAGGTGGGGTAGGGCGAGATATATGGCTGCCAGCATCAGAGTTGAGGCTGTTAGGATTAGGGTGAGGTAGACCATCTGCCCCCTGGAGATGGCGTCGACATCCTCTGGTTCAGCCCCCCTCCCTAGAAGCTCATCCCTCGTATATCGGATGAGGAGTGTGGATCTGATGGTTAGATATGAGAGCTGGAGTAGTAGGCCTGTGATGAAGGTTAGAAGCGGCATCTCAGCCCTAGGGGTGTAGGGGAGTATCAGCATAACCCAGTTGAAGTGGCTGTAGTCGAGGATAGCTGGGAAGAACATGAGGAGGTTGAGGCTGAAGAGCTTAGCATAGGCCGATTCGCTTCCCCTTCTCCAGATAAGCAGCGACAGTAGCACGGCTGCTGCGAGGGGCATCAAATCGAGATAGGCTTCAAGGGGTAGACCGAGGAGGCCTAGGATTGGGAAGATGAGATTCTTAAACTCCATGTAGAGGCCGCTCTTCACCAGGAGGAGAGCTGAGAGATAGCTGGGGGCTACGGCGAGGAGGAGCTCCACACCCCTTATGGCCTTTTCAACGCCCATACCTCACCCTCCTAGCCAGGATCTCAACGAAGCTCTCATCCCTCGGATTCCAGGATATGACCTCAACCCCCAGCGCTCTTAGAGCTATGTAAGCCGTCTCCAGCTCCCTCTCAACGATCCTGGAGGCCAGCTCCTCCTCCCTCGTCCTCACCGCCAATTTGTCGCCTCTCACGTCGAGCAGCATTATACTCGGCCTCCTACCCCTCAGGGTATAGCGGTAAAGCGCCTTTATGCCATCTAGAAGCCCCTCAAGCTCACCGGCCTCCACCATGGTGATGATTATGAAGAGGGGTCTAGACCCCTTCAGATGCCCCCGACAGCTGTGAACCACCTCCCTCAGCGACTCTAGGCTGTATCCGATCTCGACTTTAACCATCTCCTTCGTCAACCTATATCGCTGTCTCCGGCCTACATCGGGGAAGATTATCCGGCTTTGAGGCATCTTAACCCCCTCCGCCTCATCAGGCATCTCCATCGGCGGCTCTAAGGCTTTGAGGCCTGAGAGGGCCTTGAGAAGCTCCGGTGGAGGCTTAACCCTCCTCTCGAAGGGGCCCTCCCATCGATAGGCATCATGATTGTAAATGGCTAATCCAACTCTACATCCACGGCTTAGATAGAAGTCGGCTAGCCCGAGGGCGGCCTGGACGGCGTAGTCTAATGCGCTTCGAAGCGTGGTTCCAGCCGCCATGTGGGGGGCTGAGTCTAGGAATATCCATACGACCTTCCGCCCCTCCCTCTCATACTCGTTAACCTGAAGTGGACTAGGCGAGGCTGAGAGCCTCCTAGCCGTCGCCTTCCAATTTATCATCCTATAGGGATCCCCTGGGGCGTAGTCCCTCACCTCGAGAAAATCGGTCGTGGGAATTCCGAATCGATACTTAGCCTCGGCGGGCATGGGGATGGCTGAGACGGCCTCCCTATGCCTAACCCGCCTTACCAGTAGGGGTCTCGGCCTGACGGTGATGGTTCTAGGAGCCTCCACCAGCCCGATATCGGTTTTCAACATCCGTAGGAAATGCCTGGCCTCATAGTGGACTCCCTCCAGCTGGTATAGGCCTCTCCTAGCGCAGGTGGCTGTATAGCTGATGGCTGCCTCCACGTCGCCGACGCCCTTCCAAAGAGCCTTGAAGTTGGTTCCATCCTCAAGGCTGAAGGAGGCTGGGAGGACATCGCCGATGGTTACGATGCCGATGCCTCCTCTAACCCTAATCCTAATGGTCTCGGAGAACTGTTCATCGACTAATAGGCTTTGATCCTCCCCCATACGCTCCACCTCCACCTCCTTGGGCGGAGGGATGAGCAGCGAGAGGACGACGAAGAGGAGGGGGAGGAGGCCGACGAGGATTAGGATCACGTTGCCTAGAAGCATTCCGAAGACTATGAAGGCGAAGGAGGTGACCGCAGGCTCCAGCGCCTCCCGAGTTGACAAGCGGGCTTCACCTACGTAGGAAATCCCTGGGAACCTCCATCTTATCGAGAATCTCCCTTATGACATCCCCAGGCGTCACCTTACCCTCAAGGGCATACTCCATCCTCAGGATCAACCTATGCCCAAGGGCGTCGAGGGCGAAGAGCTTCACATCATCAGGCGTGACGAAGTCTCGACCCGAGATGGCGGCGTGAGCCCTTGAGAGCTTAAGGAGGGCGAGGCCTCCCCTTGGGCTGGAGCCGACCTCGACGGCGTAGTGGCTGCGGGTAGCCCTGACTATGGCGGTGATGTAGTCGATGATCTGATCGTCGACGTAGATATTCTCCTCTATGAAGCGCTGCATCTCGACGAAGGTTCTCTGATCCGTCACAGGCTCCATCAGCGATGTTGGGTCATCCTTCTTCCATAGGATTCTCCTCTTCAATATGAGGCTCTCCTCCCTCTGGGTATCGACGTAGCCGATGGAGAGCTTCACCAGGAACCTATCCAGCTGGGCCTCGGGTAGGGGGTAGGTTCCCTCCAACTCTATCGGGTTCTGGGTGGCGATTACGAAGAAGGGCTGCTCCAATCGATGGGTCTCCCCCTCTATGGTGACCTGACGCTCCTCCATCGCCTCCAACAGGGCTGACTGAGTCTTAGGCGGTGAACGATTGATCTCATCGGCCAATAGGATGTTAGTGAAGATAGGCCCCTTCTCCAGGACGAAGCGGGCCTCCCTTATACGCCAGACCCTGGTTCCAAGGATGTCCGCCGGCATCAGATCCGGAGTGAATTGTATGCGTCTCCAGCTGCATCCCGTCACCCGCGCCAGGGCCTTGGCGAGCAGCGTCTTCCCAAGTCCAGGGTAATCCTCGAAGAGGACGTGGCCGTTGGCGAGGGCGGCTGATAGAAGCTTCCTCAATATCAATCTCTTCCCAACGTAGAATCGATTCACCTCGTCCAGGATCGCCGTGGCTAGATCCCTAACCTTCTCAACATTCACCTTGCCTCTACCTCCTCTACGCTGATGGGTATATGACTTAGGGTTGTGATCCTCTCAACCACCCTCTCCAGAACTCTGCTACGCCTCTCGATGTCCCTCCTCTCCAGGGATTCTACTCGTCCCTTGACGGAGAGGAGAGGCTTAGGCCTATCTCTATGCTCTAGGAGGGGGGAGAGGATCTGCTCTACCTCCCCTTCGCCTAAGCCCTCATCGTGGAGTATGAGGCTTAGGAGTAGGATGAGCCTCTCCTTCCTACCCTGAGTTATGAACTCCTCCATGGCCGATGTCAGCTCCGACAGCCTCTCACCCCTATAGGTGGAGACCTCCTGTATATGCCTAGCCCAATCCCCAACCCTGTCGAGGGCTGAAATCTCAATGGATTTCCTGGCGCCCCTATAGACGAGGGCGGCTAGGGCTGTGATCACCATCCACTCCAGATAGGGTGAGAGGGGGGAGAGGCTCGGCAGAAGCGTCGACAGATTCTCCCTATAATAGCCGAAGTAGAGGGCTGCAACGATGGCGGAGGGGATTATGATATGATACTTCGATGAGGCCTCACCTATCGATGCCAGGGTATTACTCCTAGATCCCTTAAAGGCGGAGGGGAGGGTGAGGAGGGCTGAGGCCGTCATGGCCATGTAGAGCAGCCTAGAGAGATCCGGTGGTAGCAGGGATGGAGGATTTCTAAGGGCGATGTCGATGATCCTGGATATAGCAAGGCCCTCGATATAGATGGCGGCGCTGGCGGAGAGAGCCCTGAGGGATAGGAGGCCCCTAAGCTTCAGGAGGGTGGAGGCGACGTTGTATAGGATTAAGGTGAGGAAGGAGAGGAGGATGTAGAGGCCGAGGGAGCTATAGACCCCCGAGCCTGGGGCATATATGAGGGGGAGGCTTAGGAGAAGGGCGAAGCTCGCTGCGTAGAGGCTGCCGACGAGGAGCTCCTTGGCGCTGCCCTCGAAGACGGCTCCGATTATGCTGCCGGCGTAGAAGGTGGAGGCTGAGGCTAATAGGGAGAGGAAGAGGGGGGAGAGCTCCATGGAGGCCATCTTAGCGGGCAGATTTGGGAGCAATGAACTGAACTCCCCGAGGGTTGGCCTCCAGATCAGCATGGCCCAGAGGAGGGGGAGCACTAGAGAAGCGTAGAGCAGGGTGTTCCTGATGACGACTCTCTTAATCCCCATGCTCCATCAACTCTACTAAGACATCTAAGGCATCCTTACAGCGCTCAAACTCCCCAGCCGTCGGCTCCACCCCACCGTAGTTGGCCTTCTCAAAGGTTGAGACTAAAACCTCAAGGGGATATGCAGCTCCATCGGGTAGATGCCTCAATAGGAAGGCTTGGAGCTCCCGAGGCGTCAGGTTATCCCCTACGCCGAATCGCCTCTTAGCCCTGATATATAGGCGATTATAGAGCTTTACAACCCCCTCCCTATAGGTGTCATAGGTGAGAGGTGGCTCCTCTAGGGGGGACTCCACCTCTACATCCGGCTTCTCCTCAGCCTTAGCCTCCTCCTTACCCCTCCTCCCAATCATCAGCGCCACGGCTATTAAGCCTCCAGCCGTCGCTATTATTAGATTGTTGGGGAAGCTGAGTAGAACCGCTATGGGGGAGCTTCTCCTAGGCTCTATCTGGAGGGTGACCCTCCCCTCCGATGGTAGATAATACTCAGAGGGTGGAATCGAAAACCTGATGGTCTTCTCCCCCTCCATTTCAGGTGTGTAGGTGAAGGTGAAGTATCCCTCCCCATCGGTCTTCACGAGATAGGTTTCGCCGTCCACCTCGACGGTGAGGGTGATATTCGCTATCGGCTTACCCGTCAGGGGGTCCTTAACCCTCCCCCTGATGACAGCCTCCTCACCCATATAGGCCTTATAGGAGGACTCCACCACCACCTCGGTTCTCGACATCAACTTAAGCCTAGGATCACTCCAGGACTCCATATAGACGGCGTTGCCTACAGCTCTCGCAACCACGTGGTAATCGCCGACATCAGCCTCCGGTGGAACTCGACAGGTGATGTTGAAGAGGCCGTCGTGGACGACTCCCATGCCTACGAGGAGGCCCGTCTCATTCTTATTCGGCGTCAGGAAGATCTGAACCTCCATATCGGAGACCGGAGTCCCATTGAAGGTCTCGACGACTCCCACGGTGATGAAGCTTCCACCCCTAAGCGCCGTGGGGCTACACCACGTGATATTCGTCACCGTTGGAATGCGAGTCGACTTACCTGGAGACTCCCTAGTCTCCTCCGGAGTGGCGTCGAAGATGATCCATCCTAAACCCTCGAAGGGAGCCTCCACATAGGTGTGAGCCTGCTTAGGCGTCACCACCTGATACTCAGCGTCGGGAGAAACGAGATAGCCCATCACAACCCTAGTAGGTATGCCCAGGGTTCGAGCTAGGAGGGCGAGGGCGGAGTTGAAATGGCTGCAGGTTCCCCGCCGCTCATAGAATAAGAACCACTCTACGGGATCTAAATTACTGGGTGAAGGCGTATAGTTGGCGTCATAGATGTAGTTCTCCTTCAGATACGCCTCTAGAGCCTTCAGCCTTTCATAGGGGGTTGAGGCGCCGCCCACGGCGTTCAGCGCCAGCTCCCTAAGCTTCTCCTCAATCTCCTCTGGAATTTGTAGACAGTGGGTTACAGGTTTGACACGAGCCTTTGAGAACTCCTCCTTCGAGTATTGATAATGCCTGTGGGTTACCCAATAGACCTGGGGGAAAACCTCCTCGGTGTAGAAGACCTGGAGGGAGGGGTACTGAAACACATCGCCGTCGAAAACGAGGCTCTCAACGTTCAAAGTGACCGGTATATAGCCGGTGAGATTCACCAGGGGCTTCACGTAGAAGATATAGTCCTCATAGGGGAGGGGGAGGGAAACATTATGCTCAACGGCTCCCCCCTCATAGGGGAAGGCCCTACAGCCCTCATGGGGACGCCACACGCCTTCGTCATATATCTCCCCAACCTGACATCGGAGATACCTCGTCCCCGTCTGCATGTGGATCTCGAAGAGGGCGCCTCCACCGGAGGGAAGAGTCTCGACGGGGACACCACCCCGCCTCCTAGGCCCCTCCTCCCCGACGCTAGCCTTACTCGTCTTCCATATCCTCAATCCACCTAGATCCACCTTAGAGAGATCTCCGAGGAGGTGGATGGTGGAGGTCAGCATTATGACCGATAGGAGGAGGACTGCGAGGTAGAGCGCCGCCCTCCGGTAGGCACCCATCGAAGGTGATCTCCCCCTCCGCCTCATTTTATCCTTTTTACACCTTCATCATCAATTTAGGGGAGGGTGAGGGCCTTTAGAGGGGGAGAGCTTCATCCATATATGCTTATACATCGATGGAGAAAACTCGATCTTTAAAGGCCCCTGTATAACTTGCAGGCCCTTAAGGCTCTTGAAATCGTTTCTAGAGGCTTTTGGCCTTATATTAGAAGTGTCGGAAGCAGCGTTCATCGGTGAAGACCATGGCGATCCCATGCTCATTACAGGCCGCTATGACCTCCTTATCCCTGATGGAGCCTCCAGGCTGGATGCAGGCTGTGACGCCATACTCAGCCATCAGCTCTATCGAGTCGGTGAAGGGGAAGAAGCCATCTGAGGCGAGGACGGCTCCCCTAAGCTCATCGCCATGCCCCTGAGCCACGGCCTTCTCCAGGGCCAGCCTTACCGCTGTCACCCTATCCTGCTGACCTGTGCCGACGCCGAGGGTTGCTAGGTCTCTGGAGACGACGATGGCGTTGCTCCTGACATTCATGCAGATATACCAGGAGAAGAGGAGATCTCTCATCTCCCTCTCGCTTGGCTGCCTCTCGGTTACAACCCTCACATCCCCTGAGCCTCTAACACCGGTTAAGAGGGGGGTGGAGAGAATGATGGAGCCGTCGGCCAGAACCCTGAGGCGGGGATAATCGGCCTCGTCTCCTATGTATCTTGGAAGCAGCCTTGGGTCACCAACCCTCACAACCCTCAGATTCTTACGCCTCTGGAATATCTCCAAGGCCTCCTCCTCATAGGCTGGGGCTGCGACGACCTCCACGAAGGTTGAGACTATCTCCTCCGCCGTCTCGGCGTCTACCTCGACGTTGAAGGCGACGACGCTTCCGAAGGCTGCCTGCCTATCACAGTCTCTCGCCCTGATATAGACGTCTCTGAGGCGGTCTCCAGGCCTACCGGCGGCCACGCCTGAGGGATTTAAATGCTTCATCACGGCGCAGGCAGGCTCCTCGAAATACTTCAATATGTTGAGGGCGTTATCCACATCCTCCACGTTCGTCTCGCTGAGACCTCCCTTCCCAGTCTTCAGCAGCTCTAATCCTCCGACGATGGCGGAGGCACTCCTCGGTCTATATAGCGCGGCAGGCTGATGGGGGTTCTCCCCATATCTTAGGCTCATCGCCTTCTCGTAGACGAGCTCCCTCCCCCCGAGGATCAGCCTGATCTCGCTGGGGTAGCTCTCGGGGGTTGGAGTTCTGTAACGCTTCCTCATCGACCCCATCCCAAGGCCTCCAGATAGCTGACTATCATCTCATCATATCGAGACGTCCTCTTAAAGGCCTCTAGGGTGAGACGCCTCCTCAGATCATCTGGTATCCTACCCCACTTCTTAAGGGCCTCAGCCACCTCCCCATACTGCGCGGGATCGACGACGACGGCGATGTCATCCCTCAGCATCGAAGCCTTGGCGGCAGCCCTAATCATCGCTGGGCCTCCAATATCTATAAACTCGGCGACCTCATGGGCCTCAAGACCCCTCGAGGCAGCCTCCTCGAAGGGGTAGAGATTCACGACGACGAGGTTGAAGGACTCTATCCCATAGCGCGCCATATAGGCTCCCTCCTCAGGGTTGTCTGGATCCAGGAGTATGCCGCCGTGAATCTTGGGGTGGAGAGTCTTTAAAAGCCCCCTCGGACTCTCCGGCTGCCCGGTGTAGGCTGAGACCTCCACGACATTGTCGTAGCCAAGCTCCCTTATCCTCCTAGCCGTCCCCGAGGAAGCGACGATCTCGACGTTTAGACGCCTAAGCGCATCGATGAGGATTTCGAGATCGCTCTTGTCGTAGACGCTGATGAGGGCGCGTCTAATCATGTCATTTAGCATAGGGATGGAGGAGATAAAACGTTCCCTCTTTAGGGCCTCTTCTCCGAGCCTGGTAGGAGGATGTCATGAGGCTTCAGCTCATCAGCACCCCTCTCGGTGACGAGGGCGAGCCTAGCCTTCTCCCACATCTCAGGTATTGTTCTGGCGCCGACGTAGCCCATAGCGGCCTTAAGGCCGCCGACGAACTCGGCGACGATCTCGGAGACGGGGCCACGGTAGGGAACCCATCCCTCAACGCCTTCGGTGATAGTCTTCGAGGGCTGTGAATAGCGGTCGAGGGCGTAGCGCTTCTTCCTCGCCGCCGCGCTCCCCATCCCATAATACTCCTTATAGTAGCGGCCCTCAAGGGCGATGAGGCGGCCTGGACTCTCGGTGCACCCTGCGAAGACGTTTCCCATCATGACGCAGGAGGCCCCCACGGCGAGGGCGACGGCGACGTCCCCTGGATTTCTTATGCCTCCATCAGCCATCACGGGTATGTCAGCCCCATAATCCCTCACGGCGTCGGCCGCCTGGGCGACGGCGTAGAGCGTCGGAGAGCCGGCTCTGGTGACGATGCTGGTGGTGCAGATGGAGCCGCTTCCGATGCCCACTCTCAGTCCCGCGATGCCATCCAGCTTTGTTATACAGTCTTCAGCTGCCTCGTAGGTTCCGATGTTTCCTACGATGAGCTCGGCTGAGATCTCCTTTAGAAGCCTCTTCGTCGCTTCGAAGCAGTTTTTGTTGTGGAAGTGGGCGACGTCGACGACGAGTATGTCGACATATTTGTCTAGGGCCTTCGCTCTCCGGAGGTCGAAGGGTGAGATGGCGGCTGCGCAGATGAGCCTTCCCTGATCGTCTCTCACGGCATTTGGGTATGTCCCCTTCAGGGTTATGTCCCTCATGGTTATGAGGCCTCGAACACGGCCCTCCTCATCGACGATGGGAAGCTTCTCGATTCGATGCCTATGGAGAATCCTCTTCGCCTCCTCCAGGGTTATGTCCTCGGTGGCTGTTATGACATCTTTTGTCATGACATCTCTAACCTTCAGCTGTGGATCAGCGAGGCGGACATCCCTCCAGGTGACGATGCCTACGAGGCGGTTGTCATCCTCGACGACGGGGAAGCCATGTATGCGATGCTGCTCCATCATCCGGAGGAGCTCCTCCACAGTCGTCTCCGGCGTGACGGTGATGACATCCCTGATGATGAGAGACTCAGCCCTCTTCACCCTCCTCGCCATCTCCACCTCCTCCTCGACAGAGCAGTTTCGATGCAGCACCCCTAGGCCTCCCTGCCTGGCGAGGGCTATGGCCATCTCACTCTCGGTGACGGTGTCCATGGGGGAGGAGACGAAGGGGACGTTGAGCATCACATCTCTGGTGACATGTGTTCTAACATCCACCTCGGAAGGCTCAACGGTTGTCCAGCCGGGGAGGAGGAGGACGTCGTTGAAGGTGAGGGCGTGTTCAGCATCCTTAAACTTATCTCTAAACCCCATCCTAAACACCGGTTTTAATTCGATGTGCGGAGAGAGGGCTTATTAACGTTGCCCTCCCCTCCGCCCCTCCTCCCGGGATGGGGTTAAATCGGTAGGTTTAGGAGCTCCTTAGCCCTCTCGAAGTATTCCAATACGTTGAGGCCTCGCTCGGTGATGACGTATCTCCTCTTAGTCCTCCCATCCCCCTCCGTCTCAACCACCTTGAGGAGGCCTCTCTCAACCATCATCTTTAGAATCCTCTGCGTCGGCCTCCAGGAGAGATTTGCGGCATACATAATTCTAGTCGGCTTATCAACCCCATCCCTAACCACGGAGAGGACGTCTAACACGATGTCAAGCATGGATCTCCTCTTGGACATTCCAACGCACCGACGGGATGTATGTATATACAACTATATTTAACTGAAATTCACCTCTAATAC
>CALEIY010000199.1 GCA_937898665.1 Candidatus Bathyarchaeota archaeon | reverse complement strand
TGTGTATAAGAGACAGTTGCAATTCTTTAGCTCTTCGTATGAAATAATCGTGAATAGTAGATACGATTTTATACCCTTCATCTTCTTGAGCCATATCTAAGTCTAAGAAGAAGTGTTCAACTATATCTTTGTAATCAGGTTCTTTTAATATAGCTTCCAAGTACCATAGTCTTTGTCTTATTTTACCATCAATTCCTTTTAGTAATTCGTCAAGCAATTCATCATACTCTCCTCTAAGCTCAATAATAGAAACTATCTTAACGAGTTTCGAAATAGATGATGTGGTTATATAATTTTGTATATGCTTGAGTGCATTATTCTTATCGATTTCTCCAATCTCAGCTTTTACAGAATAAAGTATTATGTCTGTAGCTTCCTGAATCTCAATAGGTAACGTGTTCTTAACCTTAGGTAGGACTCTATCTAAATACTTCAGAAGAGGCTTTCCAGCCCCCATGTCTCTGTCAACAAAGCCAACGTGATAGAGAGCCATCATGAATGGTTCGATTGAAGCCCAAGGCCTCCTAGTCTCCCGCCTCTCCAACTCCCTCATCAACAATTTTTGCGCCTGTCTCTTCAACTCCTTACGGGAGCTTAACAAATATCTAGGTATGTCGTCAAAGACTCCTAGCTCGCTAAGCATACTATCCTCCCCGTTTTACTATTCTGCTAAAACTTCAAAAATAAATCCATCTGAAACTCCATTCTCCGAAAGAGAAATGGGCTTCATGCACCAGCTTAAAACTGTTGCATGTGGAGGGGAATCCTCGGAGGTGGCTTGGTTGATAAAACTGGTGAGCCTTGCCTCCTCGGCGGTAGAGGTCCTCCTCATCGGAGGGCTTGATTTTGCAACATGCTATATGATGGCTAGGGGCAGTCTGGGCGTGGCAACGGCTATGGTTGCGTAGGCTGAAAGCAGTGCCCCGAGGGGAGCGAGGTATCCGACCCAGCTATACTTCTTGAAGAGCCGTAGGTTTGCGGCTGCTATTTCCTCGACGAAAGTCTGCGATGGCGATGACGAATATGCCACCAGTCCATAGGGCTTCATAGAGGTTAACTGAGAGGGCTAGTCTGGCGATGGTGAAGAAGATGAGGAGCAGCATCGCCAGGGACGAGTAATTCGTGTAGCCCCTCTTCTTCTCCCTGACGGACACCTTCAGCTTATCGGTTGAGAAGTAAAGATAGGCCGAGAGGACTTCAAGGGCGACGACCGCCCAGAGGAAGTTGACATCCCAGTTGAGCCATAGTATCACCTGGCCGGCAATCCAGATTGAGGTATGTCTCAAGGGCTCCGACCTCCCTCTCAGCTGGTTCCCCTCTATTATCCAGTTTGAGGATGGCTCCCTCGACGTCGATGATCCTGGCGAGGTGGCTGAGAACGCTGTCCTCCGTGGCGCTGGCCGCCTCAGCGGGGATGTAGAAGTGGATTCGCACCCGTTTACCCTTAAGCCTCTTTAATAGCTCTACGAAGTCTCTCATTCCTCGGCCTCCACATCCAGCAGCTTCAAGGCCTCGGCCACCTCTTCGTCTGGGATTTCCCTGACCATCTGAGAGAGCGTGCTGCTGTATCCGGGTGCGAGGTTAAAGAGTCTGCGTATGAAGTTGTAGTCTACCCTGGCCACGTCGAGCTCATCCAGTAGCCTCAGCAGTAGCAGAGCCCTCTTCTTCCATACGCCCTTCCTACCCTTCTCATCTTCCTCCTCTTCCCTGACCTCCCCGCTCCACGGTATCTTCC
>CALEIY010000198.1 GCA_937898665.1 Candidatus Bathyarchaeota archaeon | reverse complement strand
GTCTGAGACCTAGTAGAGGCCTTCATCTCGCCCCTCCTCCTTGGAATTCTCTATGCGCCTGCTTCTCCCCTCCTCGCCGCTGTTTAGGGGTCTCCCGAGGGCCCAGAGGCTCCAGGCCGCCATTCTCAGAGCTGTCTCTAGTCGGCGCTCTCTATCGGCCTCGCCCTCACCATCTCCAGGCTGCAGGGATATGCGTAGACGGCCTTCAGAGACCCATAGCCTTCCGTCTACCCGTTCCTTGAGTTCCCTCCAGAGCCATCTGAGAGGTCTGTGATCCTCCCACCTCTCGACGTCGACGTAGAGGGGTCTCACCTCTACTTCGATCCAATCTCCAGCGTTTGAGAGCCTCCTCCAATAGCCGACTTTAACCTCTCCGCCCCGATTCCTGTATGTGAGGGGTCTCCAATCTAGGCTCTCTGAGGCGAGGCTTCGGAGCCTCTCTGCGGCGGCCTCCAGTAGGCCTATGAGCTCTAGGAGTTCGCCGGCGTCGAGCTCTACCCTTGGGGGCTCCTCACCCATCTCCACCGCCTCCTGTAGAGTGGGCATTCAGCGCCGAGGCAGACGCCGAGAGCCTGGAGTGTGCTGCATTTGAAGGGGTGATAGCGGCCTCTGATGATGTGGCCGACTTGATACTTGGTCTCTCTGGGGTCGTAATCCCTGAAGCGGTGAAATAGCTGGGCGATCTCCTCTGGGCCGTAGCCCTCTGCGTGGAACTCGGCCACCAGGGCGACTCTGATGAGGTGATCCGGCTCCGGCTCCTCTTCGAGTATTCTCTGGAGGCAGGGGCGGATGCCTATAACTCTCAGCCGGCGGGATTTGAACCCCCAGCCGGATCGAATCCGGCGCACTCCCTCAGCCTCAGCCCTCTCCTCTACGTGGCTGAGGGCGATCTCCACCACTCCCCATGGTATGCCTCTATGTCTCAAGGCCCAGAGAGATGAGGCGTCTATGAGGAGTGGCTTCCCTCGATGATCTACTGGGATACAGGGGGCTCCACTCTCCTCGTGAACCGTGTAGGGGATTCTGCTGAGCCTCTTCACGTCGCCTATGACGGCTCTATCCAGGGTTTGGAGCTCCAGGCCTCTTAGGGTCATGGCTTGAAGCTCTGCGTAGACCTCTCTCAGCCTAGAACCCCTGTATGGCTTCTCCAGGAAGGCGTAGATGTGGAAACCCTTTGAGCCTGAGAAGGCGATTAAAGGCTGACAGCCATACCGCCGCTCCAAGGCTTGAGCGAGGGTTTGAGTATCCCTCCAGGCTACCTCAAGGTCATCCTTGGAGTCGAAGTCGTAGAAGAGGCGGTCTATGGCTGCTGGGCTATCCCTCTCGGAGTAGACAGCGATGCTCATGTAGCTGGGGAGCCTCTTCGCCTCGTTGAGGGCGATCCAGAGAGGCAGCTCCGAGGGATCTTTGGAGAATATTCTGGAGGGATTTCCAAGCTCTCGGCCTTCACCTGGATTGGAGCCTCCGATGAACCAAGCTCTCCAGAACTCCTCTATGATGGGCTTGAGGGAAGAGAGGTCTAGGTCGGCGATAAGGCTCTCAGCCATCATGACCGCCACCCCTCCAACCCACGACGCCCAATCCCCGATTCCAGGCGATGAGGCCTAGGGGCTCAAGCTTCTCCAAGACGCCTTCGAGGGCTTCACCCAATCCTGATAGGCTCCTCAGCAGCTCAACGCCCAAGCTCCCATGCTTCTCGACGATCCTAGCAATGAGAGCCTCCTCCTTGGACAGAAACTCTGTCCATTTTTCACCATTTAACTGGTTTAACCGTTTAACCATCTTCAAAGACGCACTATCATTATCCTCCACCCTCTCCTTGGGGCCTTCAAGGCTCACCTGAGGATGGGATGCCTCTGTCTTTGGAGGCGGTGAAATGGTTAAATCGGTTAAATGGTTAAGAGACCCAATCAGCTCCAGGTCTTCAGGAGGCTTAGGATTGTCGAAGTATTCAACGATGAAGTCGCCATCATCAGCTCTCACCAGTTGGAATCCGTAGAAGGATTTTAGGCGTTCATTAAGGGTGTCTAGACGCTTCCTCTGCCTCAGCTTATTGATACACCTGGAGAAGTATCGATAGGCCTCCTGATTCTCAGGCGTGTAGGGTATGCGGTGGAGCTCCACCCTCTCAGCATCGGGATAGGCCCTCTTATAATGGATGACAGCGGAGATGATCTCCCTCAGATAGTCTGGAGAATTTTCATAGAAGGCCTTAGCCTGATCTGTGCGGAGCTTACTCCAGGCCTGAGCCAGCTCTGCTATGCTCTCCAAGTTGATGTTCACATAGTCGGCTAGATGCTCCTCAGCCTCCTCTAGAATGTCGTCGATAGGTGGCTCCTCCCCCAGGGCTATGCGATCTAGGAGCAGAGCCAGGGCGGTGTTGAGGGCTGCGCCCCTAACCCTATGCTGCGCCTCTGCATGGGCCTCCAGGAATAACCTGATATTTGTGTCCTCCAGCTCCCTGACCGCCTCGGCTATCGCCTCCCTGTATCCAGGAATCTCCCTGTGAAGCCACTCCACAATCTTGGGATGCCTTATTATCTTCTGAAGCTTGGGGCGACAGTATTCCTCCACCGCCCTAAAGAGATGGAAGGCTCTCTTCCACTCCTCCTCTTCCTCAAGGCTCAGCTTATCGGAGCCCCGTATGGGTGGGAGGGCCGTGTTGTAGAGTATGATGCCGAATCGACGGCCTATTGCTGGGTTGAAGCTGATGTGGTCTAGGAGTGCCTGGAAGGCCTCAGCCTTATCCTTTCGACGGCTTACAGGATTCCCCAGATAGGCGAAGCATGAATAGGTTTTGACGGGGAATCTCACTCCTCCGGCGTCTACTAAGGCCTCTCCCGTCTCCAAGAGCTGAAACATATACTTGGCGAGGGCGTAGCTGTCTTGGCTCTCAATCTGGTCGAAGGCTGTCGGGAGTCGGGTATCATTCACGGTGCCTGGATAGACTTCTTTAGGGCTTTTGGCATAGCCTAGGACGCTTCGCCTCGTGGCCTTGTCGATGAGGATTCCAGCGATAAAGTAGAAGAGTGATTTACCCACCCCTGTATTCGTGATCTCGATGCTGTGGGGAGCATACTTCATGGCCGGAGGCTCAAGGAGCTTTGCCATGTGAACCTTGACCAGGGGCTCAGGCTTCCCAGACTTCCAGCAGGCTAACCGCTCCACATAGCTCCTCCAATCGACGCCTCGGAGAGCCTCCTCAGGGTCTCGAAGCCTTGGGACACTCTGATAGATGTATGGGCGTAAAGCCTCCTCCAGGTTCTCCTCGTCGATCTCTACACCCCACTCCTCCTCGATGATCCTGATGAGCCGCTTCCTCTTCTTCTTTGGAAGCTCCTCCAGGATTCTAACCAAGTCGGCTTTATCCAAGGTCTTGAGAGCCGCCTCAGGCCTCCCAGGGCTGACTAAGCCATCTCGCTCCCAGATGAAGATTGGAGCCGCCTTGAGCTGAGGTCTAGCCAAGAGGAGCCTCCACTCGACCTCGAAGCCTTTGGGCTCGTCATCGATGATGACAGGCTTCTTGACCTGCACATGGAAGATTTCCAGGCCATAGAAGGTGTGGATAAGTCTAACCGGAGGGAGCGCCTCCCCTGAGACGAAGACCGTCGCCCCACACCATGGACAGATGTCGGCATCCTCTGGGAGCGCGGAGCCGCAGCTATGACACCGCCTAGTCATCTCATCCGCCTCCTTCTAAGAGGGCAGGTCTCCAGGGAGCATCGACTCAGGCTACTGTCATAGAATCCGCAGAGGCCGCTCTCGGAGCCATCCTGGATGTGATGGGGACAACTATCCCTCAGGGCCCCTAGGGCCCTGTCAAGCCGATCCAGGCATTCCTTAAGCCCCCTATGGAGCTCCAGCAGGTCTACGATCACGGCCCCCATCGTTGCCTCCACCTTTGAACATCACGTAGAGCCATCGACCATCCAACAGGAAGAGCCACCCATCCCTCAGCCGGAATACAGGGCCTCCATACTCGGCTAAGCCCCTGAGCTCCTCCTCATCCTCAACTTCAAGGACGGCATCTATCTCCGGAGCCTTGATGAGGCGGCCTTTGATGGCTGAATGGATTTCAGGCTGCGTCATCTTGGGCTTCACCTCTCCGAATGGGGTAGAGGCCCATCCTCTCCAGCTCACGCCTCACAGCATCCCTGATGAAGTCAGCCTTCGAGATGTGGGTGTCAATCTCTAAGGCCTTCTCCAAAGCCTCGTTAAGCGACCTTGGGACAGGGACGTTCCATCGAATGATTTTCTTTTGCTCCATTCTGGAGTAGAATAGACACAATTTTTATATATTGATTTTGTAATTAATAATCCAAGACTAATTAGTAATCGAAGAAGTGAGGTGGATAACTAATGAATGAATCAATAAACCTCAACGGCTTCACAGGATTGGTCTATCTCATGTTTTTAGGCCGTGAGACGTATCCAGGAGAGTGGGTAGAGGAATTATGGCCCCGCTTTGTGGAAAATAAAGAAACCGTCTATCAGGCCGTAAAAAGGCTTGAGAGACGTGGCCTCATCCACATGGTGAGGAGAGAGGAAAAAAAGAGAGGGCGTCCTAAATATTATCAAGCAGATCCTGCTCCATTCATCAATACTCTTCGTCAATATACAAATAATGAGGAGTTAATAGATAAAATAATTAATTTGCCTTCTATACTGAAT
>CALEIY010000197.1 GCA_937898665.1 Candidatus Bathyarchaeota archaeon | reverse complement strand
AATGATACGGCGACCACCGAGATCTACACCGTCTAATTCGTCGGCAGCGTCAGATGTGTATAAGAGACAGGGCTAGGGATTTCATGGCGGTTCTCTACTCATTCTTAGCCCTATTGATGTGTCTCTCCATGATCCCCGATCTCCTGACTCATAGGGCCTTTGAGGAGGAGATAGTCACCTGGATAGCTCTGCCATCCCCCTTCAAGCCCTTGGAGATAGGAGTCCTCATCGACCCCCTCAGCATCTTCATGGCGAACATCGTCGCCTTCATCTCCTTCCTCATCATGGTCTACTCCCTTGGATATATGCACGGCGATCCAGGGCTCACCAGATACTGGTTCTTCATGGACTTCTTCATCGGCAGCATGCTCCTCCTCGTCCTCTCCAACAACTTCATCCAGATGCTCTTCGGATGGGAAGGAGTAGGCCTCTGCAGCTACGCATTGATCGGCTACTACTACAGAGATGAGAGGGAGTATTGGATCGGCGGGCCTGAATCAAAGTCTCCTCTGGTCCCCCCCTCCCACTGTGGAATGAAGGCCTTCGTGATGACCGCCGCCGCCGATACAGGTCTCCTAATAGGGATCTTCATCCTCTTCATCCATGCTGGAACCTTCAACTTCCTCGAACTCTATAGGACGGCTCCGACATGGCTGGGAGGGATGAGCCATGGATTGGCGCTGCTGATGATCATCATGCTCCTCTGCGGCCCAATAGGGAAGTCCGCCCAGTTCCCGCTGCATGAGTGGCTGCCGGAGGCGATGGCAGGACCAGCCCCGGTCTCAGCTCTCATCCATGCGGCGACGATGGTGAAGGCTGGGGTATACCTCGTCGCGAGGCTCTCCCCAATATTCCACTACGCCCTATGGGTTGGAGGCGTGGATGCAGCCCTATACTTCTTCCTCATCGTCGCCTGGATCGGGGGCTTCACAGCCTTCCTAGCCGCCTCCCAGGCCTGTGTATCCCTCGAGCTGAAGAAGGCCCTCGCCTACTCCACCATAAGCCAGATAGGCTATATGATGATGGCCCTCGGGGTGGCGGGCCTAACCCCGGAGGCCTTCGCCTCGGGATATGTCGCAGGCCTCTTCCACCTGATGAGTCACGCCCTCTTCAAGTCCTCCTTATTCCTCTGCTCCGGAGCCGTCATCCACGCCTGTGGGACCATATATATGGATAGGATGGGAGGCCTTAGGAGGGATATGCCCTACACCTACCTCTTCATGTTGATGGGGGCCCTCTCCCTCTCCGGGATTCCACCCTTCATAGGTTTCTGGAGTAAAGACCTCATCCTGGAGATCTGCCTGGAGACGGGGCAGCTCCCCCTCCTGGCCCTGGGGAGCGTCACGGCGGCTCTGACGATCTTCTACAGCATCCGCTTCATCGCCTTAACCTTCCATGGGGAGCGGAGGGAGCATCATGGGGAGGCCCATATACATGAGGCACCCCCCATCATGTGGGTTCCCTATGGGGTGCTGGCCTCCCTCACCCTAATCCTTGGGGTGGCAGGCCCCCTACTTAAGAAGACGATCATAGAGGTCTTCTATCCATACCTCCATGAGTTCTATGGCATACATATCGCCGAGGCTCATACACCTCTCTCCAACACTCTGATGGCCTTAGCTCTCTCCCTCTCGATGCTTATCCTAGGCGGCGGCCCCGCCTACATGATATATATAAGGCGGAGACCTGAGCCATCGAGGCTGGTTGAGGAGCATGGATTCCTCTCAGCCATCCACAGCTTCCTATGGAACAGGTGGTACATCAACTCCATATACTACGGTGTCTTCGTCGACGGCTTTCTGAGAGTCGTCGGGGCGATAAATAGGATACTGGACGTGAACTTTATCGACGTCTTCCATAAGGCCGTTAGGGATGCCTTTGTATGGATATGCTCAGCCCTGATGAGATTCGTTGAGGTGGATGTGATATATCAGATAAATCCAGCCGTGGCTGAGGGGGCTATAGCCCTCTATGATAGGGTTAAGAGGATGCAGACGGGAGTTCTATCCTATAACATTCTCTACATCATGGTGACCCTCTTCGTGTTATTGCTGATAATAATCTTCATGGGAGGTGTCTAAGGATGTATCCCCTACTCTGGAGCACGATACTGATTCCCGCCGTCTTCATGCCTATCGTATACCTAATCGGCAGGAGAATAGGGAATCGTGTTGGATGGATAGCTCTCATACCTATGCTATACTCGCTTCTAGTTCTCCTCCTCTATACGCCGATGATCATGGGGGGCGACGTCTACGTTGAGAGGTTTGAGTGGGTTCCAAAGGTATACTTCGGAGTCCTATTGGATGGCGTGAGTCTACCCGTCTGCTTAACCATCTCCCTCGTCTCCCTCCTAGTAATCCTCTACTCCATACCCTACATGGGATATGAGTTGAGGGAGGGCTTTGGAACATACTACGCCATCTATCTGATCTATGTGGCGAGCATGCTGGGTGTAGCCCTCTCCACAAACCTCTTCGAGTTCTACTTCTTCTTCGAGTTGATGATCATACCACCCTGGGCCCTCATAAACCTCTATGGATATAGGAATCGAAGGAGAGTCGCCCTCACCTTCCTCCTCTGGTCCATCGCTGGAGCCGTAGTCCTATCCGTCGGTCTAATGGGCGCCTACAACTACATCGGCAGCTTCGAGATCGCCGATTTATCAAAGCTGGGAGGCGAGGCTCGATGGATAATGATAGCTCTACTCCTAGGCTTTCTCATCAAGCTTGGGGCCTTCGGCTTCCACCTCTGGCTCCCCGACACCTACTCCGAGGCTCCGACGCCGATAGCGGCGCTCCTCAGCTCAGCCATGACGGGTCTAGCAGCCTATGGGATGGTTAGATTGATGACGCCTATCCATCAGTATCTCGTCGAGGTGCGCTGGCTCATCCTGATAT
>CALEIY010000196.1 GCA_937898665.1 Candidatus Bathyarchaeota archaeon | reverse complement strand
CTCCTCTCAGGATTCCTCACCTGTATGACGTTATAGCCGACTAGATAGGCTGAAACCACCTTCCTAACCAGGCTCTCCGGACTCGTCTCCGATGAGACCTCTATGAGGATCTTCCTCTGACTCGCCTCCCCCTCGCCGAGGGGCTGGATGCAGAGGTTTTTCCCATCCCTATAGATGAGAACCCTGCTCCCCTTATCGAGGCCTAGATCTTCCACCCAGCGCTTCGGTAGGGAAACTATGTAGGTTGAACCCCCAGTCAGCTGTATTCGCCTTATCTCCTCCATCGATATAAAGAGCTAAATAGAGCCATAAAAGGCTATAGAGCTTTAAATCGCTGATAGACGGCCTCAGCCGAATCTCCCCTTGATGTAGTTTCTAGTCAGCTCCTCCCTAGGATTCTCGAAGATCTCCTCCGTCGGAGCCATCTCCACCAATCGACCCATGTAGAGGAAGGCTGTGTAATCTGCGATCCTCCTAGCCTGCTGAAGGTTGTGGGTGACTATCACCAGTGTGAGGTCGTTCTTAAGTCTGGTTAACAGGCTCTCAATCCTGCTGGTTGATATGGGGTCTAGGGATGAGCAGGGCTCGTCGAGTAGGAGGACATCTGGGCCTACGGCCAGCGCCCTTGCTATGCAGAGCCTCTGCTGCTGGCCTATAGATAGATTGAAGGCTGAGTCTCGGAGCCGCTCCTTAACTTCGCTCCATAGGCCAGCCCTCTCAAGGGCCTCCTCAACGGCCTCGTCTAGGATGGCTCTATCATCTATGCCTCTAACCCTAAGGCCGTAGGCGACGTTATCGTAGATCGACATGGGTAGGGGGTTGGGCTTTTGGAAGACCATCCCCACACGGCGTCTAAGCTCCGCTGGATCCATGTCGCTGTCATAGATGTCTCTGCCGTCGAGGAGAACTCTCCCCTCAACCCTCGACCCCTCGATGAGCTCCACCATCCTGTTGAGGGACTTCAATAGAGTCGTCTTCCCACACCCCGACGGCCCTATTATGGCTGTGATATGCCCCTCCGGTATCGCCAGCTTCACATCCTGTAGGACGTGATTGTCGCCATACCAGACGTTTAGGGAGTTTGTTTGAATCTTGATCCTCACCACCTCTTCACACCCCTATACCTAAACCTCAGGATGAGGGCGGTCGAGTTTAGGGCTACAACCAGGAGGAAGAGAAGGAGGGAGAGGGCGAAGATTACCTCTAGGGGAGTGTCACCCGCCTTGGCGACGATGAGGATGTAGAGGTAGTAGGTGAGCGAGAGCACTGGATCAAGGGGAGACCTTGGAAGCCCCCTCATGGTGTAGAAGCAGGAGGTGAGGAGGATGGCTGCAGTCTCGCCGGCTACCCTGCAGACTCCGAGGATGACTCCAGTGGCTATTCCAGGGGCGGCGGCGGGGAGGACGCATCTCGTTATCGTAGTCCACTTCGATGCTCCGAGGGCGAGGGAGGCCTCCCTGATGGACTTTGGAACCATCCTCAGGGCCTCTTGGCTGCTCCTCACGATTATGGGGAGCATCATACAGGCGAGGGTGAGCCATCCGGATAGGAGGGAGATGCCGAAGCCGAGGAGCTTTGAGAAGAGGGTGAAGCCGAAGAGGCCGTAGAGGATGGATGGAACCCCAGCGAGGTTCTCCACAGCCCTCTCCACCAGCTCCGTGAGCCAACTCCTCGGGGCATATTCGACGAGGTATACGGCGGCCAGAACTCCGAGGGGTGCGGCGATGGCCGTCGCCCCTGAGAATAGGAGGAGAGTTCCGATGACGGCCTCATAGACTCCTCCCCTCAGGATGCTGCTGGAGATGAATCTCCAGCTCAGACCTCCGAGGCCATGATAGGTGATGAGTGATGTGAGAGCTATGATGGCTGCTATGGGTATTAGGGACAAAGCCGATGTGATGTAAGGTGTAAGCCGCTCAATTCCCCTCAAATCCTCACCTCCCCCCTTGGAACCTTCCTGATGAGGAGCCTAGCGATATTGTTGACGAGGGCTGAGATGCATAGGAGAATGAGGGCTAGGGTGTAGAGGGCATGGTAGTGGAGGCCTCTGAACTCGGCCTCCCCCATCCCGATGGCGATGGCAGCCGTCATGGGATAGACCGGGGATAGGAGGTTCCAGGGTGGATTCGGTATTGCGGCGACGCATCCTGAGGCCATCAGGACGGCTATAGTCTCCCCTATAGCCCTGCCGAAGGCGAGGAGGATCGAGGCGAATATCCCAAGCCTCGCAGCCGGTAGGACAACCCTCCAGAGGGTCTGCCATCGATCAGCCCCCAAGGCCAGGGAGGCCTCCCTATAGGCCATGGGAACCGATGAGATCGCCTCACTTGAGATGCTTATGATCGTCGGCAGCGTCATTATCGAGAGGATGAGGGAGGCGGTTAGGGCTGTCCGGCCGAGGGAGAGATGGAAGACCGCTGCGATCCAGGGGGCGAGGAAGAAGTATGCGATGAAACCATAGATGATGGAGGGGATGGCGGCGAGGGTTTCGATGGCGCCCCTCATCACCTCCCCAATCCATCGAGGCGCCACCTCCGATATGAAGATGGCCGAGGCGACTCCGATGGGGGTTGAGATGGCGAGGGCTCCAGCGGTCACTATGAGGGAGCCGTAGAGGAGGGGGAGAAGCCCATAGCGGTTGTATTCTGGCTGCCACCTCGCCCCAAGGAGGTATTGAGGCCTCAGGAGCATCCAAGACCCCTCATGGATTGTGAAGACGAGGATTGCGGCGAAGATCAGGATTGAGGTGAGGGCTGAGGCAAGCGTCAGGGCTTCACCCCCCTCCCTCACCTTCCAGAGGCGTTGGAAAAAGCTGGGGCTGGACATGGCGGCTACCCCAGGCTGATGAAGCCCTCCTCCTCGACGATCTCTTGCCCCTTAGGGCTGAGGATGAAATCTATGAACTCCTCGATGAGGCTTCCAGGCTTCGGCTCCCCCTCGGTCACGAGATATAGATATCTCATGATTGGGTAGACTCCAGCCCTCACATTCTCCTCCGTCGGCTCATAGTGGGGTTTACCCTCAGCCTCGGCGAGTGGGAGGGGGACGACATCGGAGGTGATGAACCCCATCCCTATATAGCCTATCGAGTATGGGGTCTTCGCAACGGCATCTCTCATCGCAGGATTTCCATACTGGACGCTTGCGTCAGCTCTCACCTCAAGTCCGAAGGGCTTAAGGCAGGCCTCCTCGAAGGTCTCACGGGTTCCGGAGCCTGGCTCCCTAGTGAAGACGACGATCTCCATGTGGGGGAGCCGTCCATCAACCTCATCCCAGTATCTGAGCTCCCCCGAGAAGATTTGGCCAACCATCTCCAGGGTCAGCTTTAAAGGCTCCCCGCCGAGGGGCTCCACGACGCTTGGGTGGACGACGACGGCGACGGCGTCGAGGGCGATCTCATGAAGCGTCAGCTCCACACCCCTCTCCTCAGCCCTCTTGAGCTCCTCCTCCTTTGGAGGCCTTGAGGCCATGGCGATGTCGCATACTCCGTCGATGAGGTTTGCATATCCGACTCCGCTTCCACCCCCTGAGACCCTCACCTCGACCCGTGGATTCTCCTCCATGTAGACCCTGGCGCAGTGCTCCACGATGGGTAGAACCGTCGTCGAGCCCATGATTACGAGTTTGCCTCCCCTCTCACCCCATAGAAATCTGTAGCAGGAGCCTAGGAGAATTCCCAGAACTATGACCGCTCCAACTATAGCGATCACGGATTTTCTCATCGATTGAGGGAAAATATATGGTGGCTTAAATATTTTATCGCATTTTTATATAGAAATTATTGAGATTATATAGTTATTCCGGCCTCCATACGCCTATGTATATCCCCCTCCCATCGAGGATTGGATGCTGAGCTCCTAGACAGCTGAGGCAGTAGGGCTTCCCATCCCTCAAACCTGCCCGACTCTCCATCACAAGCTCGCCACATCCATGGCATCTCACCGATGCGTAGATTGGGGCATAATCCGGCGCCTCGATGTGCATTCTCTTGATGATGAACATCTTTGAGGCGGGTCTATGAAGCAGATCGAAGGCCTCCTCCTCCATCAACTCCATGAATTTAGCCCTCTCCTCATCTGTCACCCTCTCCCTCTCAGCTACGATTCTCCTCCATAGCTCTCTAAGCTCAGGTCTCTCAGCTCTACGGGACTCCTCGAACTCTGGGTTCAGGGCCAGCCTGACAGCCTCACCGCTCCTCTTGGCGAGGGTGAAGGCCGTCTTACCGAGGTCTAGGTAGATGAGGGCGTTGTTTCCAAAGGTG
>CALEIY010000195.1 GCA_937898665.1 Candidatus Bathyarchaeota archaeon | reverse complement strand
CCCCAGAGGTTTATAGTCAACCTTGGGAGGAGGAGCTGGAAGAAGAGGTATTTGAAGAGCCAGATCATCTTTCTGAAGATAATGGCGCCTAATCCCCCAGCTATCCCAGCTAGAAGGGCTAATCCATTTATTTTACACCATATCTTGACTTCTCTCCTTATCATCTCAACTAATCACCCTCTATTTAAATTCACTTCCGATATAGATGGAGATGGAATATCCTACGGGAAGATAGAATCCTCAATCCCAGAATATGAATCTTTCGAAGCTTAAATCCATGTTGAAATCCATAAAAATCCAAGAATTTTATCTAATCATCTAAAAATCCTTCGCTATCCCTGGATTCTTGAAAGGTTTTTATACAGATTTAGAGTTAATAACTGAGTTTAAGTCAACCTAAAATGGTGGTGGATTTGGGGGAGCGCTCGCCGATACCGAAGGATTGGAGGAAGGCCATAGCTGAGAGGATGAGCAAGGTGCGACATAAGATCGCGGTGGTGAGCGGCAAGGGAGGCGTGGGCAAGACCCTTGTCACCGTAAACCTCGCCGCGGCCCTCGCCATGAAGGGCCACGTCGGGAGGGTAGGCATATTGGACGCCGATATACATGGCCCCTGTGTCCCGAGGATGCTTGGGATGGAGGGGAGACGCCTCGAGGCAGGCCCCCCCGGGATTTTCCCAGCCTTCGGCCCCCTAAACATCAAGGTTGTCTCCATGGAGTTCCTCCTCCCCACGGGGGATTCACCCGTCATCTGGAGGGGGCCCCTGAAGATGGCCGCCATAAGGCAATTCCTCTCCGAGATCGTCTGGGGGGACCTCGACTACCTACTCATCGATCTACCGCCTGGAACGGGTGATGAGCCCCTCAGCGTCGTCCAGCTCCTCCCCGATATGGATGGCCTCATATTGGTGACCCTGCCCAGCGAGGTCTCCGAGGGGGTTGTGAGGAAGGCCGTCAACTTCGCCAGGAAGGTTGGAACCCCGATCCTTGGGGTTGTGGAGAATATGAGCTACCTCATCTGCCCCCACTGCGGAGGCAGGATAGAGGTCTTCGGCAGCGGAGGCGGGGAGCGTATAGCGAGGGAGATGGATGTTCCCTTCCTCGGCTCCATACCCCTCGACCCACGGATCTCCCTCGACTCCGATAGGGGAGTTCCCTTCGTCATAGAGCACAGCGACACACCTGCGGCTAAGGCCTTCATGGAGATCGTTGAGAAGATCAAGCAGGCTGTGGAGGGGAAGGAGGATGCCTAAGAAATCCATGAGGGTTGTGATACCCATCGCCGATGAGGAGGGGCGACGTCTCTCAGAGCACTTCGGCAGGGCCCCCTACTTCGCCGTCATCGAGATCGACGAGGGCAAAGTCGTCGATAGGGAGGTTATACCGAATACGAGTGAACACTTCGGCGGATATGGAAGACCCCCAGACCGATTGCTCAGCCTCCAGCCAGATGCCATAATCACCGTCGGCATGGGGCCGAGAGCCCTATCGAGATTCCAGGAGGCGGATGTAGCCGTTATACAGGCTGAGGGTCTCGATGTTGAGGCGAATCTAAGGCGCTTCCTGGAGGGCTCCCTAAGGGAGTTGACGGAGGGATGCCTGGAGGCGAGGTGGAGGTGAAGATAGCCGTAGCCAGCGGTAAGGGGGGAACCGGGAAGACGACGGTTGCCGTCAACCTCGCCCTATCCATAGGGGAGGCGCAGCTCCTCGACTGCGATGTGGAGGCACCCAACGTCCATCTACTCCTCAAACCAGGCGACATCGACTCTAAGCCGATCTACGTGAAGGTTCCGAGGATCCTTGAGGATCGATGCGACTACTGCGGTAGATGCGCCGAAGCCTGCAACTTCAACGCCATATTCGTCGCCAGGGGTCAGATAATCCTCTTCGAGGAGCTCTGCCACGGCTGCGGTCTATGCGCCAAGATCTGCCCTCGAAGAGCCATAGTTGAGGAGGAGAAGATCGTCGGCTTCGTGAAGTGGGGGTGGGCCGGCGGCATAGAGCTGATCTGGGGTGAGCTCGGCGTCGGCGAGCCATCGCCCGAGCCAGTGATAGAGGCAGTTAAAGGCCGGATGGATGAGGGGAGAACGGTCATCATTGATGTGGCACCTGGGGCCTCATGCCCCGTCGTTAGCGCAGTCTATGGCAGCGACTTCTGCATCCTCGTCACGGAGCCTACACCCTTCGGCCTCCACGACCTGAGGCAGATGGTTGGCGTCCTCCGGAGGCTTGGCATCCCCATGGGCGTCGTCGTAAACAAGGCTGGGTTAGGCGATAGAGGTGTCTATAAATACTGTGAGATGGAGGGGATTCCCATTCTACTGGAGATACCCTTCGATAGGCGTATCGCCGAGCTCTATTCGAGGGGCATACCCTTCATCCAGGAGATGCCTGAATGGCGAGGGAGGTTTCTGAAACTTATGGACGACATTGGGAGGCTGATGGGATGAGGCAGGTGGCCATCCTCAGCGGTAAGGGGGGAACCGGGAAGACGACGGTTGCCTCCTCCCTCGCAGCCCTCGCTGGGAGAACAGTCATCGCAGACTGCGACGTTGAGGCATCGAACATGCCGCTGCTCCTCAACCCAGAGATCAGGGAGCGAAGAGAATTCGAGACGAGGAAGGCTGAGATCGACCCTAAGAGCTGCCTCCGATGCGGCCTATGCATCGAGGAGTGCCGCTTCGACGCCATCAGAGATTTCCAGGTAGACCCCGTGAAGTGTGAGGGATGCGGCGTCTGCGCCTATATCTGCCCCACCGGCGCCGCGAGGCTTAAGCCGAGGGTTTCAGGCTACCTCTACGTCTCAGAAACCCGATATGGGCCTCTATGCCACGCCGATCTACTGCCTGGTGAGTCCAGCTCCGGTAGGCTTGTATCCCTCGTCAGGGAGATGGCGAGAGCTGTGGCCTTGGAGAGGGGTTTAGACCTCATCCTCATCGATGGAGCTCCTGGGATTGGATGCCCCGTTATCGCATCGGTCACCGGCGTAGATCTCGGCGTCATAGTCACCGAACCCTCGATGTCTGGTCTACATGATATGGAGAGGGCGCTCCACCTTCTCAGACATTTCAATGTCCAGCCGTTGATCGTCATCAACAAATACGACTTGAACATCGAGATGGCGAGGAGGATTAGGGAATTCTGTGACGAGGAGGGCGTCGAGGTAGCCGCCCTCATCCCCTTCGACGAGGCGGTGGTCGAGGCGATGTTGAGGGGCATGACAATCATCGAATATGAGTCTAAGGGCGAGGTATCCAAGGAGCTTAGGAGGATCTGGGACGTCATCCAGAAGTTTCTATGAAAACTGAAAAATTGGAGATGCGGTTAGGGGAGAAGATCTTGATCCCTGATCTCCTCCAACGCCCTCCTCACGGCCTCTGAGACCCTTATCCCAGATGGAACCCTCACCGATTTGATGCCGCTAATCTCCAATAGGGTTGAGGCGCCTGGGCCGAGTCTATCCGTGGCCACGACGTCGATTCCCCTCTCCCTTAGAAGCTTGGCGACGATGGGGCCAGCTCCCTGTTCGAGGCTTCTCGCGGGGTTATCCTCCACCTCAACTCTCCTAATCTTCTCGTCGATGACGTCGATGTAGGTGAAGGTGGGGGCTCTCGCGAAGACGGCTGCTACATGGCTTCTCAGCCCCTTCCTATCCGTCGTCGGTATGGCCAGTCTCACCGCTCCCCCCTCAGCTCCCTTAGACGCCTCTTCACATCCCTCAACCTGCTCTCAAGCTCCTCCAACTGCCTCGTTAGGGCCTCTATCTCCTCTTCCCTCGACATTCCAGCTGCCGGTGGAGGTGGGGTTGATGATGGATATGGTGGAGGCTGATAGCCCCATCCCATCCCCATGCCCCTGCCCATGCCTCTACCCCTCCC
>CALEIY010000194.1 GCA_937898665.1 Candidatus Bathyarchaeota archaeon | reverse complement strand
GAGACAAAGAGCCAAATTAGAGGCCTCCTCCGGAGGAGGGTTGAGGCCGTTGAATGGATTGTGCCTAGAGGCAGAGGGGAGGAGCCTACGCTGAGGGGTGAAGCCGCACCTCCATCGGAGGGAGAGCTGTGGGAGGGGTGCCCCCACATGCGGCTGACAGCCCTCCTAAACGGCGATGAGGAGCTATTGAACGCCTTGAAGAGCTTCCTGGAAGCCTATCCGAATCTAAAGATCTCCATCTTCACCGATGGATGGGGGGAGTCGATAAGGATTGGGGGAAGCCTATGGCTCAGAGGTGAGAAGCTCTTAGGATGTTATCTAAGCCCCGAATATCTGAGCATAGCTGAGAGGATCGGCTTCCACATCAGGGCGGTTAGGAGGGAGTTCGGCGGCCTAACCTTCTGACGACAGGTTTTTCTCCCGCCCATCTGATTCTACCTCGGCTTGTCGGTGGAGAGGCCCGTCTACCCCTTCACAGCCATTGTAGGCCAATCCGAGCTGAAGCTAGCGCTACTACTGAACGCCGTAAACCCCATGATAGGAGGCGTCCTCATCCGAGGGCCTAAGGGGACGGGTAAGAGCACCGCTGTCCGAGCTCTCGCCGATATACTACCCGAGATAGAGGTGGTGAAAGGGTGTCCCTTCAACTGTAATCCCCATGACCCGACGAATATGTGTGAGAGCTGCCTTGAGAGATATGAGAATGGGGAAGCCCTAGAGGTTGAGAGGCGTAAGATGAGGGTGGTAACCCTCCCGATAGGTTCGACAGAGGATAGGGTCATCGGCAGCCTAGACATTGAAAAGGCCATAACCGAGGGCGTTAGAGCCCTCCAACCTGGATTGCTGGCTGAGGCTAATCAGAACATCCTATACATCGACGAGGTGAATCTATTGCCCGACCATATAACCGACAGCATCCTGGATGCCGCGGCCTCAGGGTGGAACGTCGTCGAACGGGAAGGCGTCTCCGTCGCCCATCCATCTCGATTCATCCTCGTGGGCACCATGAACCCCGAGGAGGGGGAGCTTCGACCCCAGCTGGCTGATAGATTCGCACTCCACATCTCCGTTGAGGGCATCTACGATGAGGAGCAGCGTATGGAGATCATAAAGCGGAACATCGAGTTCGGCGAAGACCCAATAGGCTTCAAGGAGCGATGGAGGGGGGAGCAGGAGGATCTTAGGCGTAGGATCATCAAGGCGAGGGAGCTCCTAAGCAAGGTCATCGTCCCCGATGAGATCCTCAGAGCCGTGGCCTCAGCCTGTATAATGCTACACGTCGACGGCCATAGACCAGACATAGCGACTGTGAGAGCGGCAAAGGCCCTCGCAGCCCTGGAGGGTCGAATGAGGGTTGAGGCCAGCGATATTCTCAGAGTGGCCGTCATGGCGGTCGGCTACCGAACTAGAGGGGGAGGCTTCGAGGAGCCCGCTAGACCCGAGGAGATCAGGGAGGCCTTCAGATCCGCGTTGGAGAAGGCGTCTCGATAGGTGGTTAGATGCCTCGTGGAAGGCTTCTCTACCCCTTCCCCGCGATAGTCGGGCAGGAGAGGGTGAAGAGGGCGCTGATCATAAACGCCGTCGACCCCAGCATAGGCGGAGTTCTGATCTCAGGGCCAAAGGGCTCTGGGAAATCCACCCTCGTCAGAGCCTTCTCGCAGCTCCTACCTGAGGTGGAGGTGGTGGCCGACTGCCCCTTCAGATGCAATCCCCACGACCCGACGAATATGTGCCCAAGCTGTCTGAAGCGATTCGAGAGCGGTGAACCCCTACCAGTAGCCAAGACCATGATGGAGATCGTGGAGATGCCTCTATCGGTGACGGATGACATGCTAGTTGGAACCCTAGACCTAGATAGGATAGGTGAGGGCGTCAAGGCCCTCCAACCAGGCCTTCTAGCTGAGGCTAATCAGAACATACTCTACATCGATCAGGTGAACCTCCTCCCAGATCACATCGTCGACTGCATCCTCGATGCTGCAGCCTCGGGGTGGAACATCGTCGAGCGTGAGGGGGTTTCGATACAGCATCCAGCCCGATTCATCCTGGTAGGCACCATGAATCCGGAGGAGGGTGAGCTGCGCCCCCAAATTCTAGATCGCTTCGGCATCTACGTCGAGATGGAGCGTATCGAAGACCCTGAGATGAGGCTTCTCGTATTGAAGCGCTCAGAGGAGTATGCCTCCAAACCCATGAAATTCATCTCCAAATTCTCGGGGGAGGTGGAGGAGCTTAAACGCAGAATTCGAGAGGCGAGGAGACTTCTCCCAAGGGTTAAGATTCCAAGGGATGTCTACGCCACCATCGCTGAGGTCTGCTCCAGCCTAAAGGTCGACGGCTTCAGACCGGACATCGTCGCCGTCAAGGCCGCCAGGGCCCTGGCGGCCCTCCATGGCAGAGTTGTCGTCTCGGAGGGAGACGTCTCTCAGGCCCTGGAGCTGGCGCTGGGGCATAGAACTAGGAGATCCGGCCTCCAGCCTCCCCCGACGAAGGCTGAGATCATGAGGTCTCTAAGGAGGGCTAGGCTTAAGCTCCGCCTAGGATTGAAGACGTCTAAGGTTGGGGGTATAATCCCGATTCCACAGGAGCTCCTCAAGCGCCTCCTGAAGCCCTACCTACTAAGCTACCTCTCCTCCCTTCTCCTCATAATATTACTCACGGCCTCCCTCACCTACCTTATAGAGAACTTTAGAAGGAGCCTAATGGCAAGCCCTCCGACGCCCCCTCTCCTAATCCTGGAGACCCTAACGGGCTTGACCCTAACCCTACTCCTCATGAGGATGAGGAGGCGCGAGGAGAGGGTGGCCATAGCTCCGAGGATAGACCTCTCAAGGGTCACATTAGAGGTCAGTGGACGATTAACCCCGCCGGATATAGTCGGCGTAGGAGGGGAAAGGAGGGCGCCCCCCTCTAGGGTGAGGTATAGGAAATCCGAGGAGCCTGACGCCGATTATGGATTCAAGATATTTGAACGCATGGATCGCCTAGAGCGTCCAAGGGGCATCAGATCTAAACGTCCAGAATACAGACCTCGCAGGGCTACAGGAGGCTATGAACGGGGTAGAAGGCTTAGATATACATCCGAGTCCAGGTTAGGCCGCTACGCCTGGCATAGGATCCCGAGGGGTAGACCGACAGACATCGCGTTGATACCCACCATAAAGGCCGCAGCCCTCAGAGGCCCCAGCCATGGAAGGCCTAGAATCAGGATTAGACCCGAGGACTTGAGAGAGAAGGTGAGGGAGTATAGGGCGCCCCAATCGATAATCCTACTCATAGACGTCAGCCTCTCGATGATCGAATCCATGGGCAACCTCATAGAGGCCATCTATACGCTGCATAGCGACGTCTACAGGCGTCGAGACCGAGTTGGCCTCATAGTCTTCAAGGGTTCCAGGGCCTACACGCTCCAGCATCCGACGACGAACCTCGACCTCGTGGTGGAGAAGCTTAGAAAAGTAGGCGCCAGCGACTTCACACCTATGGCCGCGGGACTCCTCGAGGCCTTGAAGATGATTAAGCGTGAAAGAATGAGGAATAGGGAGGCCGCCATACACCTCATCGTCATCTCCGACGGCATAGCGAACGTGCCACTGCAGAGGCCCATATCACCGCTGAGCCGTAGGAGATACCTAAGCGAGGCCCAGGCCGACGCCCTAGATGTGGCGAGGCTAATAGCCAAGGAGGGAGTCATGGCCCACGTCATCAACACAAACCACTCGGAGGAGGATGCCCGAATACCTCCAACGCTAGATGAGAGGTGGAGGGTGAGGCTGACGCCTACGCAGTTCCTCATAGAGCTGGCGAGGGTCATGAAGGGGGATTACAGAGGTCTCACACTCAGGACGCCCGCGGTCGTTGCTTAAGCTTCCCTAACCAGTTAAATCTACTTCTTCGACTCTAGAACGCCTCTTTCGCAGAGTATATTAACGGCTTAGCCCTCTACCTGTGGGGTGAACTATGCCCCTAAGACAGCCAATCGTCTGCGTCCTGGGCCACGTCGACACGGGGAAGACTACGCTCCTAGATAAGATTAGGGGGACAGCCGTCCAGCTTAGGGAGGCTGGGGGTCTGACTCAGCACATCGGGGCCAGCTTCTTCCCCCTTGAAACCCTCGTCGAGATGACTAGGAGGCTGATGAAGAGCGTGAAGGTCACCATAAAGATTCCAGGGCTTCTCGTCATCGACACCCCTGGACATGAGGCCTTCACGAATCTGAGGCGTAGAGGGGGGTCTGTGGCCGATATTGCCATCCTCGTCGTCGACGTCATCAGGGGATTTGAGAATCAGACCTATGAGTCGATTGAGATCCTGAAGTCGAGGAAGACCCCCTTTATCGTCGCAGCCAATAAGATCGACCTCATACCAGGATGGAGGAGCATCCCAGACGCCCTATTCCTCGAATCCTATAAGGCTCAGGATCCCTATGTGAGGGAGGACCTCGACAACAGGCTGTATAACATCATGGGAACCCTATCCAGGTTAGGCTTCAGATCGAATCGCTTCGATAAGGTTAAGGACTTCACCAAGACCATCGCCATAGTCCCCGTCAGCGCCAAGACGGGGGAGGGCATCGGAGAGCTCCTCGCCGTCCTCATAGGGTTGACGCAGCAGTATCTCAGGGATCGGCTGACGACAACCTCCGGCCCAGCTCGGGGGACGGTGCTTGAGGTGAGGGAGGAGGTGGGGCTTGGGACGACCATCAACGCCGTCATCTACGACGGCGTCTTGAGGCGTGAGGACATCATCGTCGTCGGCGGGAGGGAGAAGCCCATCGTGACCTCCGTCCGAGCCATCCTGATGCCTCAGCCCCTAGATGAGATCAGGGATCCCCGTAAACGCTTCATCGACGTCGAGGAGGTCTCAGCCGCTGCAGGCGTCAAGATAGCGGCTCCAGACCTGGAGGATGCGGTGGCTGGAGCTCCCATCATCGCCGTCGGCGAAGGTATGCCCCTGGAGAAGGCCGTGGAGGAGGTGTCGCAGGAGGTTGAAAGGCTTCGAATCTCCACCGACAAGGTGGGCGTCATATTGAAGACGGATACCCTCGGCTCCCTTGAGGCCCTGACGGAGGGGCTTAAAGCGAGGGGCATACCCATAAGGCTGGCCGACATCGGGGACATCTCTAAGAGGGATGTGATGGAGGCCGTCGTCGTCGGCCAGGAGGAGCCGCTATACGGCGTGATATTGGCGTTCAACGTCAAGGTTCTACCCGACGCGGAGGAGGAGGCTAGAGCCCATAGGGTTAGGATATTCCGGAACAATATCATCTACAACCTCATGGACGATTACATACGATGGATGGAGGAGGAGCGGGAGCGGCGAGAGCGAAGCGTCTTCGACAGGTTGGTGAAGCCTGGCAAGGTGGAGGTTATGAGGGGCTTCATATTCCGAAGGGCGAAGCCAGCCATCTTCGGCGTCCGTGTTCTAGCCGGAGTAATAGCGCCTAACAGGGAGCTGATCAGGGAGGATGGCAAGAACCTCGGCAAGATCAGCCAGATCCAGGAGGCCGGTAAGCCTATATCGCTGGCTGAAGCCGGTAAGGAGGTGGCCATATCGATGCCTAAACCCGTCGTCGGCAGACATATAAGGGAGGGAGATATCCTCTACGTCGATATCCCAGAGGAGCATGCGAAGATGTTGAGGGATCGCTTCGCCCATAGACTCTCCGAGGACAGCCTCCAAGCCCTGGAGGAGCTGATAGAGATAAAGAGGCGGAGCAATCCCATCTGGGCCATATAAAGGGGTGAGAGGATGCCCATCCTCAACATCTCGGATCCCGAGACCGGAACCACCAAGAAGGTTGAGATCGACGAGGATCGAATGCGGGTTCTCATAGGTCGAAGGATAGGGGAGATCATAGACGGCGCCGTAGCGGGAATGCCAGGCTATAAGCTACAGCTAACCGGCGGCTGCGACAAGGATGGCTTCCCCATGCGCCCAGACATCCACGGCGGAGTTAAGGTGAGGATCCTCCTCAGCGACGGCCCAGGCTACAGGCCGAGGAGGAAGGGGGAGAGACGTAAGAAGACGGTGAGGGGGAACACCGTAACCCCTGAGACCACCTTCCTAAACCTCAAGATAGTTGAGAAGCCTAAGGGTTCTGAGAGCCCTCAACAAGCCTCCTGAAATCCTCTACGCCGTCGGCGTAGCCGGATGCTATCAGGACATCACCTGCCTCTAAGACAGTGTCAGGCCTCGGCCTGATCCAGCGGCCTCTCCGCCTGATGGCTAGCACCCACATACCCGTCTCCTCAGGTATCCGAGCCTCCCTCAGGGTTTTACCCACGAGGGGGGAGTTCTCAGAGAGGGTTGCCCTCTCAACGGTCTCCTCAGCCTCCTCGATGACCATCCTCAACACGGGATGCGTCTCCTCTCCGCGTAGCACAACCTCAGCGATCTCCGCCGCGGCGTCGGCGATCATCTCCGTCGCCAATCCCAGCCTTATGAGACCCAGCATATCCCTCGCATCCTCCCCTCCAGAGCTGGAGATGACGAGGAGCTCGAAATCGGTGTGAAGCCGATCCATATGCTCCTCAAGCATCTGAACCTCCTCAGCCAGCTCTCTGCTATTCAGGAGAACCGATGAGTAGGCTAGGCCTATCATCAGCTCTGAGGTGTTCTTCAACTCGACGAGATAGTCGCATATCTCCTTGAAGCGATCACTCAAGCCTCAGTTCACCTCCGGCAAGCATCTTCAGCTCCTCGAGGCCCTCCGAGGTTCCACGGGCTAGGAGTATATCTCCAGGCATCACCACCTCCTTACCTGGGTTTAGGAGCCAGTGGCGTCCACGTCTGATGGCGATGACGTTTACGCCGAATCTCGCCGCCAGCTCCAATTCATCTAGGGTCTTGTTCACCATCTCCGACGACTCGGAGACCTCAACACGGCCTATATGCTCCTCAACCCGTTCGAAGACCTCCCTCACTATGGGATGTATCCTCAACCCCCTGAGAACTATGCCGGCTATGTCGGCTGCTGCGTCGGAGATGCTGTTGGTCAGCGACCCAATCTTGGCGACGCCTGAAAGCTTCTCAGCGTCCTCCCTATCTCTGGCCGCGAGCATCAGATTCATGTTGAGGACATATACCAGGGTGTCCATGCGCTTCTCCAGCTCTAAGACCTCCTCAGCCAGCTCTCTGCTGTTCAGGAGAACCGATGAATAGGCGAGGTCTATCATCAACTCGGAGATGTCCTTCATCTCTAGGAGCGTCTCATAGACGGATGTAGGCCTATACTCCACCTTCTCCACCTGTTTCATAGGGGGAGAAGACCACCTCCTCCCAGCTCAATCATCCATCCCCACAGCCGCACATAACCTTTACGAAAAAAGGGAGTTAATCCTCAACGAATTCTGGGGGCCTCCTCATATCCCGGGGCACCTGGAGACCCATGGCCTTGAGGATTAGGGGCGCCACCTCATAGATGGTCATGTCGAGTCTTCTACCTCCAAGGTCTCTCTCGGGGTCATGGTAGATGTATAGGCCATACTTGTCGTGAACCGCATCGTCGGGGCCGGTGTCGTTTTCGGGGAGGTAGATGTTTCTATGCCCCATGGTTCCAGCTGATCGCCAATATAGGTTGTCGAAGTAGACCATGAGGTCAGGGGGATTCCCTCGGCAAACTGGGTAGAGCTCCTCGGGCTTATAGACCTTCGTCTCCCACCGCTCGCCGTTTGGCCCCTTAATGCCCATCAATTTCCTCCGGAGCTCCTCCCTCACATCCTCATACTCGTCTCTTGGGACGACGCCCTGGGCCTCCCTCCCCTCGACGTTGATGAAGATCCTCGCGTAGTAGCCTCCCCATCCCCAGGCGATGGTTCGACTCCAGTCGACGTCGGCCTCCTCCAGCCTCGATATACGGCTTAGAGGCCTCCTCAGCTTTAGATATCCCTCCTCCTCCAGCCAGCTGTTTATGCAGAAGGCGCCCTTCATCCGCTTGGCCCCATGATCCGAGACGATGAGTACCCGTGTATCCTCATCGACCAGTTTCAGCAGCTCCCCGATCTTCTCGTCTAGATATACATAGTAGTCTTCCACAACGGTTTCGAACTCGCTTCCAGGCTGGTAGAGGTGATGCTCCTCGTCGAAGTATTTCCAGAAGGCGTGATGTATGCGATCCAGGCCGATCTCGACTAGGAAGAAGAGGCTCCAGGGTTTATTTGTCATCAGATATTTGATCATGTCGAAGTGGCGCTCCGTCATCTCGTAGACGCCCTTCAGGATGCTTCTCTTATCCTCCTTCCTAAACTCGACGTCGGGTATATATCGGCCCACAGCCCCCTCCAGCTCGGCCTTAAGCTCCCCTGGATATGTGTAGTCCCTCTCGACGCTGGGGGTGATGAAGCAGCTGACTAGGCATCCTTCCACGGGGTAGGGGGGGTAGCTTGGGGGAACCGCATAGACGCAGGAGGAGCCTCCAGCCTCGGCGACATAGTCCCACAACTTCTTGACCTTAATGCTCCTCGAAGATGCGATCCAGATGTCCTTGTAGGAGTAGCCCCTCCGATGTCTAAACCCATATAGGCCGAGCTCCCCTGGGGTTTTCCCAGTCGCCATCACCATCCAGGCTGGAATAGTGATGGGGGGGTCACAGCTCTCCAGGTTGCCGTAGACACCCCGCCTCATCAACTCGCTGAGGTTTGGGAGACGCTCCCTAAACCTCTCGAAGAGGAGCTGTGGGGCGGCGCAGTCGAGGCCTATAACGAGCATACGCCTCATGGCTCCTCACTCCACGAAGGGGTTTGGATGTCTGAGGATGACGTCGACGACCTCAGGCCTCATCAACTCCTTGGGCGGCCTCTCACCCCTCATAAGCATCTCCCTGATCCTCGTGCCGCTGAACTCGATGCGACACTCGGCTGGATGGGGGCAGACCCGCTCATTTGTGACGCCTCCACATCGACGGCAATAGAAGAAGCTCCTGAAGAAGAGGGGTGTGATGCCGAGGTCTGGATACTCATCGAAGGCCTCCTGAGCCTCATAGGGGCCGTAGTATTTGCCGACTCCTGCGTGGTCTCTACCTACGATGAAGTGGGTGCATCCATAGTTCTTCCTGACGATGGCGTGGAATATCGCCTCCCGTGGCCCCGCATATCTCATCTCCATCTCCAGGGTGACGAGGACGGCCGTCTCACGTAGATAATAGTGCCTCAACAACGCCTCATAGGCCTCGATGATAACCTCATCCCTGAAGTCTCCAGGCTTCTTACGCCCTATCAAGGGGTTTATGAAGAGGCCGTCGACGAAGGCTAGAGCCGTCTTCTGGACATATTCATGGCCTAGATGGGGGGCGTTCCGAGTCTGGAAGCCCGCGATGGTTCTCCAGCCGCGCTCTCGGAATAGGAGCCTCGTCTCCTTCGGCTTCAACCTATACCTCGGAAACTTTCCAGGGGTCTCCCTGAACAGCCATATAGGGCCTCCGACGAGGAGGGGCTTCATCCCCATGGTTCTGGCAACCCCTGGATGAGCTGGATCGAGGGTCTTGAAGACCTTCAAGGCATACTCCCTACGGTCTAGGGGGTAGACCTCCTCCACGTGGAGCAGCGCGAAGGGTTCACCGCCCTCAACTAGGGCGATGTCATCCCCCTCCCTGAAGCTTGAGGCCTCATCCTCTGAGACGTCTATAACTATCGGTATCGTCCAGGGGACGTCATTCGCCAATCTCCCCCTATCGAGCACAGACCTGTAATCCTCCTGGGTTAGAGGCCCCTCTAGGGGGCTGTAGATCCCATAGGCGATGTTCTCCAGATCCTTACGCTTCTCCATCGAGACTGAGACCCTTGGAAGCTCCTCCGCCTCCTCCTCGATCCTCTCCCTCTTAGACTCTGGGACGAGTCGATCGATGAGTCTTCCACCATGGGGGGCTGGCATGTCGCATCACTCTATGTAGCCCAGCCTCCTCAGCCTCTCCCTTATGATCTCTTCCTCCTCCTCGGTGTAGACCGGCTCCTCGGGGAATTCGTTCTCAAGCCTGTGGATGATATACTCCTCAACTGAGGAGAAGATGGTTCCAGCGATCTTCTTCTCTATGCGCTTATAGAGCCTCTTAGGGATGCGGATTATGACCGTCTCCTCAGACATCGCATCTCTGAGTGATGAGCCTTCTAGGGCTTATATAACGTTCGAGTTAGAGCGTGAAGGTTGAGAGGAAGTTTAGAAGCCTCTCTAGGGAGACGAGGCAGAGGATGAAGGCGAGTGCAACTATGATCCAGCCCACCAGCTTCCTCACAGCCTCTCCCCTCCATATAGGGGGTGGATGAGCTCCCTGTAGCGCTCCAGGAATCTCAAGCCCTCCTCCGTCGTCACGTAGAGCCTATCCCCCTCCCTCTCCAGCAGCCCCCGCTCCATGAGCCATCTCAGATAGCGCTCCACGATCTTGAAATTCAGGTTGGCCTTGTAGACTATATGCGTCTTCTTCGCCCCCATCCTCGCTATCTCGAGGATGTCGGCGCAGATGTCGAGACCGCTCCTCCTCACATCCACCACCCTTTCCGCCTCTTTCTGAAAAAGATTAGGATATAAGGCTTATCTATCCAATTAAGGAATAAATTTCTCCATAAGAGTGGAATTAAGACAGAATTATCCATTTTTGGTTATGGGTTCCCATAGATGGGGATCACTTCCCTCCATGGGATAATGAAATGTATATAAGGGCTGAGGGGAGAAGAGAGGATAATCTGGAGGGTGAGGGGGATCGCGAGGCTTCCAAGGCAGCCCGAGATGAATATCGGAACCATAGGGCATGTAGATCATGGTAAGACCACCCTAGTTCAGGCGTTGACTGGCATCTGGGCCGCGAGGCACAGCGAGGAGCTGAAGAGGGGGATCACCATAAAGCTGGGATACGCCGATGGAGCCATCTATAAATGCCCCAACTGCGATGAGCCGGAGTGCTACTCGATGTCGCCCAACTGCCCCGTCTGCGGCTCTGAATGCGAGTTCAGGAGGGCCGTCAGCTTCGTCGACGCCCCTGGACATGAGATCCTGATGGCGACGATGCTCAGCGGAGCCGCCGTCATGGACGGAGCCATCCTCGTCATCGCCGCCGATGAGCCATGCCCCCAGCCCCAGACCAGGGAGCATCTCGCAGCCATAGACATCATCGGCGTGAAGAACATCGTCATCGTCCAGAACAAGATCGACATAGTCACCAAGGAGGAGGCGAGGAGAAACTATGAGGAGATCCTCCGATTCGTTGAGGGAACCTCAGCTGAGGGGGCGCCCATCATACCCGTCTCGGCGCAGCATAAGGTCAACATAGACCTCCTAATCCAGGCGATAGAGGAGCATCTCCCAACCCCTCATCGAGACCCATCGAAGCCCCCGAGGATGTATATCGTTAGAAGCTTCGACGTCAATAGGCCTGGAACCCCGATCGAGAGATTGACAGGCGGCGTCATCGGAGGCAGCATACTCCAGGGGAGCTTCAAGGTCGGAGAGGAAATCGAGATCAGGCCAGGCCTCACCATCAGGGAGAGGGGTAGGCTGAGGGCGCAGGAGCTCTACACGGAGATCGTCAGCCTCCACGCCGGAGGAGGCCCAGTTGAGGAGGCTAAGCCAGGCGGCCTCGTGGGGGTTGGGACGACGCTTGACCCCTCCCTGACGAAGTCCGACGGCCTCGTAGGAAGCCTAGCTGGAAGGCCTGGAACCCTCCCACCGGTTTTGGAGGAGATGAGCCTAGACATCCAGCTCTTCGAAACCGTCGTCGGAAGCAGGGAGATGCAGCGAGTCGAGCAGATCAGGAGGGGGGAGAGGCTCCTCTTCAACATCGGGACGGCGAAGACCATGGGCGTGGTGACCCACGCATCTAAGGATCACGTGGAGGCAAAGCTGACTATACCCGTCTGCGGCGAGGAGGGGGACAGGGTGGCCATAAGCCGGAACATCGGTGGACGATGGCGCCTGATAGGCGTCGGCCTACTGAGATGAAGGCCAGGGGTATACCGGTTCTACTCGACTCAAGCTTCCTACTCATACCCCTTGAAGAGGGAGTGGATATATACTCGGAGCTTGAGAGGCTTCTAGGCCTACCCCGATGCCTAGTTCCCAAGCCGGTTCTGGAGGAGCTGAAGAGACTACGCGACGCCGCATCACCCTTGGAGGCTAAGAGGATCAACCTAGCGCTCAGGATGGCGGAGAGATGTGAAACCCTCAACGTGGAGCTGGGGGAGGGGGAGGAGGTGGATGACCTCCTGCTGAGGCTGGCGAGGGAGATGAGATGCCCAGTGGCGACGAAGGATGGAGAACTCCGTAAGAGGCTTAGAAGGGAGGGGATCCCCGTCATATATCTGAGGCAGAGGGCCTACCTGGAGATGGAGGGTGGAGAACCACTTTGAGAAGCCCTTCTTTAAAAATTTATTAGTGGTGAGGAGGGGTCTACTCCAAGTTGAGAGAACTCCCCTGGCACGCCGTTGAGATAGAGGAGGTTCTCGAAGCCCTAGAGACGGATAGGGGTGGGCTCAGCGAGGAGGAGGCTGAGCGGAGGCTTAGGGAGTATGGCCCCAACGAGCTGAGGGAGGAGAAGAGGGTCACACCCCTCCAGATATTCCTAAGGCAGTTCAAGAGCATCCTCGTCATCATCCTCATCGTCTCAGCCCTCGTCTCGGCCTACATCTCCATGAGGAGGGGGGAGCCCTACACGGATACCTACGTCATCATGGCCATCGTCATCCTCAACGCCATCCTGGGATTCTACCAAGAATATAGGGCTGAGAAGGCCGTTGAGGCCCTCAAGAGGATGGTGACCCCGAAGGCTGCGGTTCTGAGGGGTGGAGTTGAGAGGCTTATAGACTCCAGGTGGATCGTCCCAGGGGACATAATACTCCTCGAAGCCGGAAACAGGGTTCCGGCTGACGCCCGCCTATTGGAGGTTCACAGCCTTGAAGTCGATGAGGCGCCGCTGACTGGGGAGTCGACGCCCGTCAGGAAGATCGTTGAACCCCTACCGGAGGAGACCCCGATTCAGGATAGGAGGAATATGGTTTACATGGGAACCCTCATCACCGGTGGACGGGGCGTAGCCGTCGTCACCTCAACGGGCATGCAGACGGAGTTCGGAAGGATCGCTGAGATGGTTCAGAGAATCGAGGTTGGGGAGCCGCCTCTGAAGAGGAAGATGGAGAAGATGGGTCGACAGCTCGCCGTAATCTCCATCTTCTTATGCATCCTCGTCTTCCTCATCGGACTCCTCATCCACTATCTCGACTTTGAAACCCTCTTCATGACCTCCGTCAGCCTAGCCGTCTCAGCCATACCTGAAGGCCTTCCAGCAGTCCTCACCATCACCCTAGCCCTAGGGGTCTCCAGGATGGCTAGGGAGAGGGCCATCGTCAGACGCCTCGCCTCCGTCGAGACCCTCGGCAGCGTAACGGTCATCTGCTCCGACAAGACGGGGACTCTGACGAAGAATGAGATGACCGTCAGACGAATCGCCCTCCTAGGCCGCATCATCGAGGTGACGGGGGCCGGCTACACCCCCGATGGAAGCTTCCTCGAAGACGGAGCGCAGATAGATCCAAAGGGGGATAGAGACCTGGAGCTCCTATTGAGGATCGGAGTCCTCTGCAGCGACGCCCACCTCCATAAGGGGAAAGAGGGCTGGGGCATCTTCGGCGATCCAACTGAAGGGGCGCTGGTGGTGGCCGCCGCCAAGGCGGGGCTCTGGAGGGAGGAGTTGGAGAAGGCGTATCCAAGGGTCGGCGAGATCCCCTTCGACTCCATGAGGAAGAGGATGACGACGATCCACCTCACCCCAGATGGGGTTAGGGTCGCCTACGTGAAGGGTGCGCCGGAGGTGGTGTTGGAGAGGTGCACCCACATACTGGAGAGGGGGGTTAGAAGGAGGATCACGCCCAGGGATCGGGAGTGGATACTCTCGACGACGAGGGAGATGGCCTCCGAGGCCCTGAGGGTTCTCGCCATGGCCTATAGGGAGCTCCCCCAAGATGGGGAGCTGGAGGCCGAGGAGGTTGAGAGGGGGCTGACCTTCGTCGGCCTGCAGGGCATGATCGATCCCCCTAGAGATGAGGTTCCGGAGGCCATAAAGCTGTGTAGGATGGCCGGCATCAGGCCCATAATGGTGACGGGAGACCACAAGTTGACGGCCATCGCCATAGCGAAGCAGATCGGGATGCTGAGCGGCGGCGATGAGGAGGCCGTCCTCACGGGGGCTGAGCTGGATGGGATGAGCGATGAGGAGCTGGAGGAGGCGGTTGAGGGGATCAGCGTCTTCGCCAGGGTTTCGCCGGAGCATAAGGTGAGGATAGCCCAGGCCCTTAAGCGTAGGGGGCATATCGTGGCGATGACCGGCGACGGCGTAAACGATGCACCCGCACTGAAGGCCGCCGACATCGGCATCGCCATGGGGATTAAGGGGACAGACGTGACGAAGGAGGCCGCAGATATGATACTGGAGGATGACAACTTCGCCACCATCGTCAAGGCGGTGGAGAGCGGCCGCCACATCTATGACAATGTCACCAAGTATATCCGATTGATGCTGACGGTGAACTTCGATGAGATCATAGAGATCACGGTCTGCAGCCTCCTGGGGCTGCCGCTCCCCCTGCTCCCCATCCACATCCTATGGGTTAACCTCGTCTCCGATGGCCTCCCAGCTGTGGCGCTGAGCGTAGACCCCAAAGACCCAGAGCTGATGCGCTATCCCCCAAGAGACCCTGAGGAGGGGTTGCTCACTCGGTTCTGGAGGTTCATCCTCTTCGCCGCCGTCTTGGACTTCCTCTCAGACTTCGCCCCCTTCCTCTACATCTATCTCACCACCGGCGACGCAGCCCTATCCAGGACGGCTGCCTTCACCAGCATAGTCCTCTTCGAGTTCCTCCTCGCCTATCAATGCCGCTCCGAGAGGCATCACATCCTCGCCCTGGGATGGAGGGGGCTCACCGAGAACCGTATGCTCTTCCTCTCCGTCCTGGCCTCCACCGCCATACAGATCCTCATCATCTATTGGCCGCCCCTCCAAGCCATCTTCCACGTCAAGCCCCTCAGCCCCCTACAGCTCTCCATCTGCATCCTCGGCGCCCTCACAGCCCTCCTAATCTTCCCAGGTAAGCTGATCACACCTAGACTCGTCGACAATAGCTAAACTTTAATACCTCCCCCCTGGGGGAGATTCTTCGAGGTGTTGAGATGCCCATCCTCCAGCCATGGCATATCGCACCCCTATCAGCCCTAATCTCCATAATAGTCGGCCTATACCTCAGAAGCTATGTGAATAGGCATGATCCAGGGACGGAGCGCATGAGATTCGTCTCCGAGGCCATAAAGGAGGGGTCGAGAGCCTTCCTCAACAGGATGTTCAAGGCCCTCGCCCTCTTCGTCATCATCATGGCCGTCGTACTCCTCATCTTCCTCCCCCACCCCATCTGGGCGACCGATAAACCGCTGGAGAACGCCGTCATGGCGTTGGCCTACCTCTTCGGCTCAGCCTGCTCAGCCTTCGCCGGCTACCTAGGCATGGATGTGGCCACCGACGCCAACGTCCGATCGGCCAACGCCGCGCGGAGGGGCCTAACCAAGGCCTTCAACATCGCCTTCCGAGGAGGAGCCGTCATGGGCCTCAGCGTCATAGGCCTCGCCCTCCTAGGGGTCAGCCTCGTCTACATCCTAACGGGAAACCCCAACATCATCACCGGCTTCAGCTTCGGAGCCAGCGCCATGGCCCTCTTCGCCAAGGCTGGTGGAGGAATCTACACGAAGACAGCTGACATAGGCGCCGACCTCGTCGGAAAGGTGGAGATGGGTCTCCCCGAGGATGACCCTCGAAATCCGGCGGTGATAGCCGATAACGTAGGCGACAACGTCGGAGATGTCGCCGGAATGGGTTCAGACCTCTTCGACTCCTACGTCGCCAGCCTCCTCGCCGTGATGCTCCTGGGAAGCGTCCTAGGCGGCCGCCTAATGGAGCTCCCCCTCGTCTACGCGGGCCTAGGCGTCGTGGCCTCCATCCTCGGCGTAGCCGTCGTCAGAGTCGGCGAGGGGGGAGACCCTGGGAGGGCGTTGAATCGGGGAACCTACTTCACCTGCCTCATCTACGCTATCCTCACCCTAACTGCATCCCGGCTGCTGGGCTATGACTATCGCATCTGGTTCTCAACAGTCGTCGGCCTCATCGCCGGAGTCATCATCGGCATCACCTCCGACTACTTCACCTCCATAAATCGGACGCCGGCGAGGAAGACGGCTGAGGCATCGGTGACGGGGGCCGCCATCAACATCATCACAGGCTTCTCCTACGGCCTTCTCAGCGTCTTCCCGCCACTCATCGGGATCGCCCTGGCATCGCTGACGGCCTACAGCCTCTGCAGCTCCCTCGGCCCTGGATACGGCGTCTATGGCGTCTCAGCCGCCGCCTTCGGCATGCTCTCCGTCGTCGGCATGGTGGTCGCCAACGACTCCTTCGGCCCCATAGGGGACAATGCGAAGGGCATAGCGGAGCAGGCCGGCCTAGGCGATGAGGTGATAGAGATACTTGACCGCCTAGACGCGGCGGGCAACACCTCTAAGGCCATCACAAAGGGCTTCGCCATAGGGGCCGCGGGGCTGACGGTCATATCGCTGCTGGCGGCCTTCAAGGAGGTAGCTGAGGTCTTAACCGGAGAGGCCGTCTCCTTCGAGTTGATGAATCCCCTAGTCCTCCTCGGCGCCCTGATAGGCATAGCGATCCCAGCCGTCTTCTCAGCCCAGGTGATGCTCGGCGTCGGCAGAAACGCCTTCAGGATGATAGAGGAGGTCCGAAGGCAGTTCAGGGAGATACCAGGCCTCAGGGAGGGCAGACCAGATGCGAGGCCCGACTATGCTGCCTGCGTAGACATAGCGACGAGGGGCGCCCTAAAGGAGTTGATGCCCGCCAGCCTCGTCGCCATAGCCACCACCCTCATCGTAGGCTTCATCTTCGGCGTGGAAGCCCTCGGGGGATACCTCGCAGGCTCCATCTTCTCAGGCCTCCTCTTCGCATTGCTGATGGCGAACGCCGGAGGCCTATGGGACAACGCGAAGAAGTATATCGAGGAGGGAGCCTATGGAGGTAAGGGGTCTGAGGCCCATAAGGCTGCGGTCATCGGAGACACTGTCGGAGACCCCTTCAAGGATACAGCCGGCCCCTCGCTCAACACCCTTATAACCGTCATCAGCCTCGTCGCCAACGTCTTCCTACCCCTCTTCGTCCTCTACTCCCTCCTCTAGCCGCAAACCTTTATTAACTCCAGCAGATATTCCTCCGGTAATCGGAGGGCTGGAGATGTATAGGTATCTACAAAGGCTTTGGCGTCGACCCAAGGAAGGCTACCTGGGAGAGCTGATGAGGCAGAGGGCTATTAGGTGGCGTCGTCAGCCGGCGATAGTGCGTATAGATAAGCCGACGAGGCTTGACAGAGCGAGGAGGCTTGGCTATAAGGCGAAGAAGGGTTTCATAGTCGTCAGGGTTAGGGTTCGGAGGGGTGGCCGTAGGAAGCCTAGGCCGAAGATGGGACGTCGTCAGAAGCGGATGGGCGTCGCCAAGATCACGCCTGCTAAGAGTCTGAGGCTCATAGCTGAGGAGAGGGCTGCAAGGAAGTATCCGAATCTAGAGGTGTTGAACTCCTATTGGGTCTGGGAGGATGGGATGTATAAGTGGTATGAGGTCATCCTCGTAGACCCCCATCATCCAGCCATAAAGAGCGATAAGGGAGTCGGCTGGATAAGCCGTCGATAACTTCTAAAGGCTTATGGAGGCTTCTCCATGGGGAGGCTCTTCTCAGTCATCATACCCACCCTAAACGAGGAGGAGAACTTAGAGGCCTGCCTCAAGGCCATAGCGAGGCAGACCTATGGGGATTATGAGGTTCTCATCGTCGACGGTGGAAGCAACGATGGAACCGTCGAGGTGGCTGAACGCCACGGCTTCAGGGTTATAGAGGCTGAGAAGAGGAGGCCCCACGACGTCGCCTACGCGAGGAATCTCGGAGCCAAGCTGTCGAAGGGGGATCTCCTCTTCTTCCTAGACGCCGACACCCTGATGGAGCCGCACTGCCTAGAGGTCTTCGAGGCATATTTCAGAGATCCGATGGTGGCCGCCGCCCTCTGCAGGGTTCTACCCCTCAACGGAAAACCCGTTGAGAGACTCATGTACGAGTTCAACAATGTCGCGAGGAGGATATCGAATATCTCAGGTCTCTATGAGCTCAGCTACTTCTCCTGCCCCTGCTACCGGAGGAGCTGCTTCGAGAAGGCTGGGGGATTCAGGGAGGACCTCTACGCCTGCGAGGACCTAGACCTAGCCTTAAGGTCTAGGCATCTGGGAAGATATGTCTACATCGCCGAGACAACCCTCTGGACTTCCCCCAGGCGGCTTAGGAAGTGGAGCTATCATGGATACATCGCCCGATATCTCAGATACCTGGCTGAGTATTATCTTCTGGACAGGGTTACGGCTCCCTATGAGGATCTCTGCTAGGCCCTCCGAGCCTTCGCCGCAACGATCTTTATGACGTCCCCCTCTCTCAGCACATAGTCTTCTCCGAGTCTCCTCTTAGTCCTGGCATCGACGGCGTAGATGAAGCTCTCAGCCAGCTCGCTGTGGATGAGGGCTGCAAACTCCTTCGCTGTCGTCCCCCTCCTCACCAGGTAGCAGTCGGGGAGGACGCGGCCCTGATGGTCGGTGTAGCGCTCGGCATCCTCTACGGGGTAAACCGGAATCATGTCGAGGAGCTTGAAGAAGGCGTCGTTTAGGGTCTGTTGGACTCCCGTTGAACCCCATCGCTTCAACACCCGTTCACGGATCATCTCCAAGGCTCGCCGCTGCCTTCCCGTCAATCTCTCCGGCTGTAGCACCTCGAAGTCTGGGTCTCCAGGGGTGTATTTGATGATGCCTGCCTGGGCAGCCCTCCTCAACGCCAGCTCAGCCTCAGCTGAGGTGGGAACCACGCTGTATCCGGCATCCCTCAGCCTCTCTATATTCTCCTCAGCCTCATCCCTGTCAGCCTTGTTGGCTGCGACGATTAGGGGCTTCGATACTCGCCTCAGCTCCCTCGTGAAGCTTAGGAGCTCCTCATCGCTCCAGCTTCTCGCCTTATAGGGGTCGAGACCTAGATGCTCTATGGCCTGGGAGATATGCTCCCTCGTGATCCTCAGCCCCGAGAGCTTAGCTTCAAGGTGTCGCCCTATCTCCTCCCTCGCCGACTCAGCTCTTCGGGTCAGCCTCTCCCAATCCTTCTTTATGAGGCTGAGAAGCCATAGGTCGAACTCCTCCTCGAACATCTCGACATCCTCGATGGGGTCGTGGCTCCCAGGTGGAACCGGCCTGCCCTCGTCGTCGGTCATGCCCGCCGCGTCGCATAGGACTATGAGCGCATCGGCCCTTCTAACCTCGTCGAGGAATTTGTTTCCCAGCCCCCTCCCCCTATGGGCGCCCCTTATTAGGCCTGGGCAGTCGATCAGCTCCACGGGGAGAAGCCTCACGCCGTCGATGCAGAGGCTGTTCACGGGGTTGTCCTTCACGCCGAGCTCCCTGCAGACGCAGGGTGTTCTTAGGTATGCCACACCCCTGTTGGCCTCGATGGTGGTGAAGGGATACTCAGCTATCTCAACGATCTTCAGGGTTGCCGCTGAGAAGAAGGTGCTCTTCCCCACGTTGGGCTTACCCACTAAACCTACCAGTGGAGGCAAGGATCTCGATAGATGGTTAGCTCACAGCCTTAAACCCTTTACCGATCGAGGTTCCTTAGGTAATAGCCTGGCTCCTTCTTCTCCCCGAAGCTTCTGACACCCCTCTCCCTCAGCTGCCTCCGGAGCTCCTCAGCCCGTTCGGATGTTATCTCGCCTCGGCGTTCAAGGTAGTCTATGATCTCTAGGGCCTCCTCCTCGGTGTCGCATCGGCGTATGAAGTCTATGACGTCGGGTTCATAGCCTGCCCATGGGTCGCCCCTTGCGAGGCGCTCCCCCTCATCTGGGTCTACCCTATAGGCGTCTATAGTGACCTTGGCGACTCCCCTCTCCATCTCCTCGGCGAGGTGTGGAAACAGCTTCTTGAACCTCTCCCAGTCTATGATCAACTCATTAATGCTCCTCACCGTGGGTGATAAGGGTTAGGGTTTCGGGTTCTCCGAGGCCTCCTCCAATCGCTTTAGGGCCTCTATTAGGCGTCTCCTCCCCCTCTCCTCAGCCACCTGCCCCCTCGTCCCCTCTATGAGGCTTCTGGCGATGTCGAGCTTCCTCCTCAAATTCTTCAGCAGCACCGAGGCCTCCTCAGCGGAGGTCAGCGTCAGATAGATCTGCTCCATCAAACGTAGCATATCCTCAGCCCTCACTAGGTCTCCAACCCTCAGGGCTTCGACAGCCTCCCTCCTAAGCTCCCCTACGACATCGGCGAGGCCGAGGAGATACCTCGAAGGCTCAACGCCCAGCTCCTCAGGCCCTGGGAGATCCTCGCCTCTCATGAGGTTTAGGAGTATCATCGCCTCCGCATGCTCCTCCTGGGCCGCTCCCAGCTCCTCGATGCGTATCCACCTCGACCGTGAGATCGCCTTGGAGGCCTCCAGCATCCTCCTAGCCTCGAGGAGTCTCCCCTCAGCCGTCTCTAGGTCTCCGCTGTGGATGAGGAGGATGGCCGTCTTCGACAGCACCCTCGCCCTTCTGGCCAGCTCTTGGGCTTCATCCCTCGCCTCCTCAACCTCCCTCAGCCTCTCAGCTATCTCCTCGACGATCCTGGCTAGGCTTTCCCCTCGCTCACCCCTGGAGGCTTCCTCGGTATAAGTGGCCACCACTTATACACCTCGGCAGAGGATTCTCCTCAGCTCCTCGGCTGTTATGTTCTTTCCGGTTAGGTCTAGCACCACCTTACGATCCTTAAGCCTCTCCTTGATCTTCACGGCGGCTGCGAGGGGTGCGGCTCCAGCCCCCTCGGC
>CALEIY010000193.1 GCA_937898665.1 Candidatus Bathyarchaeota archaeon | reverse complement strand
GCCGCCTCTACCATCCTCGTTAAGGGCTCGCTGAAGGTGGTTAGGAGGGGGAGTGCTAGGAAGGAGGCTGCGGCATAGGCCAGTAGGCTTCTATAAACCTCCCTCTCACTCTCCATCTCTCCTCCTCACCTCCAGTAGAAGGGCGATGGCGATCAACGGTATGGAGGAGAAAACTCTCTCCTCGATGACGATGCCGGGGAAGTCCGCATAGGAGTGCTTATCCACCGAGTCGTAATCGAAGAAGTAGTCTCTCCTCTCAGCGGCGTCATCATAGACGTATATCGCTATCCTAATCGTATGGCCGCTGCTGAAGGTGTAGGGATTGACGTTATCCCCCTCCAATTTTATCGGGGCAGGCGGGGAGATGGGATCTAGATGGATCATGAACTTATCCACATGTACCAGCCTAGGTGGTGTGCCACCTGATGGATCGATGTCGTAGATGCGGAACTCATAAGAGGTGTCATGAGGCTTAGAACAGTAGAAATAGACGTAGTAGACAACGTTTCCCTCCATCTCATAGTCCTCGACTAGGGGGCCGTAGAGGTCGAACTCCCAGAGCTCATACCAGCCTGGAACCCCCGTGTTCCTCCATCTATCTCTATGAGGCTTCTTACCAAGATCCGTCCAATCTTGATGGGTGAGATATCTGAAGTCCGGCTTGGCATATTCGAAGGTGAGCGCCGTTCGATCACCGTCAGCCGCATCGATGCCCGCCGCGAGTATGCCTACGCCGCTGTATAGGACGGTAAGGAGGATGATGGCCATCGACGCTAGTCCAATCTCCCTCCTCCCCGTTAGGAGCTCCCCAATCCTTAATTCCCCCTCTCCCTCGGTCTTTGGTTGGAGTATGAAGTTGGTGGATAGATGCCAATATAGGGAGATAAATGCTAGTATTAGGGGGGTGGCTAGATAGTTGTGGAATAGGAGGGCTGCCCTATACCCGAAATGGGTGAGTAGGAGGCAGGGTATGAGCACCCTAGCCGCGTTGGCCGCTATGAAGACCTCCAATCCCAGGAGCGTGGTTTTAGCCTTACTCTCAGCCGTATAATCGCCTTGAAGGGCGATGGCGAGAGCTATAGCCATCAATAGAAGACCCTGCCACCCGAGGCAGTTCCAATCGAGGTAAACCTCACGGGGTATCCCCCCCATCTCCAGGTAGATGGAGGCTCCATAGACGGAGACGGGAACTCTGAAGATGTATTGGAGGAGGGCTGCGATGAATCGGGAGGCGATGGGGGACAGCCTCATCAATACACTGTCCAGGCCCAGCCTCATCGCTAGGAAAGCCGCTAGGTCGTTTAGGGTTTGAATCAGGGGGAGTATGGAGAGAGCTATGGCTGAGAGCCATAGCAGCCAGGTTAAGACGCTAATCCTCCTCACCCCTCTCACCCCTCCTACGCATCAATCCTGGGATTATGGATGCCACGAGGAGGAGACCCAACACATTCTCCGAGACGACGATCCCTGGAAGTTGGAGATATGACCATCGGGTTGAAGCGTCGTAATATAGGGTGTAGGTTCTCCCCGCCCTGACATAGAGGTCGATGGTAAGCTTGATGGTATGCCCCTCATCAAAGGTGTAGGGCGAGGACTGGGTCACGGTTAGGCTGATCCTCGCCGGCGACTTCGTTAGAATGACGAATATGCCATCGCTTCTAACCTCAGTCTCATCGCCGTCCTCGTCGACGTCATATATGGTGAAGACGAGTCTCGACCGCTCCAGTAGAACCGAGCCTTTAAGCCAGATGACGTAGGTTAAGATGCCCTGGAGAGTGTAATCCTCCTCGAGGGGGCCGTAGAGATAGAATTCCCATATCCTAACCATCCCTGTCCCCGACGCCGAGTAGGCGTCGGCATAAGCCGTGTCGTTGAGGTCTGTATACTCCGGATGCGTCATCACCCTGTTGGTGGTGATGTTGCAGACGGTGACGGCGTTTGGGAACCATTCAAAGCTCAGCTTGGTTGGATCATCCTCCGCTGAGACCTTTGTGGAGAGTATGCCTAATCCTCCGAGGAAGGTGGAGAGGAGTATGATGGCCATGGAGGCTATGCTGAGGGTTCTCCGACCCGTGAGGAAGTCGACGGCGGTTTTCAGGCTTAAGACGCCGCGTTCGGCGGCTCTCGGGGTGAGGATGTAGTTTATTGAGATATACCAGAAGGCCGCCAGCCATAGGAAGGTTAATGGAAGTGTAGCATAGTCGTGGAAGGCTATGGCGATAGATGGGCCGTAGATGTCTAGGAGGAGGGCGTCGATGGCTATCCTCAACAGGTTTAATAGGGCGACGCCGATGACGCCGAGGAGGATGCACTTCAACCTGCTGAGCCTTGAATACTCCCCCTGGAGACCCGCCGCTAGGCTTACAAATAGGAGTAGTAGACTCTGCCATCCTACACAGTTCCAATCTAGCAGCAGCTTGTATGGGAGATGTCTCTCCAGTAGGTAGATGGATTGACCAAGCGCTGTAGCCTCCACGCCGAAGACGTATCTGAGGACGGCGGCCACAGCCGCCGCCAATGGCGGCGCTATATACCTCCCTATCAGTGCATCGAGGCCCACCGCTGACGCTGCCTTAGCCATTAAGTCGTTGAGGGTGCCGATGAAGGGGAGCATAGTCATCGATAGGAGGACAGCCCATAGGATGAGGCTCTTAATCCCAAATTCTCTTCTACCCATCATGCTCCCCTCCTCCCTTTGACTCTCAACACAGCTACAGGTATGAGGGGGGCGAGGGAGAGTAGTGGAAGCATATTCTCGGGGACGATGATGCCTGGAAACTCGACTCTAGTGCCCCCATAGCCGTAGTGGAGGAGGTAGACGCCCCCTTCCCCCTTCAGCCATATCTCCATGAGGAGGGTGTGTCCCTTTTCTATCAGCCTGGAGCTGAGGGGAGGAGTGGCTATGCTCAGTCTTAAGGTTTCATTTGAAAGCCCTATATCCTCGACCCTCGCCGAGGATATGAGCTCCATCTCACCTCGCTCATCGACCTCTAGTAGCCTCACCTCCACATCGACCTGGAGCTCCGCCTCGGCGCTCAGCTCCAGGGTTATGAGGGTTCTCCCCTCAAGCTTGAAGTCCTCCTCCAGGGGTCTCTCCAATAGAAGTCTCCAAGCCCTCTCCCATCCATGTCCAGAATACCTATACTCCGCTCTCCCCATCTCTAGACTTGATTCTCCTAGACGGGTTAGTAGAAGCCTTGAGGATACGCCGTTGATTGAGATCGGCTCGTCGCTCACATCAACGATCAGCGCCGTATGCTGAATCGGCTCTTCCCTCTGAGCCTTAACGGATATGGTTATCCAGGCTATGAGGGAGGAGAGTAGGATTAGGAAGATGATGGAGGAGATGGGTGGCCCCCTCCTCTCCCTCCTCTCGGCTCTTCCCTCTCCGCTGGAGCTCCTCCTTGGTAGAACCCATCCGAAGAGCCGTCTCAGCCTAATGCTGAGGATGCGATCCGTGATTCTCCCCGTCTTGAAGGTTCTGAACCAGACTCCCTCCTCCTTCTCTAATAGGCCTCGGAGGGCGGCGTAGGCCTGGAAGGGGGCGATGACGTAGCTGAGGGCGATGAAGGAGAGGAGGCCTGGAAAGTCCTCTAGGGCGCTACGCTCCATGAAGAGGCCGGTCAGCCCCATGAGGGGGAGGGCGAAGAGGTTGCTGAGGATGAGGCACCAGCCGAAGGT
>CALEIY010000192.1 GCA_937898665.1 Candidatus Bathyarchaeota archaeon | reverse complement strand
GACTGCCACTACAACGAGAGGAGAGGATACACCTACGTCGCAGGCTACGACGGAGGATACCTACGCCTAAAGGGCCGCTATGACCTAGAGGTGAACGCCACCTATAGGATTAGATATATCAGCCGCAGAGCCAATTGGGCTGAGAGGGTGCTATCGATTGAGAGGTTGGAGGGCTAACCTCCAGCCACCTCCTCCCACATGTCATCATAGATCGGGGTGATCCTCCTCCAATCGAACTTGAGAGCCCTCAACCTATTCTCCCTTCCAACCTCCACCCTAAGCTCAGGGTTATCCCTCAGCCTAATGAGGAGCTCATGGAATCTCCCCAGATTCCTCCTCGGCGATCCCCCGACGATCCACTCATCATCGAGGATTCTACGGGCGACCCCTACATCGCTGCTCACGACGGGTAAGCCGCATGCCGCCGCCTCCAATATAGGTCTGCAGAAGCCCTCATGCTCGCTTAGATTCACGAGGACGCTTCCACCCGCATAGAATTCAGGCATCTCCTCATGGGGAATATAATTCCTATAAGTGGCCTTCCTATATGGGAAGCCAAGCTTTGGGAGGAGGTGGGCATTTTTAAACCTCTTGTGATCTGAGCCGACCCATAGGACTATGAAATCATCCACTCTCTGCCTCCTCGGCTTAAATAGCTCCGTGTCGACACCAACGGGCGTCTCGTAAACCCTCTCATGGAGGCGTCTAACCTCACTCTGTAGACGTGGATCGACGTTGACAGCGATGGCGTCAAACTCCCCAAGGCGATCTCTCATCCTCTCCAACCCTATCCAACCCCTAACACCCCCTATTACAGCCCTATTCCGCCTCCTTAACCCCTCGAGATCGATGCGCCTCGCCAGTTGAACGTTATGGAGGTGAACGACCCCCCCACTACATCTCCAGACATCCCCCACCTCCACCGGCATAACCTCATGCCTAGAATATCTCCTCAGATTCATCGCAGCGAAGTCGCTACCCCATGGATGCTTAGAGGGGTAGGTGACGTAGTAGATCCTCAGCCTCAACTCAGGATCCCCCTGAGGGATTCCCTCAGCTCCTCGGCGGCGAAGCGCCTCATCCACCTGTCTCTTATGCACATCTCCGAGCCCACGAGACCTCTCTACATCTCGTATGCCGTCTTCTGCT
>CALEIY010000191.1 GCA_937898665.1 Candidatus Bathyarchaeota archaeon | reverse complement strand
ATGAGGAGCTCTTGAAGTCTCCCAGGATTCGGTATGTAGACCTCGATCTCGTTGTCATCCAGCTCTGCAAGGCCGAGGAACCTGTTGAGGCGCTCCCTAAAGATGGCTCTGAGGAGCGGCTGGGGGAGATGCATCCAGGTATAGTTGACCTTTCAGCCTTAAAGGTGTGAGCGCCACCAATAACATCAAAGAATTTTTATAACACCGTAATGAAGACCTCCTCTATTCTTCTGAGCATCTCGTCGTTGGAGGCTGCGATGACTGAGCATCCCTCCCCGAAGTCACTCCTCTCTTCATGGAACTGGATGAAACGAGCTTCGACAGGCCATACATTGTCGTGACGTTGCACTCTTCTCTTCATGGAACACTATGGCATCTCACAGTGCAAACTCAAGCTGGAGATATACTAATTGCACTCTTCTTTTCATGGAACCGGCGACAGAATACACAGGAGACTCGTGCCATTCGGATAGTTGCACTCTTCTTTTCATGGAACCCAGAATAGAGGCGACCCCCATTGAGTGAAAAGGAGAAGAAAAGTTGCACTCTTCTTTTCATGGAACATGTGGCCCGACTGGGAGTGCAAATACTGCGACTATAAGCCGGTTGCACTCTTCTTTTCATGGAACAGGTGCAGCAGCGGCAGGCCCAGCTACGCCTGGTGGCTCGCCGTTGCACTCTTCTTTTCATGGAACGAGAGTTGACCCTGGAGATGATGTGAGCTTTGTCCTCACCACAGGTGAACCCTATCTCTTAAGGCTGACCGCAGATGGAGTGGAGTATAACTATGGATGGTGGACTGCTGGAGTAGACGATGCAGTGACATTCCGCCTCGACAAACTCGGCTTCAGTCAGAAGGTTCAGATGCTCTATCCCTATGTCAGATGTGAGGCCACCAGGCCTAATGCCACTCATATAAGGATATCCTATCAAGACCTCTTAGATAGCACCAGCGGCGTATCCGTCAGTATAAGATATCTGAACAATACGGAGGTCTGGTCGGCCTTTGGAACAGGCAACCAGCTCCAATTCAACTGGTATGAAGCCGATAATGAAACTGACTACATCGTCTATGTCGTGACAGATCATGGGAGGCTGGGTAGGCTGAATTACAGGGAGGTTCTCCCCAATCCTCCATCACCCTATCCCGCTGCGCCAAGCCTAGAGGTCTTTGGGAATTGGCCTGTATCCGCATCACAGCTATTAGGCTGTCTGCTGCTGCTCACACTCGCAGGGGCCAGCAGCTTCTGGTCCGCCCCGATAGGGTTAGCCCTCACAATAATCCTAGCAGCCTTCCTAACCTACATCGGCTGGATGAGCATACCCTACTCCAGCCTCACAATCGCATTAAGCCTCGCCATCATCTGGGCTATTGGGAGGTGGAAGCCGTGAAGCTGGCCTACATCCTGCTGCTTGGATTCATCTCCCTGAACCTCTCAACCCTGATAGCCGAGGAACTGGAGATCGGAGCGGGGTTCATAGCGGGAAACGTATCGATGCCCAGCGACTTGGAGCAGCTTCTCAACCAGACAGCCCTCACAGTTGAGGAGAATCCCCTTTTAGCCCCCATAAGGGGATTCCAACTCTTCCTCAAACTCTTCCGCACAGCCATCTGGGGATTCCCAGACTTCATAACAGGCCTGGGAGCCCCGCCGATAATCGTCAAAGTCGTAAATGGAGTGTGGGCCATCTACTGGACCCTGTTCCTCATATACCTGCTCACGGGGAGGGAGATTGAATGATAAACGGCGTAGTGGAGACCAGTCTGGAGCTTCTATGGCAGCTGCTTCAGCAGGGAGACTTTATAGGATTCCTGACAGCCCTCTACACATCGCTGCTTGGAGACCTGTTCTATGGCATAGTTCTCCTCGCATTGGCTCTACCACTCTACATTAGAACTCAGAGCTTAACCTACGTAGCTATAATGTGGATAATCCTCATGGGAGTCTTCACCGTTATCCTCCCCGCCGAGGCCTATCGAATAGTCAGAATCCTCTTCGTGTTGGGAGTGGCCTCGGCGATACTCAGCCTCTTCGCCAGGTGGGCGAGATGAGCAGGGCTAAGGCTAGACTGAGAAGGGTCATTTTAAATCTGCTGGAGGTTGAGGGAAGAGACTACTACAATCTACGTGGCCTATTGAACTATCACCTGGGAAAGCTGTCTGAGAGGGAGGCTGAGAGACTTCTACAGCGGATGCGGAACGCCTTTGCAGATGAGCTTCCCTTCAACAGCCGTAGAATAGCTGAATTTTTCAAATATTGTAAATAAATTATATAAGAACTGACTAAAATTAGTTAAACAGCCATGATGGGTAGAAGGAGAATCCTCAGAGCCTTGAAGATGGGTCGCAGAGCCTTCTCCACCGCAATAAACCTCGTCATCGCTGCCATAAGCCTGGTTCTCTGCGTCTACATCATCGGAGCCATCCAGCCCAACATCAAGGGCCTCACTGGAACTGCGAACACCACTGTGGGAACCATATTCACCCAGACATATAACGCATTGAACCTCATGGTCGTCGGCCTCATCGTCATGGCTGCTGTCGCCCTTATAGGCCTGGTGATGAGGCTGAGAGGCTGAAGCTGAAAGGATTCGGCTTAAGGCTCTGAGGAGGCGGAGATGGGCTTAGACGAGGAATACGAGGTAGAGGATACAGGGTCGGATGTAGGATTAGTGGAGGCCCTTCCAGAGCCTACGGTGGCTCACTTAACCCTCAGCGACATAGCTCAGAACATCTTCAACGAAGACGACGATCTCTCCTGTCTAAGGGTTCTCTGCGACCAGATCATGAACACTGGAAACCTGAGAGATGATGAGATAGCATACTATCGCCATGCTGTGGGCCGCATCATGGCGATGGCTGAGATGGGTGAGGATCCAGAGGTTCTGGAGAGAGAGGTGAAGAAGCTCTACCTCAACCTCGTCATCGCTGGCAGCAGGAATGGCTGGCGTATGCAGAGTGTCACGGAGAGACGGGCCACCATAACCCGTCGAAGCGAGAGTGAGAGGCGTAGAGGCGGCTTCCTGAGGTGGCTGCGATGAATCTGCTAGCCCTACTCTACCTCCACATAATTCCCCTCAGCCTTTTTTTCACTCTGGCAGCCTTCATGATCTACCTCTATCTCACGCTGAGGGTTCCCTTCATCAAAACCCTCATCAAGCACAGCGTATGGAAGCGTGGAGATACGCTGCTTATAGTAGCCACCGATACAGGTAGATGGGAGCTGCGTAGAGCCTGGGAGGAGGAGGGATACCTTGAAGACGAGAAGGGCTGTATATGGCTTTACCCTAGACCCCTCGCAGAGGATGAAGTTAAAGATGTCTCAAAGGAAGCTCTGAACCAGTTAAATAGTCTAGCCTTAGCTAGACACATCATTCCCAAGCTGGGAAGCCTCTTTATAGGCTACATAGGTAAAGCTGTCGCTCTTCCACCTGCGCTAGCCGCTCAGCTCCAAGCTGTGAGAAATGGAGGGGAAGCTGAGGCAGGGGTTCTCTTGACTCCTGAGGAGGCTAAGCTGTGGCTTGACAGGGCTGTCACTCAGGGTCGATTAAGCGAGCTCAGCTATCACAGCGAGATGATGGGCCGCATCTCAACGGGCTTCGGAAGCAAACTGGTGAAGACGGGTATAACGGTTGGAACCATAATGGCTGCAGCTGTGGCCTTCTACATAGTCATGATGGCGTTGAAGGGAGGTGGATTCCCATTCCTGAGGTGAGAACTTGAAGGGGGCAGCCATCCTCCTCGCCATAACCGCCATCCTCATGATATCCGGATTACAGATCATCGTAATCCTAAACGATGAGATGTCGGGGTTCAACCTCACGGAGACAGCTAACACCACCTTCCACAGACTCTCAGAGCTTGTCTATGGCATCTATGGAGCAACTGGATGGCTGCTGGTAGCCCTCGCCATATTCGGCTTCATAGGCATCATACTGGTGTTGAAGCCATGATAGATGCAGTTCTCCTAATGGTCACCGCACTCACCTTCACGCTGCTAGGCCTAACGGGTAGCAGACCCCTCAGCCATCTAATCGCCTTCACAGCATGGCTTCTCCTCGGCTTAATCTGGCCTGCCACCGGAAAGTTCGCCGCTGTCAGCTACTTCTGGTTCAGCCTCGGCTTGGTGAACATCATCCTCGCCATAGTCGACATCCTGGGAGGGAGGGTTGAGACATGAGCTTCTTAGAGAGGTTGAGGGAGAAAGCGGGTAAAGTCGGCTCAACGATTCAAAGCACAATGAGAAGGGTGGAGGAGTGGCAGGAGAAGCGTAGAGAGAGACAGATGCAGAAGATGAAGGCTGAGCTCGAGAGGCTGAGAATGGAGGAGAGGCTGCTGAGATTAAAGGCCTCGGTGAAGAGGAAGCGGAGGGAAGTCGAGAGACTGAAAGAAGAAACAGCAGGCTTCCCAGATCCCTTCAGCTTCGACTTCTTCACCTTCGGAGGCGAGGTGGAGAGGGAATCGAGGCCTCGAAGCCGTGGGAAGAGTAGAAGGAAGAAGAGGAGGCGGAGGAGATGATGGAGGTCACCCTACCCCTGCTAATCCTCTTCATCCTCATAGCTCTCATATTGGGTCAGGGCCTCGGAGAACTCCTCAGACTCAGGAGAGAGGAGAAGCTGATCAGGGAGGGTTTCAGGCTTCTATTCGAGGTGGCTGAGAAGTGATGCAGCTAATCCCCTTCCTCATCATCGGCTGGATGGGAACATTCCTACACCTCGAATGGAGAGGTGAAACCCATGGGGAGGAGAAAAGGTAGAGGAAAGAAGTGGATAGGCAAAGCCATAAAGAGACCTGGAGCACTACGTAGATGGCTGAAGCGGGGAGGAGCCCGCATAATAGCTGGAGCTACTAAGCGCCCAGTCTACACGAAGACAGGTGAGATAAACACGAATACGCTTAGAGCCTTCACGAAGACCAAGGCCTATGAGAGGCTGCCTACAAGGAGGAAGAAGCAGATTAGACTCGCAATCACCTTGGAGGAATTGCGTAAAGACTGAGCTTCCCATTTTTATGCTTTAATTCCTAATTGAAATTCAATTAAAATTAGTTAAATAATAATAGAGATGGAATTAGCTTTTTAAAACAAATAATTTTTATTTTGTTTTCAGGTGATGTAATGGGTTTAGATTGGAAAACAGTTGGGGTCTCTGTAATTCTCTCAATAATACTATCAACACTAACTACTAGTGTTCTAATAATCTCAGTTCCATCTTTTAGAGAGATGCTGAGAGGGCCGCCTGGTCCTCAAGGCCCTCAAGGCCCTCCGGGTCCACAGGGAGAACCAGGTCCTCAAGGTCCTCCAGGACCTCAGGGAGAGCAGGGTCCTCCGGGTCCTCCAGGGGAACCCTACACCTTTGGCAAGACTTGGAGTTATATTACAGGATGGAATTTGACAGGAATCACCTTAACCCAGATAGTTAGAACAATCGAGGTTAAAAGTGATCTCTGGAGAATATACTGGTGGATAAGTTCCTCAGATCCAAACGCCTACATATTGATAGTTGTCTATGAGGGGGAGTTCCCTGAGGGAAACATAACCGCCCAAGCTACGACCCACGAATATGGAGGAGATGTTCTCTATGTCTTCGGCTCCGGAACCTACACGGTGAAGATAGAAGCCGAAGCCGTTGATCTAGGTCAAGTCCTCATACATGAATTGCTGAAGGAGACAAAGCCCAATGTCTAACCATCTTTCTACCTTCACCCACCCCTCCCTCTCTAAAACCTTCGTAAATTATTAACAGTATTAAGGGTGGCAAAAATTGACTTCAACTTGGAAGAACTTAGACCCTTAAGGATGAGGGATTTAACAGGGAGAAG
>CALEIY010000190.1 GCA_937898665.1 Candidatus Bathyarchaeota archaeon | reverse complement strand
CTTCTAAATGGTGATAGAACCTTGAATGAGTGTCCCCTTCTAATGACGGAGGAATATAAGGCAAATAGGGTTCAAATCGATAAAATGTTGAATCCAATAAAACTAGGGTAGAGTGGGGTGGGGCTACTTCAATTCGTCAGCCTCGCCTTATACCTAAACTGCCTCTCATATAGCTCCCTCAGCCTCTCCAGCGTGTCTGCCTCCTCGGGGCCTTTATCCATTCTGATACGCTTGATCCTGGCGAATCTGAGGGCGAATCCAGATCGATAGTGGGGGCTTCTCTGTATCTCGTTGAAGGCTACCTCCACGACGATCTCAGGCTTCACGTAGACCGTTGTGGGCGTTTCGCCGATCTTCAGCTCCAGCAGCCTCCTGGTCATCCACTCGAACTCCTCGTCGGTGAGGCCCTTGAAGGTCTTGCCCACCATGCTGAAGCCGCCGTCGTCTCTGACGGCGAGGTGATAGTTGCTTAGCCATCCCCTTCGACGGCCATGACCCCACTCGGCTGCGATGATGACGACGTCGAGGGTCTCAGCGGGCTTAATCTTCAGCCATAGCTTCCCCCTCCTCCCAGGGGTGTAGGGGCCGTCAAGCCTCTTCGCCATTAGGCCCTCATGCCCCTCCTCCATCGCCTCCCTCAGAAAGGCCTCAGCCTCCGCCGCGTCATCGGTTATGATGCGTCGAGCCAACAGCTCCCCTGGGCAGATGGACTCCAGGAGCCTCCACCGCTCCCTGTAAGGCTCGTCGATGAGCAGCCTCCCATCGAGATAGAGGATGTCGAAGAGATGTAATCTCAGCGGTATGCGCCTCACCATCTCCTCCACGTCGTGAACCCGTCTGAAGCGCCTCATCAAATCCTGAAAGGGGAGTGGACGGCCATTTCTGCCAATGGCCACCACCTCGCCTTCGAGGATGACATCCCTCGATTTGATGCTATCCTCGATCAGCTCCACTATGTCTGGGAGGCTCTCGGTGACGTCGCTGAGCCTCCGGCTGAATATCCGGATGTCGTCCCCATGTCTATGTATCTGGATTCGGGCGCCGTCGAACTTGTATTCGAAGGCGGTGAGGCCGCCGTGCTCCTCCAGGGCCTCTTCAACGTCTTCAGCCATGTTGGCCAGCATCGGCTTGAGGGGGTGGAACATTCGGGGTTTCACAGCCTTAACCCCCTCCTCCCCCTCTAGGAGGGCTATTCGGGCCACCTCGCCTAGGTCTCCGGTCAGCATTAAGGCTCTCCGGAGGAGCTCCAGGTCTACGCCTGACGCCTCAGCTATGGCTTCTAGCATCACCCCCTCATTCACGCCTATGCGCATCTCCCCGAAGATTATGTGGATCAATAGCTCCACCTCGCCTCGTGAGGCTCTGCTGAAGAGGGCCTCCAGCAGCCGCTCCTTCCTCCGCCTGGAGCCGGCACCCGTTGCCTCGGCGATCTCTGTGAGAAGTCTATGGACGCCGAGGATTGTCAGCGGCTCCTCTATGAGGGTTCTCTGCCTCCCCCCCTTCAAGGCCCGTTTAACGGTCTCGAAGCCTACGTCGAGGGTTCGTTCATCATACTCTGGGAATATGGAGCCGACGATGAGTAGAACCGCTGGAGCAATCTCCTCAGGCCTCAGCCTCCTCAAAAAATCGGCGATAAGCCGTGTCTTCTCCTTCCTCCTCGTCGTCCCCCGTAGAGCCGTACAGAGTTCCAGCAGCCTGTTGAAGGGGGTTTCACTCAGAGCCAATCCTCCAACCTCCTCTGCCCATAGGCCCTTCTCACACGTTTTATGATGGTCTCAACCCTTCGGGGGGAGAAGCCCCGCTCATCGCAGAGGAAGCGTCTCAACCCCTCCTCATCCGGTGGATTCCAGCATACCTCATAGTCCTCCACGACCTCTGGGTTTAGGTATAGCTCCCTGATCTCCTCATAGTTCTCCGGCAGCCTCGCCCTCACCTCCCCTGGAAGCGCCTCCAGGCCTCCATACTCCCTAATCAGCTTCACAGCTCGTTTTGGGCCTATGCCCCTCACACCCTCGTTGAAGTCTGTTCCGATGAGGATGGCGACGTCGATGAGCTGCTCACGGGTTAGGCCGAGGGTTGAAAGCAGCCTATCCAGCTCTATGAGTTCAGGCTCCAATCTTCGAGCCATCCCCTTACTGGGTAGATACTCCTCACCCTGTATGGTGACATATCTAACGAGGCGTGGAGCTCCAAAGAGCAGGGAGTCATAGTCTCTGCTGTTCACGGCCCAGGCGTCTCCCCTCGAAACCATATAGGCTGCCTGAGCCTCCCCCTCCGAGGGGGCCTGAATCCAGGGGATGCCCAGTAGGGTGAGGAGCCTCTTAGCATCCTCAATCATCTCCCCCGTCAACCGCCCCGTCATCACGGCCTTTGAGAAGGCCGTCGCATAGTCGCCTCGAGCCAGGGCTTCGAGGTATTCCCTCTCAGCCTTCATCCTCACCTCCCTACGCTTCTCGATCTCGCTCAACTTCAACTTCGGCGGCTTCCCATCGAAGATGTAGATGGGCCAGATATCATAGTCGGCCATAAGCCTCGTCGACCTGAAGGCGAGGCCGACGAGATGTGATGTAATCCTCCCCTCCTCATCTCTGAGGGGCTGTCCGAGGGGCGTCCTTATCAGGGCGAGGAACTGGTGGAGGACGTTGTGGGCGTCGACGGCGAGAACCCTACCCTTAAGCTCCTCTAGGCTGAGGACGCGCTTGACGATGATTGGGGTGAGGTTTACACCCAAATGGGATCAAAGGGAAGAATAATTGAGGCTGGTTAAATTTTTATTAGCACCTAGTCAGGTATCGCTCTATCTCCCACTCCGTTATCCTGTTGAGATTCTTCTCCCAGCTTCCGCCCACGTGGGAGAGGTACTCCTCATGCTCCCTCCGCTTCAGCTCCATTAGATTCTCTGAGACGTATCCACCGAGGGCCTCATAGACCACCTTATCAGCCCTAAAAGCCTCTAAGGCCTCCTCAAGGTTTCCTGGGAGCACCCCCACGCCGCGGCGCTCAAGCTCCTCCCTTGAGAAGTGGTAGACGTTCTCCTGGATCGGCTCCTCAGGCTCTATCTTATGCTCGACGCCGTCGAGGCCCGCCTTAAGGACGGCGACGGCGGCCAGGTAGGGGTTTGAGGAGGGGTCTGGATGTCGATACTCGACTCTGGTTCCAGCCTCAACGCCCTTCGGATATTGGGGAACCCTAACAAGCGTCGACCTGTTTCCGAGGCCCCAGCAGATGTAGACGGGTGCCTCATAATGGGGCACCAGCCTCTTATAGGAGTTGACCGTCGGAGCCACTACCAGTGAGAGGGCTGACGCATGTTTTAGGAGGCCCCCGATATAGTGTAGGGCGGTGTCTGAGAGGCCTATGGGACTCTCGGCGTCGTAGAATAGATTGTGGCCGGTCTCTAAGTCGATGAGGCTCTGGTGGAGGTGGCAGCCGCTTCCGTTGATGCCCCAGAAGGGCTTAGGCATGAAGGTGGCGATGACCCCATACTTCTCAGCTATGGTCTTCACAGCCAGCTTATAGAGGACGATATTGTCGGCGGTCTTTAGGGCGTCGGCGAATCTGAAGTTGATCTCATGCTGCCCCTCAGCCACCTCATGATGCACCTTATCCAGCTGGAATCCGGCGGCCTCAAGGCAGATCATCGTCTCCATCTTCACCTCCTCAGACCTGTCGAGGGGCGGCAGGTCGAAGTATCCCCCACTCCCAGCGGGCCTTATACCCGACCCCTCCCGCTCGACGTAGAAGAACTCCACCTCTGGGCCGAGGTTGAAGCCCATACCCCGCTTCTCCAACTCATCCATAGTTCTCTTCAGCAGCCCCCTCGGGTCGCCCTCGAAGGGTGTCCCATCGGGTTTTGAGACGTAGCAGAACATGAGGGCGACGCCTGGGGTCTCCCATAGGGGTATGAGGAAGGTGGAGGGATCTGGATGAGCCACGAGGTCGCTGGTCTCTATGTTGGTATATCCAGGAACCGATGAGCCGTCGAATCCTATGCCTATGGTGAGGGCCTCCTCCAATCTGTATTCAGGTATGATCATCGCCCTCGGGCTGCCATAGATGTCGATGACGATGAGCCTCACATATTTAATATCCCTATCCCTCACGACCTCTAGGATCCTCTTAACATCATCCTCGGAGACCTCTATGAGGGGCATGGGATCAGGTGCCTACAATACATATATTAAGCTTATGGAGAGTTCACTAAACGTTTGTTCGAAAAGCTATTATATTTTTGAATGAATGTTTAATCATGTTCGCCCTCGACGAGATCGATCGAAAGCTCCTCAGGGAGCTTCTAATAGACTCTAAGCGCTCCTATAGGGAGTTGGCCAGGAGCATAGGGGTTTCGACGGCCACCGTCATCAATAGGGTTCAAAGACTCGAGAGCAGCGGGGTCATCAAGGGCTATACGATCATGATAGATCATGAACGACTAGGCTTCGAGCTTACCGTCGTAACGGAGATCACCGTCTCAAAGGGGCGTCTCATAGAGGTGGAGGAGGAGGTGTCGAAGCTGCCTAACGTCTGCGCTGTCTACGACATCACAGGCCTAACAGATGCGATGGTGGTGGCCAAGTTTAGAAGCCGTAGGGAGCTGAGTAAGTTCACAAAGGGTCTATTGGCGATGCCCTACATCGAGAGAACGAACACCCACGTCGTCCTAACAACCGTGAAAGAAGACTTCAGAATGCTCGAAGCCCTATAGGCTCCTTTTTATAAAAATAATGGGCTAGCCCCTTCTCAGGACTCTCCCTGGAAGAGCTCCTGTATGCTCCCCCTCATCGATGACCACGGTGCCGTTTACGATGACATACTCGATTCCCTCGGGATATTGATGTGGCTCCATGAAGGTGGCCTTATCGATGACGGTGTCTGGGTTGAAGATGGTGATGTCGGCTTTGAAGCCTGGCCTTATGAGGCCGCGGTCCCATAGGCCGAGGCGTCTCGCTGGGGCTGAGGTCATCTTCCTCACAGCCTCCTCGAGGGTGAGGACGCCCAGCTCCCTCACATAGCGGCCGAGAATCCTTGGGAAGGTTCCATAGTATCTTGGATGGGGCTTCCCCTTTCCGAGGACTCCGTGGGGTGAGATGGCTCTGCCATCGGAGCCAACCATCATGTAGGGACTCCTCATCACCCTTTGGACATCCTCCTCAGACATGCCGAAGGCTACGATCCAGGTTTGCCCCTCATCCTCCAGCAGCAGATCCATAACGGCCTCAACGGGTTCTTTACCCATCTTCTCGGCGATCTCGGTGATGCGCAGCCCCTCATACTCTGGATGCTTATTGGAGACGACCACCATGATTATGCTCCAATCCCGATCGCCCACCTCCTCCTTGATGCGCCGTCTATCCTCTGGATTCCTTAGCCTCTCAAGCATCGCCTCGGCGCCGCCGACGTGAACCCAATCGGGGAGATAGGCTGAGAGGCCGGTGCTTGAAGCCGTGTAGGGATACTGATCAATGGTGACGTCGATCCCCCTCTTACGGGCCTCCTCCACCAGCCTCAGCGACTCCCTGGTTTTGCCCCAATTCCGCTTACCGGAGGCCTTGAAGTGGGATATCTCAACGGGCAATCCCGCCTTCTCACCGATCTCTATCGCCTCCCCGACGGCCTCGAGGAGGGTGTCTCCCTCCCCTCGGATATGCGAGGCATAGATGCCTCCATATTTGGCGACGACCTTGGCCAGCTCTATGATCTCCTCGGTCTTCGCATAGCATCCTGGGGGGTAGATGAGGCCTGTTGATAATCCCCAGGCTCCGGCCTCCATCGCCTCAGCCGTCAGCCTCTTCATCTCCTCCAGCTCCTCGGGGGTTGGCTCTCTATCCTCGAAGCCCATGACGTTCTGCCTTATGGTTCCATGGCCCACCAGCGGCGCCACGTTTAGGGCTATACCCTGAGACTCCAGCTTCGCCATATACTCCGCCATCGTCTCCCAGTCGAATTGGAAGTCCTCCCCCAGCCGAGTTCTCATGAACTTCTCCCTATAGGCCCTCACCTCCTCGTTCTGGGGTGCAGCTGATGCTCCGCAGTTTCCGACGACCTCGGTGGTGACACCCTGCCTGATCTTGCTCTCCGCCCTCGGATCGACGAGCAGCGTGAAATCTGAGTGGCTGTGCATATCTATGAATCCTGGGGCGACCACCAGGCCTCTGGCGTCGATTCTACGCTCCGCCTTCGCCCCTTCAAGGCGGCCTATGGCCTCGATACGGTCGTCGACGATGCCTATATCAGCCTTGAACCAGGGGTTTCCGGAGCCGTCGAGGATGGCTCCACCCTCGATGATTAGGTCGAACTCCATCGCATCAACTCTCCCAGCTAAGCTTAAGGGGTTTTCTCAAGGGCCTCCAGGCCGAGCCTATAGGTCTTGTAGATGGCCTTAGCCGCCTCTATGATGGCCCTCTGCTCCTCCTCCGTCAACTCCTCCCATAGGTCTGGCCCAAGGCTCCAGCCGACGTGAATCGGAACGTTGACGTTCACCGCTTCGGGTATGCCAGGCAGTTCTCTGGAGACGGCTACGCTGTAGATTTCACGGCGATCCTCGATGATGGAGCGGATGATATCCCTGAAGGCTGAGGCTGGGCCATACTCGGTTCCGCCTATGATGTCGACGATCCGCTTCGAGACTCCTCGGACATACTCGATGACAGCCTCCCTGTTCAGGGTTTTGCCCGTTGAGGCGAGATACTCCTCAAGGGGTTGACCCCCTATGCGGACTGTAGACCATAGGGGGTAGGCAGCCTTGCCGTGTTCCCCGCCGACGTATCCCTCAACCTGGGAGAAGGGGACCCCAAGCTCCTCGGCGAGCTTCACCCTAAACCTCAGCGTATCAGCGTGGTCTCCGGTGCTTATGACATAGCTCTCCCCTGAAACCTTCTTGAAGAGGGTGGCCATGGCGTCGACGGGGTTTGAGACCACCACCCATCTGGCGCCTCTATTCCTAGGGGGCATAACCTCGGCGATATATGCGATTGTTCTGGCGTTCTCATAGACGAGGTCCCTACGACTTATCTTCACGCCTGGCATCCTCGGTTTTCCAGCTGTGACGACGACGAGGTCGGCCCCTGAGACATCCTCATCCCTCTCATAGGCGTTGATCTCGACGTCGAGCTTCAAGCTTGCCGCCGCATGTTTCAACTCCTCGCCGAAGGCCCAGGCTAAACCTGGCTTTACGTCGACGAGGGAGAGTTCATCGACGAGTCCTTCACATAGGAGGGTGTAGGCCGTCGGTCTACCAACCCTACCGGTTCCAACCACGGCAATGTGGCAGCCCATCCCCTCGACTCCTCCATCAAGTTATATAGAGGTGTGGGGTAAAGCTCTTGGATTGAAGCCCTACCACTATGTGAGGTTTAGATGGTGGAGGGGGCTAGACCTGGAGGAGGTGGCTGGGGAGCTGGGGAAATACTTCCAGGTGGAGCTCTTCGAGATGCCCACCGATGAGAGGGATATCGCCATCAGCAGAGATGACAGGGAGGGGTTGAAGGTGAGGGCTGACACCCTATGCGCACGCCTCTCCCCCTACAGGGCTACGCTTTATCAGAGGGAGGCCGCCCCCTTCACCAAGAGGGATCTGGAGCTTAGAAGGCGGCTCCTAGAGCTTTATCCAAGGGATAGGCCGACGATATTCCCCTGGGGCTTCAACTTTGAGCCACCCTTCGAGGTGGAGGAATAAGTAAGATTTTTCCATCACCTCCCCAAGCATTTAATCCTTGATGAGTCAACGATGCCCCATCCTCCCCAACTATCACACGGATAAGCATGGTCGATGTGTAAGATACATCATCTGCAGCATCCAGGGGAGGACGAAGGATCCGAGGTGCCCAGCTAAGGGTCCAAAGTAGAGGGGTGGAGCCTATGCCCGAGATGTTGGAGGGGGTGATAGTCAACTATAGGATCGGCCCTAAAACCCAGAGGCCGAAGGAGTGCCTCATAAGACCCCTAGGCCTAGACCCGAAGATGGCTGGGAGCCTGATAGGATGGAGGGTTGGCTGGCCTGCTGATGAGCCGAGGATCAGGGGTAAGGTCTTATCGCTGCACGGCCGTAGAGGAGTTTTAAGAGTGAGATTTGAGCGGGGAGTCCCTGGACAGGCCTTGGGAAGCCGCGTTAGGCTATATAAAAGAAGGGGGGAAACCTAGAGGCTACTCGATGAGGAATCCCTTTAGATGTTTGATCATCGCCTTACCCAGCGCCTCCTCCACCGGCCTGTAGACATCGGAGTATCGCAGCCCATCTCCGATGGGTATCCTCTCCCTCGGGACGATGGTGACATAGACCTCATCGCCCTCTTCGACGGCGGCTGAGGTTATGGGTCTCCCCTCATCGTCGAAGGTTGAGATTAGGTCTGGGAAGGTGGCTAACCTGCGTCCTCCACGCTCTAGGGTCATATACTCGTTGAGGAAGGTCAACTCATACTTCTCCCCCTCCGCCTCGACCTCCAATAGGCCGACGTCGAAGCCTCCACGGGTCTCCAGACGCTTCCTCCTAACCCTTCCACGGCAGAGGATGGAGCCTCCGAGATACTCCATCGCCGCCCTGACAGCCCTCTCCGCCCCCTCCCTCAACGCCTTCAAGACGTGGTGGCCAAGCTCTAAAGCCTTTGAAACCGCCCCTGGAGCTCCATGTTCAACGGCGTAGCTCAGCGCCACGGGGTCTCTCGCCATAGCTACCATGCCCCGCTCCGATGCGACGAGCCGTGCCACCCTACTGGTGGCCTCCACAGAGCCCCAGGCGACGACCTCAACGCCCTCAGCTACGATGGCCTTCACAGACCTATAATCCTCCAATCTATGTAGACCCATACTCCCCATCACAGCTGTTGGGTGGGCTCTCCCATCGCATGGGGCGTCGACAACGGGGAGCTCCAAGGCGGCGGCTGGAAGCCATCCTCCGAAGCTGTTGTATCCACCGTTCTCCGCCGCTATAACGCCCTCAAACTCTATGCCAGACTCCCATAGGAGCTGGGCCGCCCTGATGAAGCCGCTGGGCTTCATACGGCTCCTCTGAGTTGGAGCTCCGAGGGCGACGATGGTGGCAACGATCGTATCCTCGGGCAGCTCATCGGGTTGATAGAGCCATATATCCCCGATCTCCAGCGCTAAGAGACCCTTCCTCCGCCCACCTTCAGGGGAGCCTCCCCCACCGCCTCCGAGGATGGCTCCGCCGAGGGCGAGGGCCTCAACATCCTCAGCTGTGATCCTCCTCGGCAAGGGATCACCCCAAGAGGATCAGCCTCTAAGCCTAAAATGGTTGTGAAAAAATGGGGGCTACCTATACCAGGGGAGCTTCCCCATCTCCTCCAGCTTCAGCCAGCTCTCCCAGCTCTCCTCGACCCAGCGCTGAATCTCCTCTATCTGCTCATCGGTTAGATGCCTGAACCTGCCTTGAAGCCTTAGATACTCCTTTATCGGCTTCAGCTTCTTCGGCTTCACGTTGATCTTCACCCTCCCCTCCTCGATCTCTATTAGGGGCCATGCTCCGGTTAGCACCGCCAGCCTCGCCACCTCAACCGTCTTCTCAGGCGGATAATACCAGCCCGTTGGACATGGAGCCTGGATGTGGATGTAGGCTAACCCCTTACCTGCCGATGTGATCTCGGCTGCCCTCTTGATCTTACGTCTTAGATCCGGTATGAAGGCTATGGAGGCCGTAGCCACATAGGGTATTCCATGGGCCGCCATGATTAGGGGAACGTTCTTAGGCCTCTCCCGCTTACCCCTCCAGAACCTCCCGGCGGGCGTTGTCGTCGTCCTTGCGTAGAGGGGCGTCGAGCCGCTGCGCTGGATACCGGTATTCATGTAGGCCTCGTTGTCGTAGCATATCCAGATGATGGATTCACCCCTCTCAGCGGCTCCGGAGAGGGCTTGAAGACCTATGTCGACGGTTCCACCGTCTCCCGCGAAGCTGACGACATGGATCTTATCGGCCTTACCCTTCAACTTGTAGCCCCTATAGAGACCTGTCTGATAGCCGGCTGTGGCGGCGTAGTTGGCGAGTATCCATGGGACTCCGACGACGGAGCTATAGTTTATGCCGGCGCAGTTCGGGGGATCGACGACCACCGTGTTAGGCCCCAGAACGTCGAGCACATGCCTTATAATGATGCTGGCTCCACAGCCGGTGCATCCTCCGCTGCCTGGATAGATGACTCTCCTCTCCTTGAAGGGAACCAGCCTGCTGACGGGTTTGAAGGGATGCTCTATATATTCAACCTCCCTCTCAACCCTTCCCCGCTCAACGGCCTTGAGAACTCGCTCACCCATCTTCCTGAAGTCCATGGTGGAGATGTCGTCGCCACCCATGCCTGCGATGAAGTTTATGATTAAGGGTCTATCCTCCATGGAGTATAGGGCTGACTTCAGGTCTGCACCGAGGCCTCCCCCTCCCGTTCCGTGGAGAACCATCCTATCGACGACGCCTATAGCCTCCACCTCCTCAGCCAGCCTCCTAAACTCCTCGGAGGGGAAGGGCCTCATCGTCTTCACCCTCACCAACCCGATTTTATGACCATCAGCCTGGAGCTCGTCGATGGCCCTCCTTGCGGCCGTCGTCATGGAGCCCATGGTGACGAGGATGGCGTCTACATCCTCGCATCTATACTCCTCTATGAGGCCGTTTCCATAGGTTCTGCCGAAGTGCTTCCCAAAGTCCTCGTTGACCTCCTTAATGACCTCCTTCGCGTCGTTGAGTATCTCCTCGTAGATTCTCCGATAGGTGGTGTGAAGCTGGGTTGGGAGACCCGACGCAGGGGCGAAGTCGCTGACGGTTGGATCCACGGCGTGCTTAGGCTCATAGGGCGGTAGGAAGTCGTCGACATCCTCCTGATCAGGTATTTCAACCCGCTCATTTGAGTAGGAGAGGTAGAAGCCGTCGAGGCAGAGCATCGCCGGCAGCAGAACCCGCTTGTCCTCAGCTATCTTATAGAGCTGTATGACCGTGTCGAGGCACTCCTGGTTACTCTCAACGAACTGTATTATCCAGCCGAGGTTTAGCTCGGGCATCACATCCGAGTAGTCGGGCTGGATGGACCAGAACCATCCTAGGGTTCTATTGGCTATGGCCATGAGGAGCGGGGTCCTATAGGCCGGTGCCTGTGCTACGCACTCATGCATGTAGGCGAGTCCCTGGCTGTTTGTCGCCGTGAAGGCCCTCACACCTGAGAGGGAGAGGCCAATGGCGACTCCCATCGCCGTGTGCTCTCCCTCGGCGTGGATGTACTCGGCGTCCAGCTCGCCGTTGGCTATGAAGTCTGCGAGATACTCTACGATGGTCGTCTGAGGGGTGATGGGGAAGAGGGCTATCCCCTTAACCCTTGAGAGCTTAACACCGTAGGCGACCGCCTTATTTCCAGGCATAACATCTACTTCCGGCATATCTCCTCACTCCCTCACCATCTCAATTGCCTTAACGGGACACTCATTGGCGCAGACTCCACATCCCTTACAGAACCTCGGATCCAGCTGGGGTCCCTCCTCACCCTTGGATAGGGCGGCCTCGGGGCAGTAGGCGACGCAGAGCCAGCACTTGGTGCATTTCTCATAGTCGATCTTGGGGGTGAAGACCCTCCAGTCGCCGACGTACATGCCTCCTACTCCGCCGCCTCCTGAGAGGAGTCCTCCGCGTCCTACTAGACCCTTGATTCCGAAGGGATACTTCTCACCGCTCATATACCTTCACCTCCTCATACCCCCTCTTTGCTGCGATGATGTTCTTCTCCGCTATCTCCCCTGGAAACCTCTTCCTGATGGCCTTCTCTATGGACTCCAGCTTCAATAGGCCCGTCGTCTTCACGAAGGCGCCTAGGAGCGCCGTGTTTGGTATCGGTCTGCCGAAGCTCTCCAGGGCGATGGTGGTGGCGTCCACCACCCCGATCTTCGAGACCTCGACGCCCAGCTCCTTTAAGGCCTCCTCGGGTGAGAGCGTCGTATTCCAGACGATGACGCCCTCCCTCTTCAAACCGGTGGTGACATCTACAGCCTTGGGTATCTCGGGGTCTAGGATTAGAACTATGTCTGGGGTGTAGATGTAGCATCGGGTTGCCTCATCCATCTCCCCTATCTGGGCGAAGGCGACGACTGGTGAACCCCTCCTGGCGGAGCCGTAGAAGGGGAAGGCTCTACAGTATTTGCCCTCATAGACGGCTGCTAAGGCGATCATCTCACCGCTGGCGACGACCCCCTGGCCACCCCTCCCATGTAGTCTAATCTCTATCATCTAGACGACCTCCAAGAAGAAGTGGGGTTTCTATACATCTCCAGCTCTTCTCCATACCCCCATCGAGGGATAAAAGCTTTCCTCAACCCAGTATATTCCGATATTTATAGAAAGGCCCAAAAAGGCTTTAATCATTAGACGACGCCATTCGCTTGATCGAGATGGAGGAGCATTTCTACAGTCGATTGGGTAAGGCCCTTAGACCTGGAGTCATCGCCCGAGTCGTTCTAGCCGCCTTCGAGAGGGCGAAGAGGGGTGAGAAGCTCATCTCCCTGACGGGTGGAAGCTACGACCCCGAAAGCCTCCCAGTGAGGGAGGTGGAGGAGGTTATCAGAGATATTCCACCCGAGGATTGGAGGGACATACTCCAATATGGCAGCAACCTAGGCAGCGGGAAGCTTAGAGCCGAGCTCGCCAAGTTCAGCGGGGAAGCTGGTATAGAGGCCGATCCGGAGGGGGAGATCATCGTCACAACCGGCTCCCAGCAGGCCCTAGACCTCATCTCAAGGGTTTTCCTCGATCCTGGAGACCTCGTAGTCGTTGGGGAGCCGACATATCTCCAGGCCTTAGCCTCCTTCAGGCTATATGGGGCGGAGATAGAGACCACACCCATAGATGAGGAGGGGATGAACATAGACGCCTTGGAGGAGAAGCTTAAGGATTTGAGGGCGGAGGGGAGGAGGGTGAAGCTCCTATACACGGTTCCCTCCTATCAGAATCCGACGGGAACCGTGATGACCGAGCATAGACGACGCAGACTGCTGGAGCTCGCAGCCGAGTACGACTTCCTCATCGTCGAGGACAACCCCTACGGCTACATCTCCTTCGAGGGCTCCATGCCCAAGCCGATTAAGGCCTATGACAAAGAGGGGCGAGTCATCTACCTAAGCACCTTCTCCAAGATCGTCTCTCCAGGCCTCAGGATCGGATGGGCCATAGGGCGTAGGGGCTTCATAGAGAAGATGGCGCTGGCGAAGATGAACGCCGACATCTGTAGCGACGGCCTAAGCCAATATGTCGCCGCCGAGCTTTTGAGGAGGGGCCTAGTTCACAAGCTGATCGATAGGATTAGGAGGGTGTATAGGGAGAAACGGGATCTGATGCTTGAGTCGATGGAGCTCCACTTCCCGGAGGAGGCTGAATGGAGGGAGCCGAAGGGTGGACTCTTCCTATGGGTTGAGATGCCCATAGGCTTCGACGCCGACGCGCTGCTGGACGACGCCTTGAGGAGGGGTGTAGCCTACATACCAGGGTCAAACTTCTTCACGGATCCCAGCGTCAGGAACTATCTCCGACTAAACTACAGCTACCCCTCCAGGGAGGAGATAGCTGAGGGGATAGGCATCCTAGGGGAGCTCTTCAGGGAGGCGTTGAAGCACTGAATAGGACAAATTATTTCCAATTTGAAGCATTTATGTCATAAAATATATATCATCGTCGAGGGCCTAGAAAAGGACGAGTTGAAGCCCTGTCCACGATGTATAGAGGAGTATGGTGGAATCCCCTGCAGCAGGTTTGGATGCTGCCTCTACGAGGATGTAACGCCGAGGGGAGTGGAGGCTAATACTCGACTGGAACCTCCTGCATCAGGTTGAAGAGTCTTAGGAAGGCCTTGCTGTAGCGCATGATCTCGCTCATGCTCCCCTTAAACCTCAGCTGCCTAGTCATGATGGCGTTTCCAGGGTCTAGCTCACCCTTATTCACCTTCACCCATATCTCATAGGGGCCTTCAAGGGTGAAGTCCGTCGACTCGCCCTCACCCAGCTCTCTAACCTCCGTGACCTTTCCATCCTCGAATTTGACGTATATGGGGGGGAGATCCTCCTTATCCGTCACCCTGAAGGTGAAGGAGGCCGTGAGGCCCTTCGCCTTCAGGCCGAACTCCTCATCGCCATTTGCCACCTCCTCAACCTGCTTCCAGTAATCGACGCTGAGGAACTTCACCATCTCTAAACCCTCAACTTATCTCCCCGACGTGGGTAAAAGCCTTTTCGATGCGGCAACTTTACATCCCATTCAACGCCATAATCTCTGATCAACCATGAGGAACCCCCTGAAGGAGAAGCTTAGGCGTGGGGAGGCCGTTATAGGAACCTTCGTGGGCCTGGGACATCCCGACGTCACCGAGTGGCTCTCAAGACTCGGCTTCGACTGGCTCCTCTTAGATGCGGAGCATGGCCCCCTAAGCTTCGAGACCCTCCAGGTGATGATGCAGTCGATGAATGGGTCGGGCTGCGTCCCCATAGTGAGGCCTCAGTGGAACGACCCCGTCGTCATAAAGCGCATCCTCGACATAGGAGCCTATGGAGTCCTCATCCCATGGGTCAACAACCGTGAGGAGGCGGAGCTGGCTGTGAAGGCTTGTAGATATCCCCCCGAGGGGATCAGGGGCTTCGGCCCTAGGAGGGCCGCGATGTTCGACCCAGAATACTTCAAGACGGCAAACGAGGAGATATTGGTCGCCGTTCAAATAGAGACCGATAAGGCTTTGGAGAATCTCGATGAGATCCTCTCCGTTGAGGGGGTTGACGCCTGCTATATAGGCCCCTGGGATCTCTCCTGCAACCTCGGCCTCGGCGTCCCACCGCCCTGGGATAACCCCAGATATAGGGAGGCCCTTGAGCGGGTTTTGAGAGCTGCGGAGGAGCATGGCAAGCCAGCTGGGATGTTTACGACACCGGAGACCATAGAGTGGGCCGTGGAGATGGGGTTCACCTTCAACACCGTCGGCGATGCGGACTCCTTCCTCATCTGGGGTGCGAGAGAGGCCTTGAGACGGGCGAGGGAGGCGATGAGGACATCGTAAAAGGTATATCTGATGGCGTGGGTTAGAGGTGGAGTGGCCATGAGCGTCAGCGTTAAGGAGGCCCTGGATAAGATACTGATGCCGAGGAGCGTAGCCGTCGTAGGGGCCTCCAAGGATCCCTTCAAATGGGGGAATATGCTGCTGAAGGCCATCCTGAAGAGCGGCTTCGAGGGTCGAGTCTACCCTATAAATCCAAAGGAGAAGGAGATTGAGGGGCTTCCCTGCTACCCCACCGTGAAGGACGTCCCCGATGACATCGATATGGCCATCATCGTCGTCCCAGCGCGGATAGTCCCCATGATCTTCAGAGACCTCGCGGAGAAGGGTGTTAAGGGAGCCGTCGTCATCTCCTCAGGCTTCGGCGAGACGGGGGAGGAGGGCAAGAAGCTCGTTGAGGAGATCAAGAAGAACGCAGCCGGCAAGGTGAGGTTCATAGGTCCAAACTGTATGGGTGTGTGTAGCAGCCCTGCGAAGCTGAGCGCCCTCATGGTTCCATTTCTCCATGAGAAGGGGGAGGTAGCCTTCATCTCCCAGAGCGGAGGCTACGGCCTACAGCTATACCTCAGAGCCTCAGCCATGGGCGTAGGCGTCTGTAAATTCATCAGCAGCGGGAATGAGGATGACATAACCAGCGTCGACTACCTAAGATACTTCGCCGAGGATCCGGAGGTGAAGCTCATCTGCATGTACATAGAGGGGCTACGCCGAGGGCGTGAATGGTTCGAGGTGGCGAGGGAGGTCTCTAAGCGGAAGCCCATCGTCGTCATAAAGGTGGGAACAACCGAGGAGGGAGGCAAAGCGGCGGCCAGCCATACTGGAGCCCTAAGCGGGAGCGATAGGGTTTACGATGCAGCCTTCAAGCAGGCCGGCGTCATAAGGGCGAGAGACGCGGCGGAGATGTTCGACTTTATCAAGGGGCTGCTCTACGCCCCGCTGCCGAAGGGTAACCGAATAGCCATCGTCTCCAACTCCGGAGGCATCTGCGTCGAGACGACGGATGCCTTAGTGAAGAATGGCCTCCAGGTGCCTACGCTGAGGAAGGAGGCCCAGGAGGAGATCATGAAGCTCATACCACCCTTCGGCAACCCCCGAAACCCCGTCGACCTGACGGCCAGCCTAAACCTCAACTCCTATCTGAGGGTGCCGGACATCGTCCTGAAGGAGGATTACATCGACGGCCTCATCATGGTGGGCCTCGGGACGACGCTGATGCATCAGATGTTCCCCGAGCTCAAGCCTGAAGAGTTCATGGACATCTATAAGTGGATCAACCAGCAGCTCATCGAGATATTCAAGAAGTATGAGAAGCCGGTGTTGATGATCAATCCGGCAGCCGACATAGAGCCCGAAGCCGTGAGGGTGCTGGAGGAGGCTGGGATTCCAGTCTACACGACACCTGAGAGAGCTGCCGATGTGATGGCTGTCCTATACCGCAGGAGACGCTACCTTGAGAGGGTTGGAGCCCTTTGAGGGCTGAACCCAACCCAGGGGCGAGGAGAGCCTACACACTCCTATTTCTACTCATCTCCGAGATCGTGGAGCAGCTCGGAACCGATGGGGCTCTGGAAGCCATAGAGAGGGCTGTGGAGAGGGAGGCGCAGCTCCTGGCGGGGGAGCTCCAGGGAAGCCTATCAGCCTCAAATCCCCTGGAGAGGGGTCTGGAAGCCTATGGAGAGCTGATGGGGAGCATAGGAGCCAGATTCGAGGTGGTGGAGAGGGAGGAGAGCCACTTCACCATCAGGGTTGATTACTGCCCCTACTATGAGGCCCTCATCGACGCCAGCATAGACTGCGGCTACTTCCTTGGAGGCGTCTGCAGAAACATAGTTAGGCCTCTCCTCGAAGCCGTATTGAGGCAACTCGACGACCGGCTGAGGCTGGAGGTTGAGGCCGTGAGGGAGGCGGCTGAGGGCGTCTGCATATTGAGGATGACCCTGAAGAGTAATACCTAAATTCATGGAAAGAGGAGAATCTCGTGAATTACAACACAATGGTGTCGTAATTCACACCTCGCTCAGTTTTCATGGTTATCTTCCTTAAGGCTGCGGTGTTGGGTTTGATGCCGAACTATTATATTTTAGTTAAAATGAAAGATTATTGTCTGATAGATATATTAGGTTAAACTATTATATTAGATGTAATTAAAATATCTGGGGGGTGGGTATGTTGAGAGATGCCGTTTTACGAGTTAAAACCTTAGATGCGAGAGATTACTCTCTCATAGCGGTCTTCAGCGCTCTGATGGCTATGACCACTATGTGGGCTATTCCCCTCCCCTTTGGAGGGATAACACATTTAGGGAATACGGTGATGTGGACTGCCTCGATTCTCTTCGGGGGTCTCGTCGGGGGATTGGCGGGTGGAATCGGCGGGATGATCGTGGACATCTTAGAGTGCCCGATCTGGGCGCCCTTCACACCCTTCTGTAAGCTGGCCAGCGGCCTCGCCTGCGGACTCGTTGCGGGTGAGCCGAGAAGGTTGGATACCATAACGATAATCCGTATCATAGCAGCTACAATAGTAGGCGGAGCGGTAAATTGCCTCGCCTACGCCCCTGTATACCTATATCTTCTAGGATACAAGAGCATGATCGCATGGCTGGTCTACTTCCTTCTACCAAGCCCATCAAGAATTATAACCTATATCAGTACACCAATAATCTCAATAGCCGTTCTCAAGACCTACCCAGCCGTCTTAAGTTATAGGGAATCTGTGAGAAACCGTATGGAGTATCATAAAAGGAGAGGTGAGAGAAGATGAGCTGGTGGGATCGATACTACATCATAGATGCCCACGCCCATATATGCCCACGCGACGATCTTTTCGGTGTCTCTATGACCGCAGATGAGCTTAGAAGATTGATGCGGAGATACAACTACAGTAAGTGCATCATAATGAGCCGCGATAACGCCCTTGTGGCGAGGGCTGTCCGGGGCTCAAGGGATCTCCTAGCACATGTCTGGGTGAATCCGAAGGATGATAGATGCATAGAAACCCTACGCACTTATTTGAAGAAGGAAGGGTTCATAGGGATCAAGCTCCACCCACTCTTCGATGGGTATCTCCCATACCAGCAGATCGTGTATCCTGTAGCCGCGATAGCTGAGGAGTTCGATGTCCCTATACAATTCCATTGTGGGCATCCTCCCTTCAGCCTCCCATGGAGCTTTGAGCCCCTGGCGAGGGAGTTCCCAAAGGTGAAGATGATACTGATACACATGGGACATGGACACATAGTCTACATCAACGGAGCCATAGAAGTGGCTGAGAGAAACCCCAACATCTACCTAGAGACAAGCGGAATGCCGATGCATACCAAGATAAAGGAGGCGGTGGAGAGAGTCGGTAGAGATAGAGTGCTCTACGGCGATGACATACCCTGCGGACATCCATCATGGGAGTTAGAGAAGGTGAAAGCTGCAAACCTAAAGGAAGATGACTTAAGAAGAGTGTTAGGCGAGAACGCAAAGAAACTTTACAATCTGGAGTGAACCCCTTTCTTTTTCATATTCGAATAAAATTCAAAGAAGGGAGGAATACCCTTAAATACCCTCAATGATCTTTTAAGATTTCGTAAAAACGGCTTTGAGGAACCGAAGACAATATCTTTCCACCCAATCCCAGCCGAAGAGGAGAAAAAGGGGAATTTGGGCTACCCCTCTCAAAAGCGGCGATATAAACACTCCAGAGAGCTTATATTCATGATTTTATTACTGAGAGAACATGAGCCGTGAGAGGCTTAAGGGGCTGATAGAGCACTGGATTGAGCACAATGAGGAGCATAGGGCTAGGTTCCTGGAAGAGGCTGAGGAGGCTGAGAGGCTCGGCCTGGAGGCGATATCCGAGAGGCTTAGGAGGGCTGCGGAGAGTCTAGGAGAGGCCTCTAAATGGCTTAGGGAGGCTCTGGAGGGCTTTGACCAGTAGAGATATGTATGCTGGAGCTGACCCCTAATGGATGGGGACTCTGGAGGCTGATGTATTAGTCGTCGGAGGTGGAGCTGCGGGGCTGAGGGCTGCCATAGAGGCTGTTAGGCAGGGTGTCTCACCACTAGTCGTCTGTAAGGGGAGGGCTGGCTACAACACCATAACAGCCGTCAGCGGTGGAGGATTGAAGGCTGCCGTGGGGGGAGCCTCCATAGAGGAACATATAGAGGACACCCTCATGGTGGGTAGAGGCCTAAATGATAGGAAGCTCGTCGAGGTCTTGGCGGGAGAGGGTGGAGAACGGGTCTTAGAGTTGAAGAGATTTGGCATAGATCTCCAGGTGGGCCGTGGAAGCGTCTACGTCGGCGACACGCCTGGGAGGGGTGGACTGGAGCTGGCTGTTGGGCTGAGGGATTACGCACTTAAAGTAGGGGTGAAGCTCCTTGAGGACACCATCATAACTAGAATCCTCATCGAGGATGGCAGAGCCATAGGGGCCGTCGGCTACAATCATCTAAGAGATGAGACCTACATACTCTCAGCTAGGGCCATCATCCTCGCCACCGGCGGAGCTGGAGCCTTATACCTCAGAACGGACTGCCCGAAGGGGGCTGTGGGCGACGGCTATAGCCTCGCCTATCACGCCGGCGTCAAGCTGAGGGATATGGAGTTCGTCCAGTTCTTCCCCCTCGCCCTCGCCGAGAGGGGTTTCCCACCCTATCTCATAGGTGGAAGACTCTCCGAGGAGGGGAGGCTGCTCAACGCCCTGGGCGAAGACATCGTGGAGCGATATGCCATAAGGGATAGACCGCTCGTTCTAAGGGCGAGAGACCTCCTCTCCAGGGCGATCATGATGGAGATAAAAGCTGGAAGAGGCGTCGACGACGCGGTGCTCCTCGATGTGAGGGAGGTGTTGAGGGGAGGACTTGAAGGCTGGTTCTCCACAGCCTCATTTGGGACGCTTTTAGAGAAGTTGAGGGCCGCTGAGAGGCCCATAAAGGTGGCCCCCATCTGCCACTTCACCATGGGAGGCATAGCCATCGACGAGTGGGGTCAAACCGACGTCGAAGGCCTCTACGCCGCTGGGGAGGTCGTCGGAGGCGTTCATGGAGCCAATAGGCATGGGGGTAACGCCCTCACATCAGCCCTGGTCTTCGGAGCGAGAGCGGGGAGAAAGGCGGCCGAATATGCCAGGGAGATGTCAGCCATCAAGCCCAGCGGCTTCGAGGAGGAGCTCCAACGCTATGAAGGCCTAAGAGGCGAGGGGGTGAAGGCTGAGGAGCTGCTGGAGAGGCTTAGGAGACTGATGTGGAGCAAGGTCGGCATACTGAGAGAGAAGGATGGACTTAAGGAGGCCCTAAAGGAGATCGAAGAGATGAGAGATGAGGCCGAGGAGGTTAAGGCGGCGACGAGGAGGGAGATGCTTCGAGCCTTGGAGCTTCCCATGGCCCTAGATACGGCTGAGATGATATGCCGCTCAGCCCTAAGGAGAACCGAAAGCCGTGGAGCCCACTATAGGGTTGACTATCCAGAGGAGGATGAAAGCTGGCTGAGGGTGATATATCTCCAGAAAAGGGGCGGTGAGATGAGGCTCCACGTGAAGCCTCTATCCTCCAACGCTTAGATACCTCAGCATCGTCCTCAAGTAGACCTCCACCGTCGGCCTCAGCGTTGGGAGGTTGAGATACTCGTCAGCCTGATGGGCGCCGCCTCCCCCAGGGCCGTAGTGGACGCTGGGTATACCACCCTCACCTGTGAAGACGTTGGCGTCGGTGATGCTCTTCGAATATTGGAACTCGGGTTCCCTGCCGTGAACCTCCCTGAAGGCCTCGGTGAAGGCCTTTATGATAGGCTCATCGGGGGACATCTCGAAGGCCTCATACCTCGGCGGCTTGGTTCCAATCTCCACCTCAGCCCTTAGGCCGAGGGAGTCGACGAGCCGCCTCATATCCTCTATGGCTGATGAGACCGTCTCCCCTGGGACGAGAAGCCTGTTGACCTCGAAGCGGCAGCGGTCTGGGACGACAACCGAATAGACCTTGTAGCCGCCTTCGATCTTAAGGGTGCATAGGTTTCCCCTCCCGAATTTTGGATGCTCCCTCAGCTTCAGCCTGTGGAGATTCGCTATGATGCGGGCTGCCTCCTCTATGGCGTTTACCCCCTCCTCGGGTCTGAAGGCGTGAGCCGCCTTACCCTTCACGACGATGTTATAGAGTATCTTACCCGTTATCCCCAGTGGTATGGCTCCGGCTCCATACCCCGAATAGGGTTCACCGATGATGACGGCTTCCGCCCTCGCAACGGGGGTTTTGAGCAGGGCCTTAGCCCCCTTCGAGTAGGCCTCCTCCCCGACGACGGCTGTGTAGGCGATGGAACCCGCTATTTCTGGCTCGGCTTCCACTATAGCCTTCAGGGCCGTCAACAGGCAGGCGAGGCCCCCCTTCATGTCTAGGGCTCCGAGGCCGTAGAGGCGATCCCCCTTCACGACGGGTTTGAAGGGGTCTGTGCTCCAGCCCTCGCAGACGGGAACCGTGTCGAGATGGCCGTTGAGCATCAGCATCCGCCCAGGCTTCCCAGAGTCCCATAGGGCGATGACGTTTGGGCGATCCTCCTCCACGACTTGTAGCTCAGGCTTCAGACCTAGGGCCTCAAGCTCAGAGGCGATATACTCGGCCAGCTCCTTCTCCTCACCCACGACGGAGGGGATTGAAACCATCTCCTCCAGCAGCCTACGGCAGTAGGCCTCATCTATGTGGCTTAGGGTCTCCATACGCATCAACCCTCCCCCTCAACCAATATAACACTTCTAGGGTTAAGGTGGCTTTAACCTCAAACCCTCACGCTTAGGGGAGTGGATGCCCCACTTTACAATGAGATCGACGATGAAGTCGCCGAGAGTTATTAGGTTGAGGCACATCGGCTCACCCTCTCCACCAGGGCTGAGGCCAACTCCCCAAGCCTTATGTCATTCACCTCCTCGACAAGTCTCACCGCCTCCTCTGGGAGGGCCTCTATCCCCCTATAGGCTCCGGCTATGGCTCCGGCCATCGACGCTATGGTGTCGGTGTCCCCACCCATATTCACAGCTGAGAGGATCGCCTTCATAGGCTCCCCCTGAGCTGAGTGGAAGAGGGCGATGGCCGTCGGAATCGAGTTCTCACACCTCATGTCGGCTCCGATCTCTCGATAGAGGACTCTCGCAGCCCTCGGGGGTTCTAAGCCCTCCGTGAGGCTGAGGGCTAGCCTTATCCCCTCGGCGACTGGGGGCTTTGGAACCCTCCTGCCATGCTTCCCGCCCAGCTCTGCGCATCTTATGGCCGCCTCCACGATGGAGTCAGGGTCACTATGCGGATTTAGGGCCTCGGCGACGGCTCCAGCGATGGCTGAGGCAGCTGAGATGGCTACGCTGGTTCCATGCGTCGGGAGGCAGACCTCAACGACATCTTCGACAACCTCCTCCGGCTCCCCTGGATGGAGCAGCCCGATTGGGGCGATCTTCATCGCAGCCCCGTTGGTCGTCCCCCATCTACCCGTCTCCCTCGGGTCTCCACCCCTGAGGAGCTCCTGGAGGGCCCTCCTGGTGCTGGGGCCTATGACCTCCGTCTCAAGAACTCTCCGCTCCCCAGCCCATCTGATGAGGCGTCTCGCCATCCCCTCAGCTGAGGGGGATGCATCCCTCAGGATCATATCGACAACCAGAAGGGTTAGCTCCGTGTCGTCGGTCACTTCACCCCGTCTCAGGCCTCCATGGATGGGGTGATCCACGGGGGCGTCGAGGAGTTCCTCCACAACGCCGAAGCGCTCGGCGATCTCCTCAGGGGTGTATCCAGCCGTGGGCATACCCATGGCGTCCCCTATGGCTACTCCGGCTAAGCATCCATAGAACTTGGTGTAAAGCCCCTCAGTCTTCACAACCCTCTCTACTCCGATCTCCCCTATAAGGTTTGGAAAGAGATATGTAGGCTGAAGGGGAACTTCCTAGGGGGCTACCCACCTGATTGGAGGGGTGATGAGTCATCCTTAAGCCCTGGACTATCCTCTACATCGGGGCATCCCTCTCGGTAGTTGTCTGCTTCTCCATCATCTACCTAATAACGATCTCTGGGGACACCAGCTTCGAGTGGGTCATCTGGATATTCTTCGCCCTCACCATAATCCTCGCCGCAGGGGGCTATGAGAAGGAGCGCCGATACAAACGGAAACACCCAGACGCACAC
>CALEIY010000189.1 GCA_937898665.1 Candidatus Bathyarchaeota archaeon | reverse complement strand
GGTCGGTGTGCCGGCCGTAACCCACCTTCTGTTCTGGGCGGCATTCGGCTGAACGGGCCACCCGGCGTCTCGGGCAGGACTCATTGACGCCTACTCGCCCTTCCACCCCGCGGGTCGGCCGTCTCACCCCATCCATCCACGTCCTCGACGCCTCATCGGCGTCTCATAGCCATCCTGTGGATGGAGGTCTCGTTTCTGTTCCGGAGCCAGGGCTCTCGCCCTGCGCCTCGCGGCGCCGCGGCCCTGCCTGGTGGGTGGAGTTTCCCCAAGCCCTCCTCGGGGCTCGGAGGCCGCCCACCGGCTCACCGACCATTATGTTTTTGGATTGTGTTGTTAATAAATCTTGATTTTTGTCTATTATTTTTGAAGGATCTTATTTTGATGATTTCTTGTTCTATATTTTTTGTTCATAAAGTTTTTTTAAATATCTTGAATAGGGAGGAATGGCCAATTATGGAGTTAGAGGAGCTCCTAGATGCCCTACTGGCGCTGGATCCCCATGTGAGGAAGGTTGGGGTCATAGGAGAGTTTGGGACGACTTCCCTTATGAAGAGCCGCCCAGGCCTCGTCGAGGTCTTGTTGGATAAGGAGGATAAGCTGAAGATAATCTTCTCGATAGTTGTCGACTCCTTCAGGCAGTTTGAAAGCGAATCGGGGGTTGGACATCTAAATCTCACCGCCGTTTACTACCAGGATCTCTACTTCTTCCTCTTCCCCTATGGCGGATACGTCATCGGAATCTCCTGCGACCCTGGACCTATAGAGGAGATCACGAGGAGGATCGTCAACTTCGTTGAGAGACTTAGAGGAGGAAAGACATCTCCCTGCCACCTCCAGGAGAGGCGGGCTCAGCCGCTTGAAATCTGACGATTATGAGATATATCCAAGAGCTCTCAATCTCCTTTTAATCTCCTCTTCCTCCTCCTCGGTGTAGACCTCCTCCTCTTCCTCCTCGCTTAGGAGCTCCTCCAAGACGAATTCGATGTACTCCTCAACGCTCTTAAACTCGCCCTCGCTTCTCTCAACCTCCTCCTTAATAAGGTCGTAGAGGTCCTTCCTTATCTCAATAGAAACCTTCTCAACCATCACGCATCAAACTTGATGAAGCCTCCCAGCTTAAATGCTTTGGCATCACATTCTCAAATAAACTGCCGGATAAGGATTGGAGGTGGAGGGGCATTTATGATGTTCACCCTCCAAAGACACTAAAACCCATCTCTTAGAGGGGAATCCGAGATTGTTAGGCGTAAATATGGGATTCAACTCTATTTCTTGGTTTTATCCTTCATAAAACATATTTTACACCCTCCTCACCCAAAGGTTAGAATCATTCAGTGAAGAGTGAAATGAGCCTGGAGAGACGCGACCTCCAAGAGGGCTTCAACCTGATACGCCAGCGGCGATTAGAGGAGGCCAGAGAATTCTTCTATGAGGCCCTAAGACTCAATCCAGACGATGCGGACGCCCACTTCGGACTCGGCTGCGTCTACGCAGCCATGGGTGAAAAAGACCAAGCCGTAGAGGAGTGGAGACGCTGCCTAGAGCTCGATCCAGAGATGGGTGAGGCCCACTATGCCCTAGCCTGGGCCTACTATGATGCCGGAGACTATGAGACGGGTTTCAGGCATGTGGAGATGGCCTACAGCTCCGGCGTATCCCTACAGCCTTTAAAAGAACTCTTCAACCTCTTCGTCAAGACGGGTAAACCCGTCGCCGAGCGGGTGGAGGAACCTAAGGAGCGAGAGAAGACTAAGCCGACTAAGGATTTGATCATCCACGTTGTCTGCTCAATCGCCCTCTTCATCCTCTGCTACTTTTTGCTCAGGGGAACCCTCCATGAGGGTTATCCCCATGACTATCTTGACGCCACCGTCGCCTTCTACATAGCGAAGATTAGGATTCTCCTCTCGAATGGCTTTAGGCTCTACACCCCCGTCTGGTATTTCGGCTATGAACTCCTCCGGTTCTATCCGCCCCTATCGACGATCATACCCTACATCGCCGTGAGGCTGACGGGGAATCTCCTAACCACCTACTATACCCTCTGCCTTATCTACTACGCCCTCTACGTCATCGGCACCTATCTCTTCGCCTCTCGCTTCCTCTCCTCCCCGATATCGGGAATCCTCGCAGCCGTCATCTGGTCCATCACCCACGCCAACGTCATCTCCTTCCAGGGACACTATTGGGAGACGGCTCGGCTGATGGGGACAGCCCTAGTCCCCTGGGTCTTATACTTCGTTGAGAGAGCGCTGGCTGAGGGGCGTAAGCGATATATGGTTGCCTCGATAATCACCGCCTCCTATGTGCTGCTGTCCAGCATGCTCTCAGCCATAGATCTCCTAATCCTCCTCATACCCTTCCTCCTCATCAGAGGAGGACTCGCCCCCCATGATCCAGAGCCTGAAAGGTACTCGGTTCCAGAGAGGATGGGGCGTCTAATAATATGGGGTGTCGAGGGTCTCCTCGGCCTCACACTCTGGTGGTATATCCCAGCCATATTCCCCCACGGCATAGGTGTCTTCCTCTCCGTTGGAAAAGGGCGTCCACTACCCCTCACCCACGTACTATTCCAGCTCCATCCACCCAGCTGGATGACTGGCATACAGCTGCCCATAACACTCCTCGGCCTCATCGGCGCCCTCCTAACGATTATACTCCAGGATCGGAGGGGAGCCACCCCAACCATATGGTTTCTATCAACGACGGCCATCGCCTACATCATCGGCCTACAAGGTTGGAGACTCATACTCAACATAGGCTTCTCCTTAGCCCTCCTCTCAGCCTTCACCATCAAAACTTTGGAAGAGCAAATCGAGTACACCAAGAAGGGGATGGGACGATGGATAGCTTTCACTCTCACTCTCCTCATATGCGGCCTCCTCCTCTACAGCTATCTACCAACATACGCCTCCTATGCCGTAGTCGACAACACCTATAGGTCGACGGATGAATACCTGACGGCCACCTGGCTAGCCGATCACCTAAACGGCTCCTATCGAGTATACGTGATGTATGGAGACAACTATAGGGGGACACAGTGGCTCAACACTTTCGAGCCAGATGTGAAACAGGTTCTCGGAGGCTTCGATCAGGGAGG
>CALEIY010000188.1 GCA_937898665.1 Candidatus Bathyarchaeota archaeon | reverse complement strand
CGTCTTCCGGTTTGATCCTCGAAGAATCTGGGCTGGAAGGTGTGGGGATGCCCATAGACCTTCACTCCCCCCATCTCCCTGACGGCCTCGACGAGGGCTGCTGTGTGGTCGAGGTGGCCGTGGCTGATGATGAGGGCCTCCACGCCTCGGAGGGATAGCTTCATCTCCCTTAGGTTGTGGAGGAAGGCTTCTCGGTCTCCACCGGTGTCGAAGAGGATGCGATGTCTCTCCCCCCTGGAGTCCTCGTATTCTATGAGGAAGGATAGGCCCCAATGCCCCCATAGATTCGTCTCGTAGGCCATGTTATCGGCGATGGTGATGACCTTAAGCCTGCTCACCTGCTCCATCCTCTAAACTCTCTCTCCATATCGATTTAGGGTTTGGCGTTCTCACACCCTTTTCAGGGCTTTAGAGCGGAATCTACTTTAGTTCTCGCCCCTCTCTATGTATAGGTCGGTGGAGTTGCCTCGTAGGAGGAAGATGCTCGCCGCTGACGAGGAGCTGGCCAACAAGATAGTGGAGATGGCTAAGCGGAGAGGGGCGACGGTCTTCCAGACGGTGAATCTCATCCTGGAGCAGGCTTTGAGGGCTGAGGAGATGGGCATCTCCCTTCGGGAGGTGGTGGATAAGCGTTGGATGCTGGAGAGGGCTAGGGGCCTCGGCCTCGTCTTCGCCCCTGAACGCCTCCTATACGAGATGGTTGACCTCGCCTATAACCGCGCTAGGAAGAGGGCTTCGAAGATCTGGTTTGAGGTCGGCCGATGGTATGGCGAATACTTCTCGGATAAGGAGGAGCCTCTCAAGGCGGTGGAGGAGGCTCTGGAGCTCCTAACCTTCGGAAACTCCTATTACTCTCTGAGGGATGAGGGTGATGAGGTTTCCCTCTCCATCGTAGGCGATCGCTTCACCGAGGGCTACACCGAGGCCCTAAGCCTCTTCATCGAAGGGGTCTTCAAGGCCCTGGGATATGAGGCCGACTCCAGGGAGGTCTCCCGGGGTGCCATCCACTATCGATTCGGGAGGGTGGGCGATGATTAAGGGCGTGAAGGATACGAAGCTTCTAGTGGTTCCCGCGGAGCTGGCTGATAGACTTAAGGAGGTGGCTGTGAAGCATAGGGTCTCCCTCTCCGCCTACGTCGCCTCGATACTGAGGGAGGCCTTGAGGGCTGAGGAGATGGGTGTCACCCTCGGGGAGGCCTTAAGCCTCTATCGGATGATGGAGATTCAGAGGGGGGCTGGAGTCCTCCAGGCTCCTAGGACGGCTCTCCAACCCCTATTGTCGAAAGCCTATAGGGAGGTGGGTGAGGAGCTTAGAAATCTATGGTTTGAGGCCGGTAGATGGTATGGCCAATACCTGAAGACGAGGCTGGGAGACGAGAATCCTATAGGGTTCTTGGAGGAGGTTTTGAGATATCACTGGAACCTCGATGAGGTCTCCTTTAGGGGAGACGACTTGGAGCTCCTCGTCTCCCTCGTCTCCTTCACTCTCTCCAGGGAGGGGACTGAGCTGCTTTCATGCTATATCTCCGGAATTCTTCACTCCCTCGGGTTTAGGGAGGAGGATCGCCTCATCCTTGAGGGGTTAGCCAAGATCAGGTTTAGGCGTATGCCTGGGTGGAGCCTTAAGACCCAGTAATCCCATCTCCGAATCTTTCAGCGGTGTCAGAACTCTTTTTAGGATTTAGCCCTCGATCACTATGGGAGTGGGAGTTGGGGGTCTTTCTCCTAGGTGTAGGCAGCGGTGGAGTAAACATCCTCTCAAGAGCCTATATAGAGTATGACACCATCAGGAAGTCCGGCTCCTTCTGCTACTGTATAAACTCCAGTGAGAGGGATTTCAGGAGGGTTAGGGAGCGCTTCAAGAAGGCTCACATGAAGCGTATGCCCAAGCGCTTCGTCATGAGGGTCGTCGGCCCAGGCTTCGGGGCCGGTAAGGATGCCGAGAAGGGCCTTGAGATGTACAGGGAGGAGAGTACGAAGATACTCGACGAGATTGAGGCCATCTATAATAAGCATAGATTCGCCATAGGCTTCTCCATAGGCTGCCTAGGCGGAGGCTTCGGATCACTGACCCTCGCCGAGGTCACCAGGGACGTGGCCAGCAGGCTGGGGATTCCCATTATACCCATGGCGACGCTCCCGAGACGGGGGGAGGGAGAGCTGCTGCTGGAGAACGCGAGGAAGGGTCTGGCACACCTCATCGAATTCGGCCTCCCCCCAATACTCTACGACAATGAACGAGCCGTCGTCTACAGCTCCTCCATAGGGGTTGCGATGATGATGGCCAACAGGGTGATAGCGGGCACCATAGCCGGCCTCGTCGATGCGGTTGAATACAGCGAATTCGCCGTTCCGCCGATAGATATCAGAGATGTAACCCGCATCATCAAACGCGACTGCGCAGTCTTCACCTCCATGAGAACCGAGGATGTTCATCTCCTAAAATCCTGGAAGGAATACCTCATGAGGCGAAACCTGTCTTTGGAGACGGAGCCCATCGAAAAATCCTCCGTCTTCTGTATCTTCCAAGGCCCAGAGTTCCCAAAGAC
>CALEIY010000187.1 GCA_937898665.1 Candidatus Bathyarchaeota archaeon | reverse complement strand
TTTTTCAAGCAGAAGACGGCATACGAGATGTAGAGAGGTCTCGTGGGCTCGGAGATGTGTATAAGAGACAGGATCGGATATGATGAGAAGCTGGCCGACAGATTCCTCTCGGAGCTCGCCAGGAGAAACATAAAGATCACGGAGCACTTCAAGACCACCTTGAACTAGCTTCCCCGCCGTCCCGTCTCTCAGCTAGACCGCTGCCCAACATATTAGCCTCATTGTAGCAGATGCCCATGCAGCGAACGCCTAAGCCATAGAGTATGTCGATTCTATCTACCTCGTTCTCTATACAGGTCGCCGACACTCCAAGGCAGCAACCCAGGCAACCCTATCCTCCTCATGAGCCTTCAATATATCCTAGACACGGGTACGATGGATGACAAGGTCTTGATGAGCGATATCATAGAGCCTCATCCCTAAGTCGTGGATCGTCCCAAGCCAATCCCATCCATGCTTCGTATAGATGTGCAAAAGCCATCCATCAAGTGATCGAAGACACAGTCAATGTGGGGCTGTCTCAGGGCTTCATAGGCGAGGAAGCATCTCCCTCCCCAGTATAATCCCAGGTTTCCTCCACATTCTCCGGGAATAGGAGGGGATGTTCATGGAGATCTATGATGATGTAACGCTCTAGAAGCTCCTCAACCCTCTCCTCTTCAACCTTAGATAGAGGTACCCTATATCGCCACTCCGGTTGAAACCAGTTCGAAGCTTAAAACCCTATAATCGATGCCAGGCTTCAAGTACTTATAAGCCCGATAATTCTCGTCTTTCATCGCTGCCTCGCTATTATCTTTCGGAGAAGCATAAAACACTTATAGGGTCTGGGAAGATATAGCGATCAATATGAGCCTTAGCGATGAGAAGGAGATAGTGATAGTTCTCGACGCCAAGAGGCTCATCGCCCTCGGCATACTCATCGCCCTCGGAGTCGCTGTCACCTACACCTATATTCAAGCCCTCTTCGCCTTCATCGCACCATCACAGAAGTATCCACTACGGATACTCGAAGTAAAGACTCAAGGAAAAACAACCTTCTCAAGGGGAGAAACGGTCACATTTCAGGTGAAGATCGAGATGGCTGTGGGTTATCAAACCCCCTATGGTTACTACTATTGGTACTATTGTCCCCCGCCTGAATACTACTGCGAATACTACTACTGGAATTATTTCGTTGAGTCTAAGACGTATCGGGTGATCATAGCCATAATGGATGGAGAGAAAAGGCCGATGAAGGTGATGATGTCGAGTTCGATGACGATAACTAGGGGGGAGATCCAGACAGTTAGCTTTGACTGGACTATTCCAGCTGGCGCCGCTACGGGGACGTATAAGGTGAGGGCGATGGCGTGGAGTGGATGGCTTCCAGATGGCGTGGCATTGGCTCCAGAGGCTAAGGAGACGAGTTTCACCGTGACGTGAGGTGATTGGTATGAGGAAGTTAGCTCTATTCAACTTCGGGGCGCTTCTCATATTGATAATCGCCCTTATGATGCCTATTCCAAATATAGGGGCGGCCTCATTAACGGTTTCAACGGATAAATCTGAGTATTATCGAGGGG
>CALEIY010000186.1 GCA_937898665.1 Candidatus Bathyarchaeota archaeon | reverse complement strand
CGGCGCTACCTTTAAAAATTATAAGGGTTTCACTCAGCTTACTCTGTGGGGCGGGGAGACCTGAATGATCATACCGGTTAGATGCTTCTCCTGCGGCAAGGTCATCGGCGATAAGTGGGAGGAGTTCGCTAGGAGGGTGGCCGCGGGCGAGCATCCGGCGGCAGTCCTCGACGACCTAGGCGTCACCCGATATTGCTGCCGTAGGATGCTGTTGTCCCACGTCAATCTCATCGATGAGATTTTGAGACTCTATGAGGAGAGGGATAGATCAACGTTTAAGGAGGGGTAGCCTTGTCATCTGAGGAGGGTGAGGCTGAGCTTCTACTCCCCCAGGAGATGCTCCTCTCCGCGGGCATCCACATCGGAACCAGGATTAAGATGCGGGATATGGAGCCCTACATCTATAAGGTTCGACCAGATGGCCTCTTCATCCTAGACGTCGAGAAGACCTGTCAACGCATCAGGGTGGCGGCCAAGTTCCTATCGAGACTCAACCTCAGCAGGGTTGTGGTCGTATCAGCTAAGCACTATGGCCGGAGACCCGTGGAGAAGTTCTGCGAGTTGACGGGGGCCATCCCCATAACGGGGAGATTCACCGCTGGAACCTTCACAAACCCCTACTTCTCAGGCTACATAGAGCCCGTCGCCGTCGTCATCACCGATCCAATAGCCGATGAGCAGCCCCTGATCGAGGCCGGCGAGATGGGGATACCCGTCGTCGCCCTCTGCAGCACCGATAACACAGTTTCAAATATCGACCTCGTCATCCCCGTCAACAATAAGGGTCGAAGGAGCCTCGCCCTCGTCTACTGGCTGCTATGCCGAGAGATTAAGAGGGAGCTTGGTGAGATACCCCCAGATGGAGACCTCCCCGTCCCCGTCGAGGAGTTTGAGACCCCGATCTAAAAAGGGGAGGAACCGAAATGGGGGTGAGGAGACCCTGGGTCGCCGGATCCTTCTACCCAGGCGACCCAGAGGGATTGAGGAGGAGCATAGAGGAATGTTTCAGGCATAGACTCGGCCCTGGAGCGCTGCCGAAGAGGGGGAGGGGGGAACGCCGAATCGTCGCCTTGATCTCACCCCACGCCGGATACATATACTCTGGGCCTGTCGCAGCCCATGGCTATTATCACCTAGCCCTCGACGGGAGGCCTTCTACTCTCATCATCCTAGGGCCGAATCACACCGGGCTGGGAAGCCCAGTGGCGATGATGGGTGAGGGAGCATGGGAGACGCCCCTAGGCGTCGTCGAGATCGATGGGGAACTCGCCCAAGCCATATTCAAGGCCTCAGACATCATAGACATCGATGAGATGGCCCATCTCAGGGAGCATTCGATAGAGGTTCAGCTTCCCTTCCTCCAATACCTCTACGGCTCAGGCTTCAAATTCGTCCCCATCTGTATGGGCCTCCAAGACCTGGAGACGAGTAGGGCTGTGGGGAGAGCCATCGCCGAGGCGTCGAGGGGGAGGGACGTCGTCATCATAGCCTCAACGGATTTCAGCCACTATGAGCCTCAGTCTAGGGCTGAGCGGAATGATAGGAGGGTCATCGAGGCTATCCTCAACCTAGACGAGGAGGAGGTTCAGAGAACCGTTAGACGCTATGGAGTCTCCATGTGTGGATATGGCCCCGTATCCGCGGCGATAACGGCGGCCAAAGAGCTGGGAGCCTCCTCCGCGGAGCTGCTGGCCTACCACACCAGCGGCGACGTAACGGGAGACTACTCCGCCGTCGTCGGCTATGCTTCACTAAAGCTGACTCGGTAGAGGGCGATGATCCACGCCTCAGCCCCTGGGAAGGCGATACTCCTCGGGGAACATAGCGTCGTCTACCGCGGCCCAGCCATCGTCCTCGCCATCGACTTGAGGGCGCATATCTGGGCTGAGGAGCGAGAGGATGACGGAATATGGATTGAGGCCCCCGACATCGGGGTTTCAGGCCACTTCGACGCCCGTGGACGCTACCACCCCATTAGAGGCGGCTCGGAGAGGTGGAGGAGTCTAAACCCCATCAGGGTTGTAGCCCTCGAAGCCATGAAGAGGTTTGAAGCCACTAGGGGGCTGAGGATCAGAGTTGAATCCGAGATCCCCCCAGCGGAGGGTTTGGGATCCTCAGCTGCCATATCTGTTGCGACGGCCGCGGCGGTTGGACGCCTCCTCTCAGGGGAGAATCTTCCCAAGGAGATGGTCTGCGAGATCGCCTATGAGGGGGAGCGCATAGTCCATGGGACGCCGAGCGGCATCGACAACCACATCTCCACCTATGGGGGCGCTCTGAGATACGAGCGTGGAAAGGGGTTTGAACGCTTCAAGGTGGAGGAGCTACCCCTCATCATAGGAGACTCGGGGAGGCGTCGATCAACGGGAGCCTTAGTGGCCAAGGTTAGGAGGCTGTGGGAGCGACATAGAGAGGTTGTGGACGCCATCATAGACGCCATAGCGACGCTCTCAGAGGAGGGCTATAAGGCCTTGAGGGAAGGCAACCTAAAACGACTTGGAGAGTTGATGGACATCGATCACGGCCTCCTCTCAGCCCTCGGGGTCTCGACGCCCGAGCTGGATAGGATGATCTATGCAGCCCGCTCAGCTGGAGCCTTGGGGGCTAAGCTCACCGGAGCCGGCGGAGGAGGCTGCATCATAGCCCTCGTGGAACAGCCCGATAGGGGGAGGGTGGCCGAGGCTATCAGGAGGGTGGGGGGTAGACCCCTTAGAGCCGGCTTCACCGACATCGGAGTGGAGGTGGAGGAGGTTTGATAGTTCTGAAGCTGGGAGGCTCCGTGATCACCGTGAAGGATAAACCCATGACGCCGCGGCCTGAAGCCATCAGGAGACTGGCTGGGGAGATCGCGGAGGCGGGTGCGAAGCTCATCCTCATACATGGAGGAGGCTCCTATGGGCATCCCGTGGCCAGCCGCTACGGCATCGCGGGGGGATACCGCTCAGAGAATCAGCTCCGAGGCTTCGCCGAGACCCATCAAGCGATGGTGAAGCTGAACACCCTAATCGTCGAGGCGCTCATCGAAGCCGGAGTTCCAGCCATAGGGGTTCCACCCTCCTCCCTCATCATCACCACCGATGGGAGGATCACGAAGCTGGAGCTCCAGGTCATTAGGGGGATGCTGGAGATGGGTTTGACCCCAGTCCTCTATGGCGACGCAGTCCTCGACACTCGGCGGGGCTTCACCATCCTCTCTGGAGACCAGCTCGCCTCCAGATTGGCCGTAGAGCTGGGGGCTGAGAGACTGATATACGGCGTAGACGTCGACGGCGTCTACACCAAAGACCCTAAGAGGGGGAGAGGCAAACTCTTGGAGAGGGTTACGCCCTCCACCCTAAAGGAGTTGGAGACGGCCTCGCCGACGGCCTTCGACGTCACGGGAGGCATGAAGGGCAAGGTCGAGGAGGCCTTGAGGGCCGCGGAGATGGGGGTGGAGGTCGTCATCCTCAACGCCATGAGGGAGGGGATTATCCTCAAAGCCCTGCGGGGCGAAGCTGTTAGGGGAAGCTGGGTGGTCTTCGATGCCGACGATTGAGGAGAGGAAGAATAGGCATATCAGGGTCTCCCTAGAGGAGGCCGTGGAGTCGGGAGCCTCAACAGGCCTGGAGGAGGTACACCTCATCCATAGGGCGCTGCCCGAGATCGACCTGGAGGAGGTTGACACCTCTATAAGGCTTTTCGGCCGGAGGCTTGAGGCCCCCATCATCATCTCAGCCCTCACCGGCGGAACGGAGGAGGGTAAACGGATAAACGAGGTCTTAGCCACAGCAGCCGAGGAGTATGGCATAGGCATAGGGGTCGGAAGCCAGCGCATCGCCCTCGAAGACCCATCCAGGGAGCCAACCTTCACCATCGTCAGAGAACGGGCGCCCAACACCCTCGTCATCGCAAACCTCGGCTGCCCACAGCTATCCCTCGGCTGGGGCGTGGAGGAGGCGAGAAGATGCATAGAGATGGTGGAGGCAGACGCCCTCGCGATACATATGAACCCCCTACAGGAGGCCGTCCAAGTGGGCGGCGAAACCAGATACAGGGGAATACTCAGCAGGATAAGGGAGCTGACTGAGGCCCTGGAGACGCCGATAATAATGAAGGAGACCGGATGCGGAGTCTCAGCTGAGGATGCCAGGCGTATAGAGGAGGCTGGAGCCGAGGCCATCGACGTCGGCGGAGCAGGTGGAACAAGCTGGGCCATCGTCGAACACCACATAGCCCGAGAAGTCGGCGACAAGGAGAGGGAAGCCCTGGGAAAAGCCCTTGGAGATTGGGGCATACCCACAGCCATAAGCATCGTGGAGGTCAGCCAATCAACCGATCTACGGGTGATAGCCTCCGGAGGCATTAGAACGGGGCTGGACATAGCCAAGGCCATAGCCCTCGGAGCCGACGCCGTCGGCATCGCAAGACCCTTCCTCCACAGAGCCGTTGAGGGCCTCGACAGCGTCAGGAGTTATATCCTGGAACTCGTAAGAGAGCTGAGGACGGTTATGTTCCTCGTCGGAGCCAGAGACGTGGAGGAGTTGAGGAGGACGCCCATAGTCATCACGGGGAAGACAGCCGAATGGCTGAGGATGAGGGGATTCAACCCCGAGAGCTATGCCAGGAGGGGTGGACGATGAACCTGATGGAGAAGCTTAGGAGAAACGCGGAGCGAGTGGACGCCTACATAATGAAACTCCTAGAGGGGGAGCCGGAGATACTCTACGAGGCCTCAAGATACCTCCTGGAGGCTGGGGGTAAGAGGCTGAGACCCTACCTCGTCTTGAAGAGCTGCGAACTCGTCGGAGGCGAAGCTGAGAGGGCGCTCCCCTTCGCAGCAGCCGTGGAGATGCTCCACAACTTCACCCTCATCCACGACGACATAATGGACAGAGACGAGCTACGCCGAGGAGTCCCAACGGTCCACGTAAAATATGGATTGCCCCTCGCCCTCGCCAGCGGAGACCTCCTATTCGCAAAGGTCTACGAGGCCATGACCCAGGTGGAGGGGATACCCCCAGAACGCATATTGAACTGTATCAGGAGGGCGACCAAGGCGGCCATCCACATCTGCGAGGGCCAAATACTAGACGTCTCCTATCCAAAGCTGAGCGAAGTCTCCGAGGAGGACTACTACAGGATGGTCGGCGGCAAGACAGCCTCCCTCTTCGAGGCCTGCGCAGAGATCGGAGCCATCGTAGGAGGAGCCTCCGAAGAAGAGGTGGAGCTCCTAAGGGGCTATGGATATAACGCCGGAGTCGCCTTCCAGATCATCGACGACATTCTAGGCATAACGGCCGATGAGAAGACCCTCGGCAAGCCCGTCGGAAGCGACCTACGAGAGGGGAAGAAGACCCTCATCATAATCCACGCCCTCAAAAACGCCTCAGGGGAGGAGCGCCGCATCATAGAATCAGTCCTCGGCGTCGAGGATGCATCTCCAGAGGCCATACGCAGAGCCATAGAGAGCATCGAGAGACTCGGATCCATAGAGTATGCGAGACGCGAAGCTGAGAGATACGTCGAGGAGGCGAAGAGAAGGCTGAGGGGGTTCCCAGAGTGCGAGGCACGTAGAGACCTAGAGGAACTCGTAGACTTCTTCATCAGCAGAACCTACTAATTCTGGTGAAATCTATTTACCGGAAAATTTAATTTAACCAGGTTATCGCTATTTATCTGAAATGGCTGAGAGATATATCTCCAGGGTTGGAAGGAAGAACACCCTCTACTTACCAAAGGAGATAGTTAGGAGGCTTGAGATCAGGGAGGGGGATAGGGTTGTGATGGAGATTGAGGATGGAAGACTCGTCCTAGAGTTCATATCAGACCCCCTCACCCTCGCCCTGAGGGGTGAGAGGTGGGCTAAAACGACCGTGGAGGAGTTTGAGAGGGAGTCCGAATTGGAGCAGGAGGGGCTTTATGGCTGATCGAATCCTCTTAGACTCAACATA
>CALEIY010000185.1 GCA_937898665.1 Candidatus Bathyarchaeota archaeon | reverse complement strand
GGATGCGACGCCGCCAGGGGCGACATTCTCAAAGTTGAAGCTTTCAGCCCCTCCACAATACGTCGGCCACATAGGCGTCATCACGACTAGATCGGCCTTGGGAACCTCGGCAAATAGACGCTCCTCCGAACCCTCGATGTGAGGGATCTGAGCCACTAGGGGAAGGAGGATGAGGAGCAGCATGATATTGATGGTCTTTATATATGACGCCCTGGAAAATGGAGGCATCCAACACCTCCTTCCCAAGTTTCTCCCTTCAATCCTTAAGGCTATCGGGTTTTCTCTCCTCTCCCATATCCTCAGGATTTATTGGATCATGTAATCCCTGAGATGGGGTCTCCCTTTAGAAGAGGGGCTTACGTCCATCGATTGATGGATTCGGAGTGAAAGGGCTTCTACAGGATTCTCATCTCAAGAAATGGCCTAGATTAGGTCTCCTCCCTAGGATCTCTCGTCATAATTTTCTTCGACTCGTGGGAGGGAAATTTTGTCGAAGCGGTTTTTTGATTTAGGTGAGCTTTATAGGTGTCGAATCTAACTTCAACTTGATGCTCTACGCGGAGTTAGCTGAGACCTATGAGCGGCTGGAGGCCACTACGAAGAGGTTGGAGATGATCTCGATCCTCGCCGAGTTATTCAAGGATGCCAAGCCGGAGGAGTTGGAGAAGGTCATCTACCTGACGCAGGGGAAGATACACCCCGACTGGATGGGGGAGCCTGAGATAGGGATAGCGGAGAAGATGGCCCTCGAAGCCATAGCGAGGGCGACGGGCCTGGAGCGGAGCGACGTCGATGCGATGATGGCGGAGGAGGGCGACATAGGACGGGTGGCTGAACGGGCGCTTTCGGAGAAGAAGATTAGAAGCCTCTTCTATAAACCCCTCACCGTTGAGGAGGTCTACGAGACCCTAGATGCGATAGCAAAGGAGTCCGGGAAAGGGAGCGCCGGGAGGAAGATTGAGCGCTTCATAGGGCTTCTAGCCAACGCCACGCCGAGGGAGGCGAGATACCTCGCGAGAACAGTGGTCGGAACCCTTCGACTAGGCGTTGGGGATATGACCATCCTTGACGCCTTAGCCCTAGCCTACACCGGCTCCACGGAGAGTAGGCCGAAGCTGGAGAGGGCCTATAACCTCACCAGCGACCTGGGATACATCGCCAGAATCCTCGCCGAGAAGGGATTGGAAGCCGTCTCGCAGGTTAAGGTCGTCGTCGGCAAGCCCATTAGAATGATGCTGGCCCAGAGGCTCTCAACGCCGGAGGAGATCGTCGATAAGCTGGAGGGTAGGTGCGCAGCGGAGTATAAACTCGACGGGGAGCGCTTCCAGATACATAAGAAGGGGGACTGGATACAGATCTTCTCCAGACGCCTCGAGAATATAACCCACATGTATCCCGACGCCGTGGAGATGACTAAGAGACACGTCAAGGCGGAGGAGGCCATCATCGAGGGTGAGGCCGTAGCCATAGACCCCGAAACCGGAGAGCTCCAGCCATTTCAGGTGTTGATGCATCGGAGGCGTAAGTATGGCATCGAGGAGATGATGGAGAAGTATCCCATCGCAGTATACCTCTTCGACTGCCTCTACGTCGACGGCGAGGATCTAACCCTCAAACCATATCTGGAGAGGAGGAGGAGGCTGGAGGAGATCGTTGAGGAGACCGACCGCTTCAAGCTTGTGAAAGCCCTGAGAACCTCGGATCCAAGGGAGATGGAACGCTTCTTCGAGGAGGCCATCGCCGAGGGGTGTGAAGGCCTCGTCGTGAAGTCGACGAGCGATGAATCCATCTACAGGGCTGGAGCTCGATCATGGCTGTGGGTGAAGCTGAAGAGGAGCTATCAGAGCAAGATGGTGGAACCCGTGGATCTCGTCATTGTCGGAGCCTTCTATGGACGGGGGAAGAGGGCTGGAACCTATGGTGCGCTGCTCGCAGCCGCCTATGACCATGAGGCAGATATGTTTAGAACCGTCTGTAAAGTCGGCTCAGGCTTCACCGATAAGGATCTAGCGGAGCTCCCCGAGAAGTTGAAGGAATATCAAATCGAGCACAAGCATCCGAGGGTTGACGCATTGTTGGAGGCTGACGTCTGGTTTGAGCCGGCGGTCGTAATAGAGGTTATAGGGGATGAGATAACGCTTAGTCCAACTCATACCTGCGCCTTCAACGTCATTAGAGAGGGATCAGGATTGGCCATAAGGTTCCCAAGGTTCACAGGCCGATGGAGAACAGATAAGGGGCCTGAAGATGCGACGAGGGTTAAGGAGATCATAGATATGTACAGGGCGCAGCTGAAGGCTATAACTAAATAGGAGTTGAGGGGGAGATATTGGAGGTGCCTCTATGAGCGGCATCGTCACCATAGAGGAGTTTAAGAAGCTCGACATGAGAGTTGGAACCGTCGTAGAGGTGGAGCGCATACCAGGGTCGAAGAGCCTCTATAAAATGCGGGTAGACCTGGGAGATGAGGTTCGACAGATCGTCACGGGTTTAGTGGGCTACTACACGGCGGAGGAGCTGATGGGTAAGCGGATAATAGTGCTTAAAAACCTCAAGCCGGCGAGGATATTCGGCGTGGTCTCCAACGGCATGCTTCTAGCGGCGGAGCACGACGGCAAGCTGGCCCTCCTCACCGTCGATAGGGATATACCAAACGGAGCGAGGGTGACCTAACCCTCCCCTTTTAAACCTCTAAGGCTCCCTCTTATAAGGGGACGCATCCTATCTCAACTGATATGATGGAGGAGCTTGAAGCCTTATCAAAGCTGATTGGTGGGACTCCCCTCCTGAGGCTGAGACGCATAGCCCCTGAGGGAGTTGAGATATATCTGAAGCTGGAGTATACCAATCCAGGTGGAAGCCATAAGGATCGTATAGCATACTACATGATCCGAGACGCCGTTGAAAAGGGTCTATTGAGGAGGGGTGACCCCGTCATCGAGGTGAGCAGCGGGAACACGGCGACGGCCATAGCCTGGATCGCCTCTAGACTCGGCTTGAGGCCGATGCTCATCCTAGAGCCGGAGGTCTCAGAGGTTAGGGAGATGGCCCTCAGACTTCTAGGAGCGGAGACGGTGAGGATCGAAAGCGAGGAGGAGCAGTTCAGGAGGGCTGGAGAGATGGCTGAGGAGATGGGGGGAGTCTTCCTAAATCAATTTGAGAATGAGGCCAACATCAAGGCCCACTATGAGACCACAGGCCCAGAGATATTGGAACAGATGAATAGAGACATCGACGCCTTCGTCATGGGCATAGGAACCGGCGGCACCATTATAGGAGTTGGGAGGAGGCTGAAGGAGGAGATCGGATCGGTTAGGATCATCGGCGTAGTCCCAAGGGGTTCAGCCCTCGTGCACGAGGAGGCGAGACATGAGGATAGGATAGGGGGATTATCCAAGGTGATAAAGCCGAGATTCTACATCGAGAATAGGCATATAGTTGATCAGGTCATCGAGGTCTCCCAGGCGGCGGCCATAGAGACCGTTAGGAGGCTGGCGGCTTTAGAGGGCTTACTGGTAGGCCCCTCGACGGGGGCGGCAGTCCACGCGGCCATCAAGGTGGCCGAGGAGCTCGGGGAGGGATGTAGGCTGGTCACAATAGCGGCTGACAGCCTCTTCAGATATCCGCAGCTACTCAAGATATAGCTATCAGAAATCTCCCATGATTTTCCTCACACTATTCTCCTCGATCGATTCAGGGTCTTACGGCTCCAGGAGTATCTCCTCAGCCTCTTTGAAGCCCCGAAGCCGCAGGCCGCGCAGCGCTTCTTCCGTATATGATACGCTCTCCGGCCGCAGCGTCTACAACGGATGTGAACCCTCTTTCCATGATGGATGGCATGCTTAGTCGGCATGAAGGATCACCTTAAGGTGGAGGCGAGATCATAACTACGTTGTCTCCCCTCAGAATTATGGTTCCAATCTTCTCCACGTTCTCGGGGTCGCTGATATCCTCCGCATCTCGTAGGACGAGGTTTATATGTTGATCAAAGCCCTCTAGGACTCCCCTCAGTATCCGCCCGCTTCTCAGCTTTATCAACACCGTCTTCCCAAGACTCCTCTCCAGCACCTCATCGATCATCTCGGCCAACCGGAATCCTCCGTGTGTTTCGAATAATCGGGGTTTTGATATTAAGGTTTTACTCAATATGGGTATCTTCACTGAAATCTTATGGTGTAGAGTCGACCCATCGCCCATGATTAGGACTCGATGTATTCATCCAGCCTCGTCTGTCTACATCGCTTTCTCCAGGGTAGGGCCTCAAGGAGTTTTCTCCCCCTCTCCGTGGCCCTATAGACGCCTCGCTTAGGTCTCTCAACGTATCCATGTCTAAGCAGCCATCTCAGGATGTTTCTGAAGGCGCTGGGTGAGACTCCCTCAGCTATCGCCTCCATGTAGAGGGCTGTCCACCTCCTCGACTCCGAGTTGAGGAGGCTTAGGATGATGGAGATAGCCCTCAGTGTTTCATCGAAGGCGGTGCGCATGGGTCATCCCTCAAGGCCTGGACTCCTCCATGTATCGATAACTCGTCGATGAGAGCTTGAAGGCCTCATAGAGCCTATAGATGCGCTCGATCTCACACTCCCAGATGTCTAATATGTCGCCGGACTCCTCCCGGTATTCTCCGATGGCCCTCGCCTTCGGCTCCCTCAACTTGATGGTTCTAGCAGCCAGGAGGGCTGACAGCCTCCTGATGAGGGGGTCTGAAGGGTTTTGAGGGCCTATTCTACGGTCGATCTCCGCGTCGCATATCTCTATGATCTCAGCTATCTCATCGTCGCTGAGGGTGGTCTCTACGAGCCTCCTCACATCACCCGGCTCCGAGTAGGGCAGCCTCCCACCCCCATTTAGGTTAAAGCGGCTTTAACCAATCGTCGGAGAAAAAGAGGGGTTAGCTATGCGCCCCCGTTATCTCCCTAACGGCCTCTTCGACGATGAGCCTCGGCTGGAGCCACTGCCTTATGATGTAGGCGTAATAGCCGGCTCGCTCATCCCTATACTGGGCAGCCTCCGTCGGCCCGACGCCTAGGACGATGGCCGGAGCCGTTGAGCAGAGCACGTAGCAGCTGGTCTCCGGCATTACCGCGTGGTCGACGACAACCCTCACCGAGGGGTAGCCTGGAATGGTGAACTCGCCGCCCTCCCTGCCTAGGGCGGCGACCCCTGCCTGGACTAGGTCTCGGACATAGGTGTTCGTTATGAAGCCTCCCCACGTCTTGGGATGCATGACGGCGTAGTCGGGTTCATAGCCCTCAGCCTTCAGGGTGTTGAAGACGTTTAGGAGGTCGTTGAAGGGGTTGTAGTCGCTTACGCCTCCGGTCATCGAGTCCCAGGGGCCTGAGGCTGAGACCTCAGGGGCCTTAGCGAGCTCCTCTGCGATCTGCTTATTCTCCATCCGTGCCAGCTCCCTCGCCGCATCCTCCACATGCAGCCGTAGGATGTCGTGGGCGGCCCTCATCCTGGCTTCATCGCTGATGACTACGTGGACGACGTTCTTCCAGAGGTTGAAGTCTATGCTCTCATAGGTCTCAGCCGATAGCTCGGCCTCCACCATCGGCGGAACCTTCTCCTGCCCCGTCAGCCCCCTGGCGATGTCGACCCTAGCTGTTAGGCGCTCCATCCTCACCTCACGGCATATCCTTCTCAGCCTATACTGGGGTCGGGCGAGGCCGATGACCTCGTCGAGAACCGTTGCGGCCTCTATGGCCTCGACATCGCTGGGCGTCAGGGCCTGAGCCTCGAAGACCATCGGCCTCCTCTGCCTATAGTAGCCGCCGGTGAGTGGAGATCTCCAAACCCTGATGCCCGTCATCCTCTCACCTCAGGAGCAGCCTTATGATGTCGCCGTCTCCCGCCGCTGCGTCGAGGGCTATCCCCGCGATGAGGCTCTCGGCGTCGGTTCCCTCGACGTAGTCGACGACCTTGCCGCCGTCTCCAGCCTTCACGTAGCTCAGAGCCGATAGGGGGCCTCCGGCCACGACCTCCACGACGCCGCTGATGATGATCTTCCCCCTCATATCCTCGCCTGATGCTATGTCCTCTATGGCTACGCCGAAGGGGGCGTGGTCTCCAGCTGCCGCGGGGACGCCATCGCTGAGGGAGACGAGCTGCCCCTTGGAGATGTCAGCCTCCGCCGTCTTGCTGACGGGGAGCAGCCATAGACCATACTCGTATTTAATGTCGCCGGCGGCCATCAGCTATCCCTCCTATATCCGAAGAGCCTCAGTCGAGCCTCCTCCATCGCCGATCTCACCTCGTCTAGGCCGTTGGGCCTCGCCTTAGGCCTCTGAGAGGCCTCAAGAAGTCTCTCAACCCGTTCAACCCTCCTCCGCAGCGACTCCACCTCGGCTCTCAGCTCCTCCACCTCCATCTCCTCCACCCCTCCACCCTCGGGCTTGACCCCGAGGCCCGAATGGGTAAACCATGAAGCCCTGAACTCTGGGGGTTCACGTCCAAACTCCCTGTAGTGGCCTGCGAGATGCTCATAGACTGCCCTTCGATCAGCCTCGGGAATGTCGACGCCTCCCCTCGCCCCTAGGAGGCTCTGCATCGCTGCGACGACGCCTCTCCAGACGACGTGGAGGCGTCCGTCGATGACATCGTGATGGGGCAGCTTATAGCTGCCGAAGTTCTCAGGGTTTGAGACATCATACCAGGCGAAGGCCCTCCGATACCTCGACCAATCGATGTTCTCCTTATCTGGGCCTCCAGCCCAGAGCCTTATCCGCCTCTCAGCCTCATCCGCATCCCAGGGGTAGTCCATCGGAGCCTTTGGAGTCTCCTCGTAGGGGACGGCGGCAGCCTTGAGGGTGATGAGGCGGGCTGATGGATAGGCTGGATTTGAGACGAAGTCAACTCTCTCAAAGGTGAAGTCCTCGATGACCTGGTGGCCCTCCCCATTTAGGATGTGTTCATCAGGCCCTGAGGTGACGTCGGCTCCGCATAGGCTACATCTAACTTTATGGGCCTTTATGACGACGCTGACGGGGCCCCACTCTCCGCTCTGGAGCTTCTCCCAAGCTGTTGGGTCGGTGATCTCAGCCGTCGCCAGGAGGTAGCCGTCGGGCTTCTCGGCTGTGATGAAGCGGCCGACGATCTGGGGTTCAGCTACATGGTTCACCCCATATCCTGGGACGCAGCCGAGGGGCTTGCCCAGCAGCGTTGGGAGAGCCCTCTCAAGGGCCTCATCGGTGACTCTCCATCCATTCCTGTTTAGGGTTGTGTCGATGATGTAGAAGGTTGCGAGCCTCCCTGTTCGGAGGCTGTTGAGGGAGGCTTGGAAGCATAGCTCTCTAAGACTCATGGCTCCTCACCCAGCTCTGAGGGATCCCATCCGAGGAGCTCCCAGACCTTCCCCAATCTCCCAGCGAGGGGGCCTTCGCCTCGACCCCAGAGGAGGGAGACTCCCCGCATCATCTCGTAGAGGTCTCTCAGCCTCAACGGCCTCCAGCGATGCTTCACCCTGACTGGGGGATTCTCAGCGTCAAGGCCTCTCTCGCTGAGGATCCACCTCGTCCATCTCTGATACCATTGTCTCTCGACTTCACGTTTCAGGTATCGCCTGATGTGGGCTATTGGGCCATTTATGTAGGCCTCCAGCTCCGCGTAGGCCGTCGCCCTATTCTCCACCGGTCTGCCGAGAAGGAGCCTTGGGACGGCGAAGTTGGCTATGATCGCCTGATCAAGCCGATCGAGGAGCTCCACTAGGCCCTTAATGTCTGGGGAGAGGGGGACAACCTGAGCCTCAACGGATTCATTGACGACGATGCTCTTACCGGCCTTTAGAACCTCAACCAGCTCCTCCAGCGCCCTGTCAACCTCATCGGCGGCCAATCCCCTGGTGTCAGCCCTCAGGATTATGTAGGGAGCCCAGAGGCTTCGAATGATCTCTGGGAAGTCCTCCCGTAGGAGCTCATGCCTCGCCCTACAGACGGCCCTTATGGGCTCTATGTCGCTTACGCCTACCATATCGGCCTCGAGGGGGAGGTTGACGAAGTAGAGAACCTCATCAGGGGTGTAGAAGCCTCTTCGACCCTGATAGTCGAAGCCGATGAGGTTCCAGCCCTCATCGAGCCTGGGTCTGAGGCTCTCACTCCTCAGTGGGAGAAGCCTTGAAGGCGATCCATCGGCCCTTAAGACGATCTCGAAGCCTGCTCGGCCGTAGATGCTGCGTTTAACCTGGGCGATGAATAGTGCCAAGTCGAGGTTGACGCGGCGGTTGAACTCGTCGATCCGCTCCTTCACAAACCGGTAGTCGGCGACGTCGACTCCAGGCCTGGAGGCCTCGAGGACTGTGTCGAAGCCTGAGGCCATGGTTGAGAAGAAGGCGTTTACCAGGATGCATCGGTGCACCAGTTCATCCTGCCTGAACCATCGATAGTCCCCCTCCAGCCATTCGTATATGGGGCCTCCGACGCCCCATCTCTCAGCCTTTGGTGGACGCTCTCCGCCGAGGAGGCGTTTGAGGGCGGCCATGAGACTCATGGTCTCAGCCTCGCGGTGGCGATGATCCTTACCCCAGGCCTGTGTAGAGTTGGCCAGGGGTCTTCGGGCCTCGGGGCTACAGCCTTTGGGGGATTCAAGGCTCCAAGAGGAGAGGAGTGACGGTTGGATGAAGGGAATTCTGCTAACCTTATGAGGAATATGAAGCGGGATTCACCGATTAGGAGGGTTAAAGTATTCTGGTTGGTGAGGGGATCATGGGTTGATTCCCCTCTTAACCGCCGTCGTCATCTATGGCTGTCTATTGACGCTTTTGAATCTCGGCTTCACGCTGATCTATAGGGTTCATGATGCCCCTAACTTCGGTCAGACGGCTCTCATGGGCTTTGGGATGCTCATCACCCTTGTTCTCTCTAAGGGGTTTGGGTTCTCCCCTTATCTCGGCTTTCCCCTCGCCCTCCTCCTCGGTGGAGGCTTGGGCTGCCTGCTCTATCTGTCCTCGATTAGGCCTCTGGTGAAGCGTGGAGCATCGGCGTTGAGGCTGTCGATAGCTATGTTGGCGCATCAGATCGTCCTTCTAGGTCTTCTGGGTATACTGTCCTGGTGGCTATGGAAGACTTCCCATGGGCTTTTGCTGTATCCAGGTTTAGCCCATAGAATCTGGGATACGAGGATCACATCCCTCCAATCCGTCTTCTACGATTATCGCTTCTGCCTTAAGGAGGTGGATCATGAGATCTGTGGGGTGGCTCTCGTATTTCCCGTCGCCCTCCTCCTAGCCCTAGGCTCAACGATCCTCCTCGACTGGATGTTTAGACGGAGCGATGTGGGCATAGCCCTGAGGGCGGCTTCGGAGAATCCTGAGCTGGTGATGGTTGTAGGCCTCAACCCCTATAGGCTTCAGGTTCTCGTCTGGACATTGGCTGGATGCCTCTCAACCATCGCTGGGGCCTTGTATCCGCTTTGGTTCTGCTCCTCTCCGACGCTGACTCCGCTGAGATTTATGAACTCCCTTTTGGCTGCTGGTCTGTTGTCAGGCTTTGGGCCGCCTCTCTCAGCTTTGATCACAAGCTTCACGGTCTCGGTTTTGGAGCTCCTGATTCCAGGCCTCCTCTTCCACCCCCTCGGCGTATCGTGGATCGGCGAATATGTGCCTCTCATCCCAATATTCATCATAGCCGTCATCCTCCTTAGACCTAGGGGACTCCCCGTAGGGGAGGGCGGGTGAGATGTGGCTTTGACGATGCCTCCTCACCCTTCTGAGGGCTAGTTGTAGTAGGGCCTCCACTATGGCTGAGCGGGGTATCAATCCCCTCATGGCATCTATCTCCTCGACGAGCCCCCTGCTGAGGCTGAGGCTGACCCTGACCTTCTTGTGACTGCCACCAGTCATATCCTGGGAAAAAATTCGCCGGCTCATCGCTCTCTCCTCTCGGCTTCTCTCGCTATCTTGAGGGGTTTCAGCCATAGGGGGTCGTATATGACGTAGATGACTGGGCATTTGGGGTTGTCGCAGAACCATTTGATGTTGTCTTTTCCCCTTCTGAGAAGCCTTCCACAGTCGGGGCAGGGCCTCCTCATCCTATCGGTTAGCCCCGATGTCTTATCCGCTGCTAGGAACATCCTCAGGAGCTTCTCCAGGTCTTGGTGGTTGATCATCCCAGCCTCTAAGCCCTCTCGCCCTCTAATCACCCTTTTTTAACATCTCCGTGTAATAGATGTCCCCCACCGCCCCGTTTCAAGTCCTCGAAATGGGGAGGTCGTGGATTTTTCCATCCCCCGATATTTATTCCCTCTAGACCTATATCTGTTAAAAATCCCCTCTTTCAATCCCCAGAAGACGGTGAGATCAGCCCTAGGATTTCCATCCCCTGAAAGGGGTTAGAGGATCAGGATCTCTCCAGCGCCCTTACGAGGCGGCGGAATATATGCGTCGCGGGGAGGCCGTCGATGTAGGGGTTCTCAGCCACGGCTAGGAGGGCGAAGCCGTAGTCGAGATGCTCCACCACGATGTGGAGGTCGCGTCCCAGCCACCTCCTAACCCGATTACGCTCCTCGGCAGGTATCGGAACCAGTATGCGCTCATGCTCATAGACCGCCTTACTGTAATACCGTTTCCTCGAAA
>CALEIY010000184.1 GCA_937898665.1 Candidatus Bathyarchaeota archaeon | reverse complement strand
GCCGCCTTGAGGCCTTGGACGCTGAGAGGATCTATGTATTCTTCAACAACTATGCGATGTATCGGGATGCCTATCGGTTTAGCATATTGCTGAGGGAGGGGGAGCCTCCACCCTCACCCTTCGGCCCCGACGCCATCTCCTGGGCCTTGAGAGGCTTCGACGATTGGCCCGCCTCCAGGGATGCGCTCATAGAGCGTTGTGGACGTTGGAGATGCTGGGTTCACCCCTCGAAGGCTGTGCCCCTGGAGCGTATCCTGAGGCATCTCAGCGGGGGAACCTATGGATGCGTAGAGGAGCTGGTAGAGGCGGCTGAAAGGATTTGGGATAAGCTCGGCTATCCCTCCGCCGAGGAGGTTGAGGCTGAAGCCTTTTAAGTCTCGGTCAGCACTTTTCATAGAATGGTGGATTCTCTCAGGGAGCTTATAGGGGATGAGAACTACTCTAAGCTTGAGGAGCTTAGGAATCCCCATGTGATGCGGATAGTTGAGAGGTATGTGAGGCTATGTAAGCCTGCGAAGGTCTCTGTCATCACCGATGATCCCGATGAGATCGCCTATGTGAGGGAGCTGGCGATCAGGAACGGCGAGGAGATGAGGCTGAGGATTGAGGGGCATACGGTTCACTATGACGGCTACTATGATCAGGCGAGGGATAAGGAGAATACAAGGGTGCTCCTACCCCCAGGGATGAGGGTAAGCCCCTGGATAAAGACCATAGATCGAGATGAGGGGCTGAGGGAGGTGCATCAACTCCTGGATGGGGCGATGAGGGGGAAGGAGATGCTCGTCAGATTCTTCTGCCTCGGCCCCAGAAACTCTCGCTTCTCTATCTGCGCCCTACAGCTGACGGACTCAGCCTACGTCGCCCACAGCGAGGATCTACTCTACCGAACCGGATACGAGGAGTTTAAGAGGCTGAGGGGCTCCAGCGACTTCTTCGCCTTCATACACTCAGCTGGAGAGCTGGATGAGAGGGGATGCTCGAAGAACGTCGATAAGAGGCGAATATACATCGACCTGATAGACGGCAAGGTCTACTCCGTAAACAACCAATACGCCGGAAACAGCCTCGGATTGAAGAAGCTCGCCCTCCGCCTCGCCATATACAAATCCCACCAGGAGGGCTGGCTGGCGGAGCATATGCTCATCATGGGGGTTCACCCACCTGGAAAGGGTAGGGTGACATACTTCACGGGGGCCTTCCCAAGCGCCTGTGGAAAGACCTCTACGGCTATGCTCCCTGGAAACACCATCGTGGGAGACGACATAGCCTACATAAGGATAGATGAGGAGGGGAATGCGAGGGCCGTCAACATTGAATGCGGAATCTTCGGGATAATCAAAGACGTGAATCCCGTCGACGACCCAGTCATCTATAAGGCCCTCACCACCCCCAAGGAGCTGATATTCTCGAATGTCCTCGTCGTGGACGGCGTCCCCTACTGGCTTGGGATGGGGCGTGAACTCCCTAAGAGGGGGATAAACCACTCAGGTGAGTGGTGGGAGGGGAAGCTGGATGAGGAGGGAAACCCCATACCGCCTGCGCATCCAAACGCCAGATATACGCTCCGCCTCAGAGACCTGGAGAACGTCGATCCAAGGCTAGACGACCCAGAGGGGGTGATCGTCGAGGGAATCCTCTTCGGGGGGAGAGACTCCGACACGAATGTCCCCATATACGAGGCCTTCAACTGGGAGCACGGCGTCTACATTGGAGCTACCATAGAGTCCGAGACTACTCCAGCCGCATTGGAGAAGATTGGGGTTAGGAAGATCAATCCCATGGCCATGCTCGACTTCCTCGTCATCCCCGTGGGCAAGTATCTCAGCGACTACATAGAGTTCGGACGGAGGCTTAAGAGGGTTCCAAGGGTCTACGCCACCAACTACTTCCTAAAACATGAGGGCCGATACCTCAACGACAAGCTGGATAAGAAGGTCTGGATTCTATGGGCTGAGGGACGCATACACGATGAGTATGACGCCCTCAAAACCCCCGTCGGATACCTGCCGAGATACGAAGACCTGAAGCCCCTCTTCAGGGAGGCGTTGAATAAGGATTATAGGCGTGAGGACTACGAGCTCCAGTTCTCACTGAGGATCGAAAAGCTGCTGGAGAGGATGGAACGCATCGAGGAGTTCTACGGCGCTGAACCAGATATGCCGGAGGAGTTCTGGAGGATACACAACCAGATCAAGGCCGAGTTAGAGGCCCTCAGGGAGGAGAGCGGCAGGTCGATGGTTCCCCCCTCCTACTTCGAGTAGTCGACAGCTGAGATGATGGAGGCCACCTCGGGGTGGGAGGATGTCGTCGACCATAACAGGGTTATAATTTTTCCATGATGTTAATGGATCCATTAACATGGCTCCAGGCAAAAGAGTGAAATCGCCGCTCAGCGATGTTTAGATGGCATGAAGCTGGAGAAGAGCCTGGAGATCGTTGAGCGAGATAGAAGGGTCATATCCCAGGCGAGCAGGATTGCTTACTATCCCCTCGTCGTCGACAGAGCCTCTGGTTCAAAGCTCTGGGACGTCGACGGAAACGAATACATAGACTTCCTATCAGGGGCGGCCGTAAACAACGTGGGCCACTGCCATCCAAGGGTGGTGGAGGCCATAAGGGAGCAGGCGGGGAGGCTGATCCACAACACCCTCGGCTACACCTACTATGAGGTTGCGGTGGAGCTGGCTGAGCGCCTAGTAAAGCTGACGCCTGGAGGCTTCAGGAAGAGGGTCTCCTTCAGCCTCTCAGGGTCTGATGCCAACGATGGAGCCATAAAGCTGGCACGGGCCTCAACGGGGAGATCGAAGGTGGTCTCCTTCCTCGGCTCATATCACGGCACAACCTATGGCGCCCTAACACTCTCAGCCATAACTCCCAGGATGAGGCGGAGGCTCGGCCCACTGCTCCCAGAGATATATCACGTCCCCTACCCCGACTGTTATCGATGCTACTTCGCCCTCACCTACCCAGAATGCGGCCTCCACTGCCTTGAGCATATAGAGCTGATGCTCGACATGGTGTTACCGCCGGATGAGGTGGCCGCCTTCATCCTCGAACCAATCCAGGGGGATGCGGGCATCGTCATACCCCCAGACGAGTTCTGGCCGAGGCTTAAGAGGCTCTGCGAGGAGCATGGCATCCTCTTCATAGACGAGGAGGTTCAGACGGGCTTCGCCAGAACAGGCCGCATGTTCGCCATAGAGCACTGGGGCGTCGACCCCGACGCCCTCATCGTGGCGAAGCCTATAGCCGCCGGCCTCCCCATGGCGGCCATCATCGCCAGGGCTGAGCTTATGGAGCGTTGGGTGGCTCCGGCGCATCTATTCACGACGGAGGCGAATCCAGTGGCCTGCGCCGCAGCCCTCGCCGTCCTCGACATCATCGAGGGGGAGAATCTGCCGGAGAGGGCGGAGCGCCTTGGGGAGAAGGCCCTACGACGGCTTAGGGAGATGATGGAGAGCTATGAGCTCATCGGCGACGTTAGGGGTCGAGGCCTCCTCATCGGCGTGGATTTGGTTAGGAGCCGTGAGACGAGGGAGCCTGCGAGGGCTGAGGCGATGAAGGTCTGCTGGAGAGCCTGGGAGCGGGGATTGGTGATGATCTCCTTCGGCAGATTCGGAAACGTCCTCAGGATAGCGCCTCCGCTGACCATCACGGAGGAGGAGTTGATGGAGGGCCTCGACATCGTGGAGGCCTCGATAAGGGATGTGAGCGAGGGCCGCGTCCCCGACTCGGTGCTGGAGAAGATGGTGGCCTGGTAAACCCATTTCTTTTAACACGGAAACAACTCTAATTGGTGGAGTTCTTGGAGGAAGCCCCAAAGATCTTCGGATATACGAGGGAGGAGCTCCTGAAGCTGGATCCAATTGTTCTCAGAGCCATCATAAGGGAGAGGGCTCACCATACCATAGAGGTCCTCCTATATCGCATACTCGCGGGCAAGATGAAGCCTCCAAAGGATTTTGGAGGAGTTGTCCGCTACCTCCTCGAAATCTGGAGGGAGAGGGGGCTGCCCATGGATGCCCCAGACCTCCAGTGGGCTGAGAGGATGCTAAGGATCGCAGAGGCCGTGGAGAGGGGTGAGACTCCAAAACTGGAGACGAAACCCCCAGAGCCCTTCACGGAGGAGGAGATGGAGGTCGTCGAGAAGCTGCTATACGGCCGTCGATCCATAAGGCAGTGGTCTCCCAAACCCGTCCCAGATGAGATGATTAGGATGATATTGAAGGCCGGATTGATGGCTCCCCATGGCTGCAATCTCTGCGCCACAAGGTTCCTCGTGCTACGAGATCCCGAGGATCAGAGGCTGATTCAAAGCGACATACCCATAGAGAATGGGGTGATGATCGTCGTCTGCCAGGATATGCGCATCTACAGAGCCCTCGGCTTCGATAAGGCCGTTCCCCAAAACATCTACTACGACGCCGCTGCGGCTGCTGATCACATGCTCCTGATGGCTCACGCCCTCGGCCTCGGAGGCGTATGGCTGACCCATGGTAAGGAGACGGAGAGGCGACTGAGGGAGCGCTTCGGTCTCCCCGACTATATCGAGACCCGATGCCACATCGTCGTCGGATGGCCGGCTGAGGCTCCGATTAAGCCTCAGAGGATGAAGCTTGACGAGGTAATCCTGGAGGTGAGCTGATGGAGGGGTATTATACCCGAGAGGAGGTCGCCGAGCAGGTTCGACGATTGGGCCGCATGTTCGGCCTCCTCTTCTACCACTTCTCCAAAATCATCATCGAGGAGTTAGGCGAGGAGAGGGGGAGAGAGCTGATCAGGGAGGCCATCCAACGCTTCGGATTGGAGCGGGGGCGCCATATGCGGGAGAGGGCCATCTCCATGGGCCTGGAGCCTACGCTGGAGAACTTCCACAAGGTCTCGGATCTCCCCGAGGTCGGCTGGGGTGGGGCGCCTAGGGAGCATTTCTGCCCCTTCGCCGAGGTGTGGTTTGAGAAGGATGCCATAGAGCTGGGGAAGCTCTACTGCGACGTGGACATCTGGAAGTATAAGGGCTACAATCCCCATATAGAGGTGGAGAGGAAGCGCTGGATACTTGAGGGCGACGATGAATGCAAGTATGAGCTAAGGATGCGAGGGGAATGAGATAAGCCTCCTTAATTTTTAGAGGCCTCGCCAGCTTAGACGTCGAGGGTTTCACCTGGCCTTAGGATGACGACTCGGATGTCTGAGACCGACTCGATGCGTCTCCTAAACTCCCTAGGATCGGTGTCCCAGATATGCATGGGAACTGCGATTTTCGGCTCTATGGCGAGGGCTGCCTCCGCCGCCTCCTCATTGTCCATGGTGTAGGTTCCACCGCTGGGTAGGAGGGCGACATCTATGCCCTTAAGCTGCTTCATCTCAGGTATGAAGTCGGTATCCCCAGCATGATAGATCGTTTTACCCTCGGCGTGGATGAGGTAGCCGACTCCGAAGCCCTTTGGGTGATAGGGGTTTCCAGGAGACCTGAACCTCTTATAGTTATAGGCCTCCACGGCCTCGACGACGATGTCGTCGATGGTCTTCTTCTCTCCAGGCTTGAGGGTCTCCACGGGCGGCCCAATCTTCTGGACGCAGTCCTCTGGGGCGATGATGATGGTGTCGTCTCTCCTTATCATCTTGATCTTATTCACGTCGCAGTGGTCGAAGTGGGAGTGGGTGACGAGGATGATGTCAGCCTTCTCATCGTAATCCCCCTGGTAGGGGTCGATGTAGATGGTCTTCCCAGCGGCCTTGATCTTCCAGCTGGCGTGGCCAAGCCACTTCAACTTCAAATAGGCTCACCCCTTCACTCTAATATCGGAACCTCTTTTATCTATTCCCCTCTCCCATATTTCAATGATGACGAGAGATATAGACCTAATCTTAAGCCTGATACTCGCCATACTCATCGTCTCCATCTTCCCATCGATGCTCCTCCTATACAGTGTTCAGGGCTATGGCGGAGCGGAAGCCGTTAGGGATGCTGTGAGATTTCTCAAGTCTTCCCCAACCTTCAGATTCGATGGCATACCCGACTCCATCAAGGTGGAAACCGTGGAGCGGATATCCCCTGGGAGGTGGAGGGTAATCCTCCACTTCGAATGTCGACACTCAGGATATGGGGATAGAGGGGGATCGATCCTGCTGCCAGTCATCACCCCACATAGAATTGAGATCGTCATCAATAGGGGAGGTGTTGAGGCGGCTGTTATAGATGGCGTCTGGGATGAGCTCCATCAAAGGCCGATGGGGTATTGAGATGAACCTGGAGGGTCTATTAAGATTCCTGAGAGCTGCGGGAATGCTAAAGCGGACTATTAGAAGCGGATGGCGTAGGATCGGCGTTGAAGACCCCGAGTCTGTAGCTGATCACAGCTATCGGACTGCTCTACTCACGATGCTTCTAGCGGATCTAGAGGGCGTCGACTGCGAGAAGGCCTTGAGGATGGCCCTACTACACGACCTCGCGGAGTCCATGATGGGAGATCTAACCCCAGAGGAGAAGCGGCTTCTAGGTGAGAGTTATCATAGAAGGGAGGAGGAGGCGATGGAGAGGCTTCTGGAGGGGCTTCCAGGGGAGCTGACACGTAGATACCTGGAGCTATGGAGGGAGTATAAGCGCTGTGAAACCCCTGAGGCGAGGTTGACTCATCAAGCTGATCGATTGGAGATGGTGATCCAAGCCTTAGAATACGAGATGGAGGGGGGAGTCAAAGCTGAAAACTTCAACCGCTTCTGGCGTTGGGAGGGTGAGGGATTAGCCTCAAAGCTATATGAGCTCCTAAGGAGAAAAAGAAGGGAGCTTAGGGCTTAGGTATAGCTAGGTCTGGAGCACCAATCTTCGAGACCTTCCCATCAGGCCAGTTCTCCTCCACGAGGCCTATGATCCTCTCGGCGTAGACCACCTTATCCCTAGCCAACTCCTCTAGGCCCCTGCCCCACGGCTTATAGAGGGCTGCGACGCTTGGGCCTGGCTCGATCTTGAAGTAGCAGGGGCTACATACCCTCGCCATCTCAGGGGTCTCATAGAATCTGACGAAGCCTCCCCAGGCGTCGAAGAGGTAGACGTGTAGGTCTAGGGGTATCTTCACAGCCTTCCTTATCGCCGCGAGCTGAGGCAGCGTCAAGTCTCCAACGGGATTGAAGGTGTCAGCCCCCAGCATCTCCAAAACCTTGGCTCCAGCGGGGTTGGCATGTCCAGCGTAGATAGAGACCTTGAAGACCACATCCCCTGGTATATGGCCTCTCTTCCTTAACTCATTCAGAACGTAGAGTCCCCCCTCACCGACGACGAGGAATCCCCTGAAGCCAAGCTCTATAGAGTGGAGTATATCATCAACCAACTCGATGAGTCCCCTCATGCCCCTATACCTGAGGCCGCATAGAGCTCCCTCAGGTGTGAAAAGCTGTCGACCTATCCCCCAGGCGGCCCTCGGCCCAGGTGTGAGTATCACCTCCAGCTTTGCATCCCTCGCCAGCTCGGCGAACTCGGTGAGCTCCTCATCGCTTAGAAGCGTTGAACCCATCACGGTGCTTATGATCCTGTGAACCGGGACGTCTCTTCGATCCATCTCGTCGACGAGGGCTCTCAGAACCGACAGCCTCTCGATGCCCGATATCTCTATTCTATAGTTGGCTCCATCGGGGAAGGTTAGGGGGGATGTAGGTAGATCATAGGCGTCACCCTCGGGGAGTCCCAGCTCAGCTAGAAGCTTCGCCGTCTTCCTTAACATCCAAATTAGAGATTATCTTTTAAGTTATTTAACGTTGAGGGGCGAAAAATCTAAGACGCCCTCAGCTAATCCTGAGATTAATGAGGGGCGTCATAGTAGGGCTATCTATACTTCTCCTAATGACCGCAGCCCTCTCCGGCTATCTCCTCTCCGAGGTCTATAGGCTTCAGGGGGAGGTCTCCCAGCTTACCTCACAGATGGAGGAGTTGAAGCTGAGTCTAAGGGAGGCTGAGAATGAGAGTGAGCGGCTGAGGGGTGAGATAGAGGATCTGATTTCCGAGAGGGACAGCCTCCTAGAGGAGAGGGATCTACTAGAGGAGAAGCTTAAGGCGATGGAGGAGGAGAAGGCCGCGCTGAGTTCAAGGGTGGAGGAGCTGGAGGAAGCCCTCAGTCAATACACAGCTGAGGAGGCGCTGAGAATAGGGAACAACCTCACCTCCTACTACGACGCCGTCAGGGCGCGATACGGCTTAGGGGGAGAGGAGTATGGGAAGGGGGAATATCCTGGGGTGATGTTCGCGGCGAAGCTAGCCTATCATGACCTTGGAAACCCCTGCTGGCCCAGGATCGAGGAGGAATTCCATGAGGCCTTAGGAGTTCACAGCTACCAGGCCGCCTGGAGACGTCTAAAGAGGACTCTATCGATGATCGGGATCGAGGGGGATATGGATGCGGTGGAGAAGGTGGGACACATACTCGATTTCCTCCATGAACATATCGTCTATCAGGGCGAGGTGGATGAGGTCATCAGGGCGCCCGTTGAGACCCTCAGCCTCGGCTCCGGAGACTGCGACGACTACTCGACGCTCGCCGCAGCTCTTCTAGAGGCTGTCGGCATCGACTCCGCCGTCGCCATCTTCAGGGACGCCGAGGATAACTATCACTATATGGTTCTCATACACCTCAACGATCTAGGCGTATACAACTACACCTACTATGATGACTTGACGGCCTATGGCTTAGGCCCTGGGCGGTGGATACTCATCGAACCCCAGTATCGAATTGAGCGTCAAGGCTATCTCAAGTGGTTCAATCGCTGGACCTTAGAGGCTGCGGCTGAAGTCGATTAGCCTATAGGCCGTGCTTCTCCTTCTCCTCCTTCAGCCAGGCCTCCAGCGCCTCCTTGTCGGATCCCCTTATGAGGGTGGGGAGCTCCTCATCGAGGTTTGACGGCTCTATAACTGCGATCCAGCCTCTACCATAGGGGTCTTCGTTGATGAGGGATGGATTCTTCAGCACCTCCTCGTTCAGCTCGATGATCTTCCCCGACAGCGGGGCCTTCAGAGGGCCAACCCACTTACCGCTCTCAATGGTTCCCAGGGTCTTCCCCATCTTCACCGTGCTTCCCACCCTCCTGGTTCTAATGGCGACGAGCTTACCGGCAGCCTTCTGAGCCCAATCGTTGTAGCCGACGCGGGCCTTCCCATCCTCGATTCTAACCCACATGTGATCCCTGTGGTAGTAGAGATCCTCTGGGAATTCAGCATCGAACACCCTCACCATGGCGTCCACGCTCACCTAGAGTTTCATCCACATACTAATAACATTTCCCAGGTCTGATCGAGGGCGTAGGCGGCGAGTAGGAGTATTATATATGGGGAGGTCGCCTTGAAGAGTTTCCAAGCCCTCCTCCCCGAGGGCTTATGGCGTAGTCTTAGGCCGAGGTATGAGAGGGCTATGGAGAGGGCGAGGGCTGAGGCTGGATATATCGGGGTTTTTGAGGAGGGAATTAGGGTTAGGGAGGATATGATGAGGGCTGTGAGGGAGAGGAGGATCGCCTTAACGGCTTTTCCCTCCCCCTCTACGGCTGGTAGCATGGGTACTCCAACCCGCCGATAGTCTCTGGCGTAGACATAGGCGAGGCTCCATAGATGGGGGAGTGTCCATAGTGAGGCTGTCAATCCCAGGATTAGGGGTCTGAGATCGAAGGGGCCTCCACCCAGGAGCCATCCATACCAGATTGGGGTGGCCGCTGAGGGGGCTACGGCGAGGATATTCCACTTACTCCTCCTCTTCAGGAGCATCGTGTAGAGGACTATGTAGAGCGAGACCCCGCCGAGATAGAGGAGAAACGGGTAGAGCACTCTCGGCTCAGGGATGAGGGTGATGAGGGGTGGAGCTGAGAGCAGGGAGAGGGAGAGTATGAGAGCCCTCCTCGGCTTTATGGCCCCCCTTGGGAGGGGTCTCCACCTCGTCCTCACCATTCCGGCGTCAAGCTCCCTCTCCAAATAGCAGTTGAGGGCGTTGGAGCCGGCGACGGCTGTGAAGACGGCGATGAGGCCGAGGAGGAAGAGGTGGAGGTTTAGTTTTCCCACCGAGCCGCTGGAGGCTAGGTGTGATAGGGCGTAGAGGAGGAGCATAGCCGTCAATATCTTCGGCTTTAGGAGGCTGAGGTGATCCCTGAGACTCATAGCCCCATCTGCCTCGCTAAGAGCTCCATGAGATCTAAAACCTCAAGGTTGTAGCCTCGCTCTCTAACGCCATCGCTGAAGGTGAGCTTGCAGGAGGGGCATGCGGAGGTGAGTATCTCGACCCCAAGCTCTGAGACCTGTCTAAGCCTAGCATCAACTATTGAGAGCCTCAGCTCGTCGCTGACGGCCTGTAGAAGCCCCCCACCTCCACAGCATCTACCCTCCAGGCCACTTTCGGGAAGCTCCACAGGATTTGTCGTCAAGACCTTAAGTATGATCCTCGGCTCTTCTATCACACCTCCAAGTCTCCCCAGCTCACAGGGATCGTGGTATGCCACCCTTGCGTCGAGGGGCTCCGGCTTCAAGTCTCCGGATGTTATATGTTCGCTGAAATACTCAACGGCATGGATCACCCTGAAAGGTAGGGGGCCTCCGAGGAGCTTGGGGTATTCCCATCGCATAACTCTGAAGCATCCTGCGCAGCCGGTGATGACGGTCTTAACCCCTCTCGCCTTCAGTGCTTCAACGTTTCTCTCAGCCGCCTCCCTGGCTCCCTCCCTATCCCCTGCGAGGAGGTAGGGGCTTCCACAGCACCACTCCTCCTCACCTAACAGCGTCCAGTCCACATTCAGCTCGTTGAGGAGGGAGGCTATGGAGTAGGCGATCTCCTGGTTGACGGCCTTGAAGGCGGTGGTGCAGCCTACGAAGTAGGCGACCTCAGCTCTATCCTTCACTGGGGCCTCCTCCAACCCCGTGTAGTCAGCCCAATCCAGCCTCATATCGGCGTCCAATCCATAGGGATTCCCATTCTCCCTCAACATCTCCCTGAGCATCATGATCCTCGGCGGCGTCTGGTTCAGCAGGTTTAGGAGGCTCCTCACGCTGAGCCATAGCTCATGGGTTTCCAATCCGAAGGGGCAGGCCTCCATACATCTGCCACATAGGGTGCAGTGATACGTGCTCTCCGCGAGCTCTTCGAGTTCACCCTCAGAAATCGGCCTTGGTCCAAGGAGTCTCGCCCATAGGCTGAGTCGCTTATTTACGAGGCTTAGAATCTTGGAGCTTCTCACTCCAGGGGCGTGGAGGGGATTCTTAGACTCAGCGTAGACGGGGCAGAGGTCTGTGCAGAGGGCGCAGCGGGCGCAGGTGTCCAGCTCTAATAGCTGCCTCCTGTTCAGCATCTTCAAAGCTTCATCCAGCCTCTCATAGGCCATATTCAGACCTCCTGGAGCCATAGAGGGCTGCCGTTATCACACCTGTATAGATGTGGACGAGCTTGCTATAGGGGATATACATGAAGAAGAGTTGAGTTAATATTATATGGAGTAGGAACCAAGGGGTTGATGGAATCTTCTCCAGGTGGAGAACTACGAGGCGGGGTATAAAGCTCACAGTGTAGGTTGTGTCCACGGCCTCGGGTGGGGTGATCCGCATACCTTGACCAGCTATGCTAGTGGCCAGCAGCAGTAGCAGAGCCGCATAGTCGTTTGGATGGGAGAGGAGCTTCCCCCCCTCCAATGATAGGCGTCTAAATAGGAGGAGTAGTTGTGTAGCGATGAAGAGGTATCCCATGTAGATGGGGAGGGTCTCGACGAGGAAGTTTTTGAACCCTTCGCCGAGGAGTGTGAAGAGCTCAGCCGACCAGAGCTTAAACCCCCTCATATGACCGAAGATTATCCCCCCAGCGGAGATGTGAAAGAGGAAGATCAACAGCCAGGTCAACTTATCATGTCGATATATCTTTCTGAAGAGGATGACATCGAGGATTATCTGCCTGATCGCGGCGGTGAGGGAGAGGGGTGTGGGACTCCCCCTCGGCGCCGACAGCCATTTCATCGATCTTACGATGACCCCAACGACGAAGGCGATTACGGTGATGTAGGGGAGCACACTCACCGAGAAGGCGTATAGTGCTGGGTAGGCATTTAGAGTCATCTCCCAATCCTCCTCGTCTTCCGCTATTAACCTTTCCCAGGGAAAAGGGTGAAAGATTTAAGTCTCCTCCCCACTCACCTTAAAAGGGGCCCGTAGCTCAGCAAGGTAGAGCGACGGCCTCTTAAGCCGTGGGTCGAGGGTTCGAATCCCTCCGGGCCCGCCACCGTTCGAGACCTCGGATAGTTGTCGTCA
>CALEIY010000183.1 GCA_937898665.1 Candidatus Bathyarchaeota archaeon | reverse complement strand
ACCTTCGGCTGGTGCCTCATCCTCAGCAACCTCTTCGCCCTCCCCCTCATGGGGCTGACCGGCCTCTTCATGGAGCGAAGCGCCCTAGAGGACTTTCCAGGCCTCCTCTCCTTCATCGCCCTCAGCTACGTCATCGCACCCTTCCAAGCCTACGCCGCCCTCCGAGGCCTATTTGAGAAGGAGGAGGGAGTCTGGTTCAGAACCTTCAAGACGGGGAGGATCACGGATCGAATCCTCAGCATTAGGCTGAGACGGCTCTTCGGATGGGTTCTACCAAGGAGGAGCTCCAGCGGAGAGGAAAGAGCCGAGAGGAGGGAGAGGAGGGGGCCACCCATCTCCTCCATCATCTTCCTAATCCTACTCTCCTCCCTCATCGCCTGGATAACCATCTCCGTCAGGGCTCAGAGCGGTGGGGAAGCCCAACATACCGCGCTGGTCGTGATGAGATCTGAGCCAACCTCAGTCAATGGCGTCGACTCCATACTCCTATTAACCCGCCTAGGGGAAGCCGCCCCGATGAGGGGGGAAGCCGAGTTCAGATATTCCGGCGATGGATGGGAGAGGGCTTGGAGACTGCTACTGGAGAGGCCGTTAGAGGAGGACTTCAAGCTGGAGGGGAGAAGCCTCATCCACCTGGAGCTGAGCGCCGACGCCCACCGCCAGGCCAACATCGAGGTGAGGATTCTGGAGGTGGATGAGGAGGGGAGGGTGAAGCCCATAGCCTCTGCGAGGAGAGTGAATGTAGAACTCTCAACCCACCCCCTCAGAGTGAGCCTAGCCACCGACCCCGTCAGCGCCAGAAGAATCGAGCGGGGCCATACACTGCTGGTGGAGATATGGCTGAGGGGAGAATCCGGCGTCTACCATCTCCACTACGGCTCCGAGGGCACTAGAGTGGAGTTTCCAGGAATAATAGTCCCCGAGAGGTCGCTGCCCCTCCTCCCCATCGCCCCCCTCATACCTGTAGCTGTGTTGAAGATGAGGAGAAGGGAGGTGAGCCGAGGATGAGGAATGAATTCGGAGCTAAGAGCCTCCTCTTATGGGTTCTCCTCCTATCCCTAACCCTAATCCCATTCATAGGAACCATGAATGACCTCATGGCCAAGATCGCAGCCCTCATAGGACTAGACGACTTCATAGAGACCAATATATCGCCGCAGATGGCTGTGATGGCTGCCGCCCTACTCACCTACGTCTTCGGCGTAGAGGCCACAGCCTTAGGCCCCTCAATCTACCTGGTGGAACACCAACTCCCGTATAGGCTGATCCTAGATTGGAACTGCGTTGGATGGCAGAGCCTGCTACTCCTCCTCGTAAGCCTCGTGACCGGCCTCCAGGGAGACCACTCAAGGCTCAGCCGGTGGAAATGCATACTCCTAGGCCTATTAAGCGTAGCCCTGCTAAACCTCCTGAGGGTATCCCTCGACGCCCTAATCCTAGAGGCCTACGGCCCCACCATAGCCATCGCCTTCCACGACTATGCCACACTCCCATTAACCTTCCTATGGCTAGCCAGCTTCTGGTATATCTCAACGAAATACATTCTCACGCCGAGGGGAAGCGAGGAGGCCATCAACCCCAGAGCCCTCATCGACTTCCTCCTAGGCCGTAGAACCCTCAGCGCGGCCACCATGGCCATCATCCTCCTCGGCACCTTCCTAGGTGGCCTGACCCTACTGACGATGAAGGTTGGAGCCGACTATGATCCAACGAAGCTGAGCTTCGAGTGGTATCCCAACGCCGTAGAGGTCTGCGGCATAACCACCAACAGGGTTATGACCCATCCAGATTACACCGACCTGAACTACACCCCCTCCTACGCCGACTCTTACACTGGTGGATTCGGATGGAGGGAGGCTTGGGCCTTCTACCTCTACGGCCCCCTAGTAGAGGACTACACTATCTCAGGTAAGGCAAACTACACCCTCTGGCTCCACATAGAGGATGATATTCCAGGCACCACCATTATATGGACGAATATAAGGTTCAAGATATACGACGTCAACGAAGATGGAGACCTCACCCACATCCACACCGATGGGCCTTACAGAATTAAGCTGGTGGAGAATAGGCCCACGAAATATGAGTATGAGGGGGACACCATCTCCACCTACACCTTCGAGGAGGGGCATACAATCAAGCTAGGAGTAGAGATCTACGTCGCACCTCACATCGACTATATCTTGGAATACGACTCGGAGACGAGGCACTCATACCTAGAGCTTCCAGGGATCGTAGTCGAGGAAAACGTGGTCGCCCTTATGGGTATGGCGCCTCTCCTACCCTGGTTGACAAAGGCCCTTAGCAGGGGGAGAAGAGGAGATGAGGAGGATTAGTCTTCTAACCTGGATTCTATGGCTCTCAGCCGTAGCCCTCTCGCTGCTCCCCATGATGCAGACCCTCAACGACCTTGGAGCCCTACTCGCGATGTGGATGGGGCTGGATAGGCTACTGATGAAGATCGCCCCCCTAGCCGCCAGATATGTCGCAGCAATTCTCCACCACATCTTCGGGGTTCCAACATCGATCTACGGGGCCTCCATATACCTGGAGGGGGGTGGCATCCCAATAGAGGCGAAGCTGGATTGGAACTGCCTGGGGTGGCAGGGAGCTCTCATGATGGCGTTAGCCCTCATCATCCTCCTTCAGGGGGAGTATACGATGTGGAGCAAGGTGAAGACGGCCCTCCTAGGCGCCGAGGTCTTCATTGCAGCCAACACGGCAAGGATGATTCTCCCATGCCTCCTACTCACTCACCTTGGCTATGGCCCTGCACTCCTATTCCACAACTACCTGGCGACACCTATGATACTAGCCGTCATCGCCCTATACTGGCATCTCTCCACGGGATTCATCCTCCAGCCCAGAGAGGGAGCGAAGGGAGGGGTGAGGCTGAGGGACGTCCTGCTGGGCAGGAGGGGGATCAGCGTCGCCACCATGGCCATCCTCCTATTGGCGACCCTCTACACAGGCCTGGGAATACTCCCAGTGGAGGCCGCCGACTGCCCCAGGACGGCCCTCACCTTCGAGTTCGCAGAACCCGACTTCAGATACCTCACCCATCCAGATTGGACAGACCTCGGTGAGAAGCCACATACAGATGAATGGAAGAATACGGGGACACCTGGATGGTATAAGCTCTGGGAGTTCGACCTCTATGGGCCTCTAGTCGAGGACTATAGGATGAGGGGAAACATCAACTACTATGTCTACTTCTACTGCTCAAGGCCCCATAAGGCCCCCTATGAATTCCATATCTACGATGTCGATCCATCGGCTGACACTCCACCCGTGGAGGTGCACGTCGATAGGTTCATAATCCCCCTCGAAGCGGGGTCTCCACCCGATCCCATTAAGCTAAAGGGGGAGGAGGTGAGGCCATACATCTTCAGGAAGGGGCATACGATTAGGATCACAATATACGTATACGATGACGGCCATGGAAAGAGGGTCTACTACTTCGACTATGACTCGAAGGATAAACATTCCTACGCAGACTTCCCAGGGATAGTGGTAGATGAAAGACTTCTACCATCCATGCCCCTCGCCATCGCAGCCCTAATGATGGGGGTGAGGAGGAGAAATGGGGGAGAGGGAAGTTTATAGGAGCCTCCTGGCATATGCCGCAGCCTCCTTCCTAGCACTCCCCCTCCTAACCACCTTCAGCGAGCCCTTAACGAGGATGGTAGAGGCGGC
>CALEIY010000182.1 GCA_937898665.1 Candidatus Bathyarchaeota archaeon | reverse complement strand
GGAGATCAGGGCGCATCCAACGATCAATAGCAGCATCTTCAAGTCGCCTAGATTGGAGAGGAGCATTGGAATATCCGCCCTAGCTCCAACAAGTATGAAGAAGAAGGGTGTGAAGAAGCCGTAGCCGAATCCCTCCAATTTCTCTATCAGCCTAGAGGGCTTGGGGGTTATCTCAGAGATTATCACCCCCGCTATGAAGGCTCCCATAATAGAGTGGAATCCGATGATCTCGGATACCGCCGCGAGGATGAAGATGAGGGCGAAGGAGAGTCGCACCTCTATCTCAAAGTAGGATTTCTCATAGAAGAGATAGTTCAACCTCTCCTGAATATACTCCCTCCTGGTGAGGAGTGGCAGTATGAATAGGAGAATCACGGCGATCAATGAGTAGAAGAAGGAGTAGCCCAGAGATCCCTGAATATAGGTTAGGGAGAGGGCGAGTAGAAAGATGCTTACGACATCCACTATGATAACCGATCCAAGGAGTATCTGCATGATCTCCCCATCGTATCCCTCCTCCCTCGTCAGGGGTATAACGAGGCCGAGGGAGGTCGTCGACAGTATCGTGCCTAGGAGCAGGGGATGGATCCCCACGTAGGGGGCGATGTAGAAGCCCGTGAGGAAAGGTATCAGGAGGGAGAGGGCCGCTATGAATATGACCCTAAAGGCGTTTCGCTTCAATCCACTCAAATCCATCTCCAATCCGGCGAGGAACATTAGATAGGTGAGGCCAAACTCCAGGAAGAAATCCAGGATCGGATGGCGGGGGATTAGCTTCAACATGGAGTCCCCTAGGATGATGCCGATGAGCATCTCCACGATTATGACCGGAAGCCCAATCCTCCTGGAGATGAGGGGAGCCACGGCGATGACGATGAAGAGGAGGATTAGGCTTAGCGTTAAACTCTCCATATAGGTTTACTTCCTCCCCCCTCCCCCTATTTAAGGATTATATTTACATTCAACTGACCCTCCTGGGAATAGCTTTTTCTAAACCCCCTGAGGGGATAAAGAGTGGATCCTGATTGTCGGGAAAGGAGCTCCTCGTGAGGAAGATAGAGAGCGGCATAGTCATCGATCACATACCCGCTGGAAAGGCCTTCCTCGTCCTAAAACTTCTGAGACTTGATCCCGAGGCCAAGGTTCTCCTAGCCATGAATGTGGACAGCAGAAAGCTGGGGCGTAAAGACTTCATAAAGATCGAGGGGAGATACCTAACCTCGAAGGAGATAGACCTCATAGCCCTCGTAGCCCCCTCCGCCACCGTCAACATCATCGAGGACTGGAAGGTTAAGGAGAAACGCCGAATAGAGCCTCCAGGAGAGGTGGAAGGCGTCTTCCAATGTCCAAATCCACTGTGTCCAACTAATTCCCCCTACAAGCCCCCCAGGACGAGGTTTAGGGTTGAGGCCGGTGAAAGGGCTGAGGAGACACGGCTCCACTGCGAATACTGCGGCTCCACCCTCTACTATGGAACCATAGAGGACTACATAGAACGAGGCGAATTCACCCTTGAGGGTGGAGGCCTCGTCTCAAAGGCCAAGATCGAGCGGGTCTTCCTAGACCTCCTCATAGAGAAGGGCGCCCTAAGGCTGGC
>CALEIY010000181.1 GCA_937898665.1 Candidatus Bathyarchaeota archaeon | reverse complement strand
TGCGGGGGGTGGGATTCGAACCCACGTAGGCCTAAGCCACGGGATCTCTCCCCGAGCCCTCGATCTTAAGTCCCGCCCCTTTGTCCACTCGGGAACCCCCGCCCTTCAAGGATAAACCCCTAGGAGGGGAATAAATCTTGTTGGGTTATCCTTAAAAACAGCGTTGCAAATGCAATCTAAAGGGCCCGTCGCCCAGCCAGGATAGGGCACAGGCCTCCTAAGCCTGGGGTCGTGGGTTCGAATCCCACCGGGCCCGCCATCCCGAGCCTTTTAAGGTTTAGATGAGGAGAGGTTATTGTGGCGAGGCGTAGAGGCATAGATGTATTGAGGCGTAGGGCAGTGGAGTTCCTAGAGGGGGCGGAGGAGGCATTGAAGGCTGGGCGTTATGGGCTGGCCTGCTTCCTCTCCGAGCAGGCTGTCCAGCTCTATGTAAAGTCGAAGCTCCTGGAGCTTGTGGGAGACTATCCTAGAACCCATTATATCAGGGTGCTACTTGGAGAGCTGTTAAGAAGCATCGACGACGAGCGTCTTAGGAGATTTATAAGAGATAACAGGGTGAGGATCTCAAGTCTTGAGGATGCCTATCTCATGGCGAGATACTCTGAGAAGGAGTATTTCAGGGAGGATGCCGAGGACGCCGTTAGCCTTGCGAGGGAGTTGATTAAACTCATCGAGAGGCTGCAACAGCCATGAGCTTCATGGATACACTTAGAAAGAGAGCTGAGATGGTGAGGAGCTGGAGGCGATGGGCTGAGAGGATAGCTGAGGCAGTTGAGGAGGTCATACCGGAGGCTGAGGTCTATGTCTTCGGAAGTGTCGTCAGGGGGGAAGCCGTTGGAGGAAGCGACGTGGACATCCTAATCATAGTAGATAAGCTCCCATGGGGAGTCCTGGGTAGGGCTGAGACCAAGGAGAACATCGTAGAGAAGGCTGGACTCCCCTATTACCACCCCTTCCAGATACATCTGGCGACAAGGGAGGAGGCTGAATCCTACTTCGAGAAGGCGGGCGACTGGATCATTAGGATTAGGTGAACCTCCCCAGATATAAGGCCCTTGGATATAGGTTTAGGAAGTCTGGGTCGTTGGAGAGCTCCACATACTTCATCTCCTCGGCAACCCTCTCTGCTTCGTCTCTCAGCCTCTTGGATAGAAGCATCAGCCTCGCCCCCTCCACGGCTGTGTTGCCCACAACCCTTATGCGCTCGGAGGGGACATCCGGTATCATCCCTATCTCCTTCGCATTCTCTGGGTTTAGATAGCTTCCGAAAGCCCCTGCAATATAGAGCCTCTCTATGTCGCTGGGCTCAACGCCCATACGCTCCATCAATATCTTCGAAGCCGTGTAGATGGCCGCCTTCGCCAACTGTATCTCGTTGATGTCCCTCTCCGTCAATGTGATATCTCTCCCCGTGGCGGTTTCCCCGCTCCAGGCTATTATGAACTCGGCTGGAGCCCCAGGCTTTATGCGTCTCCCCTCCGCTGTGAGTCTTCCATGGGGGTTTAGGATACCCCTCCTAAGCATCTCGGCCACCGCGTCGATGACGGCTGAGCCGCAGAGGCCTAGAGGTTTCACACCCCCTATGGTCTCGTATCGCACCTCTAGGTCTTCGTCGATCCAGATGCGCTCTATGGCTCCCCTTACGGCTCTCATCCCATCCTTTATATGAGCACCCTCGAAGGCCGGCCCAGAGGCGCAGGAGGAGGCCCATAGCTCCTCCCCGTCCCCCAGTATGACCTCCGTGTTGGTGCCGACGTCGATGAGCAGCGACAACTCCTCAGCCTCGTGGAGACCTGTGGCGATGACATCAGCTACGGCGTCGCCTCCGACGAATCCGGCCACCACCGGCGGCGTATAGACCCAAGCCCCCCGATTGATGTTTAGGCCAAGATCCCTCGCCCTGGCTTTGAAGCCTCTCCTAACGACAGGTGTGAAGGGGGAGACTGCGAGGTGTCGTGGATCGAGGCCGAGGAAGAGGTGGTGGATAGCCGTATTACAGGCGACGACAGCCTCGTAGATGGAGGCCGCATCGACGTCGACTCTGCTTAGAGCCTCTTTGAGGGCCTCATTCACGCCTTCAGCAGCCAATCTCTGGAGCTCCTCCAGGTTTTCGGGGGACTCCATGGCGTAGGTCATCCTAGCCATGATATCCTCGCCATGTATCGCCTGGGGATTCTCGACTGCTCCCGTTGAGACGACCTCCCCCGTTGAGAGGTCGACGAGCTGGACGACGATCTTCGAGGTGCCTATGTCGACGGCTAATCCATAGATGTTTTCCGTAGTGTCCCCTGACTCTACGGCTATGAGAGTTGAGCCCCATAGGATAGCTGTGATCGTCCAATCCCCCTCCCTTAAGGCCTCTGGAAGCTCCTTGACGGCTTCCCACTCTACATCCACTCCGCCTCCAAGGGCCTCCAACACCCGCTCCAGGTCGCCTCTCCTATCGCCGAGCTTCGGCCTCTCCAGCTTTAGGGGGAGTTTCCATATCATGGGCTCCAGCTCGACGGCTCTTCTTAGCCCCTTCACCTCTATTCTCTGAGCCTCAACCCTGCTCTCTGGGGGTATGTTGATGACGAGGTCTCCGTGGATTCGGGTCTGGCAGGCGAGTCTGACACCCTTCTCAAGCTCCTCTGGGGTTAGAAGCCTCCTCTCAGCCTCCGTCGGCGGGCTTACAGCCTTCGAGTCGTCGACGATTACTCGGCATCTCCCGCAGAGACCTAGACCGCCGCATTCACTTCTCAGCCCTATGGAGGCCCTCCTAGCGGCCTCTAGGATACTCTCCCCCTCCTCGATCTCAAGTCTCCTCCCATAGGGTTCGAAGACAATTTTTAAACGTCTCAAGTCTTCAAATCTAGTGTTTAGGGTCTATTAAACATCTTTGCCTATCTAGGCTTAACCTCAAACTCGCAGTAGGGGTCATCCATCGCTATGCATCGGGTTTCAACGGCGATCATGGGTCTATTGAAGCAGTGGGTGGCGAAGCCGGCAAGCATCCCCCTTATGAATTGGCTGTAGGGCCGTCTTGCTCCTCTCCCCAGCTCGCATTCTATGGAGCGGTGAATTCTGAGGATGGCTTTTGGAGGCTCTCTATCGAGCTTTACGGGTTCAAATATGCCGTATCCCAGGGATGTTAGGACGTTAAAGATTATCTGGCATTTCCCCCTCAAATCGAGGACACCTATCGACTCCGCCTTCTCGAATAGATGGGCCGCCCTCATCGCTCCAACCTCCATCCCGAGGTGGTAGAGCATCGCCTCTCCACCTGTTCCCAGATGCTCCCTGAAGGAGACGAGAAGCCCTCGGAGGGCTGTCTCATCCAGTATGATGGCCCTGAGGGAGTCGAGGAGGAGGGGGAAGGAGACATCGTCGGAGATGAAGCCCTCGAATTTGGGCTTGATCAGCCTCACATCCACTATGGGCTCAAGCTCCCTAAGCTCCCTCGCCAGCGTTGTGGGTTCGATGTCGGAGTCCGTGAAATCTATGAAGAGGAGGATGAGGCCCCTCTCCGCCGCCTTCACCGTTCTCGTGGAGCAGTAGGTTATATCCAACCCCCTCTTAGCTATTTTATCCGTAACCGCCGCTAGGACTCCAGGCCTAGAGATGGCCTCGACGATGAGACCGTAGAGTCTTCTACCCCTATAGAACATGAATCTCTGAATGCCAAACGGTATCACATTTATGAATTCTTACAACTTACTTTTATTTTTTCTTCAATCACTGATAAATATCGGTTATCCCTCTTATAATCATATATCCCTCCAAACTCCATATCAGGTTCGATTAACCCTCTCTGGCTATTTCTAAACATCATGATCATCGCTCTCTAAGGAGCTCCATAACGGCTTTCTCCGACATGGAGATATAGGGGGAGCCATCTCTCTAGATGGGATGAGTGGAGGGAGAGGGGAGGAGAGGCCTCTAAGGTTTGTGATCCAGGAGCATCACGCCTCACATCTACACTGGGATCTACGCCTGGAGATGGATGGCGTCCTGAAGAGCTGGGCAGTCCCAAAGGAGCCTCCAAGGGAGCCAGGCGTCAGGCGTCTCGCCGTGGAGGTTGAGGATCACCCCCTCGAATACATTGACTTTGAGGGGGTCATCCCAGAGGGGCAGTATGGAGCCGGAAGGGTCATCATCTGGGATAGGGGCACCTACACCCTTGAGAGTCGTAAACCCGATAAGATCGTCTTCTGGCTCAACGGAGAGAAGCTGAGGGGCCGATATGCGTTGGTGAGGTTTAAGAGGAATCCGAAGAATTGGCTCTTCTTTAAGACGAAGGAAAAGAGTTAGAGGAGGCTCTTCGACAGTTTGGCTGCCACCGTATAAAGCGGATCGACGACCTGGGCTACGCGGATGCGGGCTGTGAGGCTGAGATACATATAGGCATCCATCCTATCCCAGCCATAATCCCTATGCATCCAATCGATGAGTTCTAGGAAGGCTAAGCGAACCGCATCCTCTAGGGGTCTGGCGCTGCAGAGGGTCATGATCTCATCACTGGATTCGACCCTCGGCCAGTTTATGCTATATCCCTTCTCGACGTTGACTCTCAGCTTTACGACGGCTGGAACCTCTACGGCTGTTCCGCAGATTTCCCCGTCGCCCTGGAGGGCATGGACATCGCCGAGCGAGAGTAGGGCTCCTGGCCTGAAGACCGGTAGCATCAATCGGTTTCCTGGCTTCACATCTGGGCAGTCCATGTTTCCTCCGTGGGGGCCTGGCGCTAGGCTTGTTATGGCCTCGAAGGCTGGGGCTACGCCTATGGTTCCTATGAAAGGATCCGCCTTCAGGGTTATGGTTCTGCCGTCCTTCCTCTCAAAGAGGATGCGGTTATCCTCGATTCTGTGGAATTTTGTCTCCGATTCCAATCTTTTCAGCCATCCCTCCAAGGCTCCGAAGCCTGGTATGACGGCTTGGGCTCCGAGTTCTGGGAGTTCTATGTCGAGTATGTCGACGATGAGGGTGTCCCCTGGCTCGGCCCCTTCAACATATATTGGGCCTGTTACGGGGTTTGGTTGGAGCTCTATGCCTCGTTCTATGGCTTGGGCGTAGGTTTGGCCTGGCTTTATGACTCCGCCGAAGGCGTCGTAGGTCTCCACCTCGATGGTTTCCCCTGGTTTTATGGTGGCGAGGGGTTCTACGTAGGGGCTTAGAACTGAGCTGACCTCCACCTTAAGCTCCTCTCTCCTCTCAATACGCCTCAACTCTCTCACCGCATTTAATTTGGCGCTGAGGGGATAAAGGCAATGAATAGGAAAGATTAAATGTCGGTTCTCAGCCCATACATACGGTTCAGGGGAGGGGTGAGTATTGGCCTTAGAGTATGTATACGCAGCGATGCTCCTCCACAGCGCCGGAAAGGAGATAACCGAGAGTGCGATAGAAAACATCCTCCAGGCGGCCGGCATAGAGCCCGACTCCGTGAGGATCAAGGCCCTGGTGGCCGCCCTCTCGGAGATCGACATCGACGAGGCGTTGAAGGCTCCGCTAGTGACGGCCGCCGTCCCAGCCGCTGCGCCTGAGAAGGCTGAGGAGGAGGAAGAGGAGAAGCCGGAGGAGAAGGCTGAGGAGGAGAAGGAGGAGGAAGAGGAGGACCTCCAGGGGCTTAGCGCCCTCTTCGGCTAGCCTCAACGAGGAGCTGGCCGTCTTGGAGGTTCCACCAGACGAGTTTAAACTACCCTTCTTTGAGGAGAACGGCTTCATAAGGAAGCGGTGTCCCATCTGCGGAAGCCACTATTGGACTCAGAACCCCGATCAGGAGACTTGTGGCGACGCCCCCTGTGTTCACTACACCTTCATCGGCAACTCACCTATGAAGACGAGGCTGACAGTCTCTGAGATGCGTGAACGCTTCCTCTCTTTCTTCGAAAAGCATGGCCACGGCAGGGTTAGGCCCTACCCCGTCGTCGCGAGATGGCGGGACGACCTGATGGTCACCATAGCCAGCATCGTTGATTTTCAGCCCTACGTCATCGAAGGCGTCATACCGCCGCCGTCCAACCCCCTAGTCGTCAGCCAGCCCTGTATGAGATTTGAGGACATAGACCTCGTAGGCCCAACCTTCGGGAGACACCTAACCATCTTCGAGATGGGTGGCCATCATGCCTTCAACTATGAGGGGAAACCCGAGATCTACTGGAAGGATCAGACGGTGAGATACCACCATGAACTCCTCTGCGATGAGCTGGGCGTCCCCTCAGAGATGGTCACCTATAAGGAGGGACTCTGGTCTGGAGGCGGCAACGCGGGCTACGACCTGGAGGGATGCGTCGCAGGCCTGGAGGTCTCAACCCTCGTCTTCATGATGTATAAGGTCGTCGACGACCGCCTAGAGCCTATGCCATGTAGGGTTGTGGACACGGGCTACGGCATAGAGCGGTGGAGCTGGCTCAGCCAGGGTTCGCCAAGCGCCTTCCACGCCATATATGGCTCACTGCTCGACGAACTGCTCAGGGAGGCGGGCATAGACATCGAGGAGGCTCTGCTGGCTGAGACGGCTAAACACTCCTGCATCTCAAGGGCTGAGGAGCTCCTAGAGGCTAGGGGGAAGTTGGCGGAGCTCCTCGGCATGAAGCGGGAGGAGCTCCTGAGAATCCTCAGACCCCTGGAGGCCATCTATACGGCGCTGGATCACACTAAGGGCCTAGTCTTCCTCCTCTCAGAGGGCGTCGTCCCCTCGAATGTGAAGGAGGGATACCTCGCAAGGCTGCTGCTCCGCAGAGCCTACAGGATGCTCCGCAGAGCTGGAATAGAGACCAAGCTCCTCGACTTGGTGGAGGCCCAGATAGACTACTGGGGCGGAGACTTCCCACAGCTCAGGGAGATGAGGGATGAGATCCTAGAGATGGTGGAGGTGGAGCTCGGCAAATACCGTGAAACCCTGAAACGGGGCGGAGGCCTCGTCAGGAGGCTTCTGAGGCGTAGAAAGACCCTGGATGCTGAGACACTCGTCGAACTCTACGACTCCCATGGATTGACACCTGAAGACGTAAGCGAAGCCGCCTCCCAGCTCGGCGTCAGGGTTGAGACGCCAGAGGACTTTTACGCAAGGGTAGCCCGAAGACACATGGCGGAGGCTGCAGCCGAGTTGGTGGAGGAGAAACCCCACATCGATGTGAGGGGACTTCCAAAGACCAAGCCCCTCTACTATGAGGACGCATACATGAGGACGTTCGAGGCCGAGGTTCTGGCAGTCCTCAACGGAGAGTATGTCGTCCTCAACCAGACGGCCTTCTACCCAGAGGGTGGAGGCCAGCCAGGGGACACTGGATGGCTGGTCAAGGGCGAGGAGAAGGCGAGGGTCATCGACACCCAGATGGTGGAGGGGGTGATAGTCCACAGGGTTGAGGGGTCAAACCCCCTAAAGCCTGGAGATAGGGTTAGAGGGGTCATAGACTGGGATCGAAGATATGCCCTCATGAGAAGCCACACGGCTACGCATATCCTCATCGGGGCGGCGAGGAGGGTCCTAGGCCTCCACGCCTGGCAATCCGGAACCCAGAAGGGGGTTGAACGGAGCAGGCTGGACGTCAGCCACTACAGGAGGCTGACCCGCGGGGAGATAGAGGAGATAGAGCGATTGGCAAACCAGGTCATCTGGGAGGCGAGACCTGTCAGATGTCAATGGATGCCCCGAAATGAGGCTGAGAAACGATACGGCTTCAGACTCTACCAGGGTGGAGCCGTCCCAGGAGGGGAGATAAGGGTCGTAGAGATCGAGGACTGGGACGTGGAGGCCTGCGCCGGAACCCATGTGAGGAACACCCATGAGGTGGGCATCATAAAGATCGTCGCCACGGAGAGAGTCCAAGACGGCGTCGAACGCCTCATCTACTCCGTCGGCCCCTACGGATTGAGGGAGATCCAACACCGAGAGGAGCTACTACTCAGAGCCTCGGAGACCCTTGGAGCGCCGATGGAGAAGCTCCCAGAGGCCGTCGCCAACACCTTGGAAAACGTTAGGAGACTTCGAAAGGAGCTTAACGCCCTTATGAGGGAGGCCTCAACGGCGAGGGCTGAGAGACTGCTGAGGGAGGGCGAGGAGATTGAGGGCTTGAAGCTCATCATCGAGTCTGAGAGAACCCCGCTAGACTACCTCATAGAGGTGGGGAACGCCCTAGCGGAGAGAGAACCCAACATCGTCGCCATCCTCCTCTCAGAGATCGATGGCAGATTCATAGTAAAGGCCGGAGACGAGGCCGTGGAGAGGGGAGTCCACGCCGGAAAGCTGGCGAGGGCCTTAGCCAAGGTCATAGGAGGCGGAGGCGGAGGCAAACCCCACTTCGCCCAGGGAGGCGGAGGGGAACCATCAAAGCTGGAGGAGGCCAAAGAGGCCATAAGGGAGACTCTCCGAAGCCAATTAGGTTAAGCCCAGAGGGGAATCCGGTATAAGTGGTGGCCACTTATAACAACTCCACTATCTTCCTCAAGGCCTTTAATCTCTCCTCACGCCCCCTCGGCAGCCTCATACGTTGATCCCATCGGTCTCTACGCATAAGCTCCTTCATCACCCTCAGCATGAGGGTTAGGTCTCTGAAGAGGCGTGGCATATTCCTCCTGATCTCCACGAAGATCATCCTGGTGGTGTCATCCTCGAAGCCCTCCTCCAGCCACCTCAGCAACCTCTCCCTCTCATTTCTCGTGAAGATGTAGCTCCTCACAGGCATCGACATCGAATCAACCCCTATACAGGTTTTTATGAAGCCTCATAATGGGTAGGGTTGTTTACGCATAACCTTTAATCCACCCCGAAGACTCCATATATCTGTCTCCCTTTAGGAGAAGGGATTTGTCATGGTCGATTGGGCGGCCATAGAGGAGAAGTGGCAGAGGCGATGGGAGGAGGCCCACCTCTTCGAGGCGGATCCAGACCCCGAGAAGCCGAAGTTCTACATCACCGTCGCCTACCCTTACCCAAACTCGCCTCAACATATAGGGCATGGAAGAACCTATACTCTCGCCGATGTCCACGCCAGGTATCGAAGAATGCAGGGCTACAACGTCCTCCTGCCTATGGCCTGGCACTATACGGGGACGCCCATTATAGCGATGGTCGAGCGCCTAAAGGAGGGGGATGAAGACCTCATAGGAACCTTCACAGAGATATACCATATACCGCGTGAACGCCTGAAGGAGCTGGAGACCCCCATAGGTATGGCTCGATACTTCACCGAGGAGATAAAGCAAGGCATGAAACGGATGGGATACAGCATAGACTGGCGACGAGAGTTCACAACCATCGACCCCTACTACAGCAAATTCATCCACTGGCAGTTCGAGAAGCTGCGTCAAAGAGGCTACATAACGCAGGGGAGCCACCCCGTAGGCTGGTGTCCCCACTGTGGAAACCCCGTTGGGCAGCATGACACCATCGGCGACGTAGAGCCGGAAATCCAGGAGTTCACAGCCATAAAGTTCAGAGCTGGCGATGAGATCTATCCAACGGCGACGCTGAGGCCTGAAACCGTCTTTGGGGTCACGAACATCTGGGTCAACCCCGACGCGGTTTATGTAAAGGCCAGGGTCGACGATGAGACCTGGATCATCAGCGAGAGAGCGGCGGAGAAACTCGTCTTCCTAGGCCACAGAGTGAAGGTCTTAGAACAGAGGAGGGGAGTGGAGCTCCTCGGCCGTAGAGTCGTCAACCCAGCAACGGGGGCTGAGATCCCCATTTTGCCGGCGGAGTTCGTCGACCCAAACCATGCGACGGGCGTCGTCATGTCGGTTCCAGCCCACGCCCCCTATGACTACATAGCCCTAAAGACGCTTCAAGCCTTATCGAACACGGCTCTGAGGAGGAGGGGGCTGAGGCCAGGCGATGTGAGACCTCTGAAGCCGATAGGCATCATAGAGGTTCCAAGCTATGGCGAGTGGCCGGCGGCTGAGGTCGTAGAGCGAATGGGCATAGAGGCCCAGGATGATCCAAGGCTGGAGGAGGCCACAAGGGAGGTATATGGAGAGGAGTTCCGCAACGGGTTGATGAGGGGGAACACCGGAACCTACGCGGGTATGAGGGTTGAAGCCGCCAGGGAGGCCGTGAAGAGGGATCTAACAGCAGAGGGAAAGGCCGCCACCATCTATGAGCTCGTTAAGCCGGTTTACTGCCGCTGCGGGACGGAGGTGGTGGTCAAGATCTTCGAGAATCAGTGGTTCATCAACTATGGAGACCCAGATTGGAAGAAGCTGGCCCATGAGAACCTCGATGAGATGACCATAATCCCAAGGGAGTTCAGGCAGGAGTTTGAGAATGTCATCGACTGGCTGAAGGCTAAGGCCTGCGCCAGGAAGGTGGGCATGGGGACAAGGCTCCCCTGGGCGCCGGACTGGATCATCGAAGCCCTATCCGACTCCACGATCTACATGGCCTACTACACCGTTGTGAGACACCTAAAACGGCTTCAGCCGGACCCTGAGACCCTCGATGTGGAGTTCTGGGACTACATCTTCCTCGGCGAAGGCTCGGCGATGAGAGTTTCAGAGAAGACTGGCATCCCCATAGAGGAGCTGGAGAAGATGCGAAACGAGTTCCTATACTTCTATCCGCTTGATGCGAGGCATTCAGGTCGAGACCTAATATCGAATCACCTAACCTTCATGATCTTCAACCACACAGCCATCTTCCCCAGGGAGCTATGGCCGAGGGGCATCTACGTCAACGGAAGCGTCCTCATGGAGGGGCAGAAGATGAGTAAGTCGCTGAAGAACATCATACCCCTCATAGAGGCCATAAGGGAGTTCGGAGCCGACCCGCTGAGGCTATCGCTGATGGTGACGGCTGAACCAATAAAGGATGCAGACTTCAGCCGAAGCCTGGCGAAGTCTATGAGAGAAACCCTTGAAAGGCTCTACGACAGAGTGATGGAGGCCGCCAAACATCAGGGAGACCCCTCAGAGCTGAGGGACATAGACCTATGGATGCTGAGCAGACTCCAGCGACACATAGCCGAGGCGACGGAGGCGATGGAGGAGCTGAAGGTGAGGAGAGCCATACATGCCATCCTCTACGACACGAATCAAGACCTCGAATGGTATCTACGCAGAGTGGCCCCACAAAGAGAACAGCGATCCAAGGCCATAAACTACGTCCTACGGAAAGTGGCCGAGGCCCAGGTGAAGATGCTCGCACCCTTCACGCCACATCTATGCGAGGAGCTCTGGGAGGCCCTAGGCGGCGAGGGCTTCGTCTCCACAGCCCCCTGGCCAAAGGTCGACGAGAGCCTCGTAAGGCCGGATCTGGAGGAGAAGGAGGACATCATAAAGGCCTGCCTCGAGGACATACAGCACATACTGAAGGTGACGGGCATACAGCCTCAGCATATACACCTATACACGGCGACAAGCTGGAAGTGGAAGGTCTACCTCAAAGCACTGGAGCTCGCCCTCGCAGGGGAGCTAAACGTCGGCAACCTCATCAGAGAATGCTTTAAGGACGAGGAGTTGAGGGTTAGAGCAAAGGAAGTCCCAGAATTCGCCAGAGCCATCGTCGAGGATGTGACGAAGACCCCCGAGGATCGAATAAAGACTAGATTGGAGATGGGCATCGTCAACGAGCTGACGGTGCTACAGGACGCAGCCGACTTCCTCAAAGCCGAGTTCAACTGTGAAATCTCCATCTGCGGAGAGTCGGATCCCTGGATAAAAGACCCAGAGGGCAGAGCTAAGAGAGCGAAGCCCTACAGGCCGGCGATATACATCGAATAACCTAAACGAATTTTTCAAACCCCAACCCCACTCGGCAGCCATTTAAGACGCTAGATCAACCCTCTCATGATATGGTGCAGGTCTCCATAGTCATCGGAAGTGAATCCGATCGAGAATTGGCTGAGAAGGCTTCAGGCATACTAAGGGAGCTAGGGATAGAGCATGAAGTCGTCATCTACTCAGCCCATCGAGACCCAGAGGGTTTGAAGCGATACCTCGATGAGGTTGATTCGGAGGTCTTCATAGCCATCGCAGGCCTCTCAGCTGCTCTGCCAGGCTTCATAGCGGCCCATACATTGAGGCCTGTTATAGGGGTGCCGAGGGCTGTTAGGCTACTGGGCCTCGACGCCCTATTCTCGATGGTTCAGATGCCTACGGGTGTCCCCGTCGCAGTTGTGGGAATAGACTCGGCGAAGAATGCAGCCCTCCTGGCGGCTGAGATACTGGCGCTGAAGGATGAGGGGATCAGGGAGAGGTTGAAGGCTTATCGGGAGAGGGTTAAAACCTCCTCTCGACGTAGTTGACGACCGACTCCAGGATTAGGCGTCCATCCCCATATCGGGGAGGATCCTCATACCTCGTCCAGTCGGGGAGCTGCCATCCATAGTAGGCCCTCTCGGGGTGAGGCATCAAACCAAGGACGTTGCCCTCGGGATTACAGATGGCGGCGATGTCGTGGAACGACCCATTAGGGTTGAAGGGATACTCACCCTCGGCATAGGAGCCATCGGGCTTCGCATAGCGAAGAACCAATTGATCATTCTCGTAGAGCCTTCGGAGATACTCCCTCTCCAGATCCCTGGGCAGTAGGAAGCGGCCCTCGCCGTGGGCCACCGGAATCCTCAGCACCGCATCCCGTGGGATGGAGGCCGTTAAAGGGCAGCCCCCCCGATTCACATGCCTTAGATAGACCCATCTACAGTGGTAGCCCCCAGGGACATTGTTGGCGAGAGCCGCCTGTGGATAGGGGGATTTCCCCTCGAAGCCTGGTAGGAAGCCGGCCTCGACGAGGAGTTGGAAGCCGTTACAGATGCCGAGGACGGCTTTACCCTCATCGATGAAGCGTTCAAGGTCTCCGCCGATGTGGTATTCGCATTCCTTAGCCCAGATGGCTCCGCTTCGAACATAGTCGCCGTAGCTGAAGCCCCCTGGGAAGACGAGGATGTCATACTGCTCCAGGTTTCGCTCCTTGAAGATCCTCTGGGTGTGGAGGACATCAACCTGGACGCCGAGGTCTCTGAAGGCCCTCGCCGTCTCAGCATCACAGTTGGTTCCAGGAGCTCTTAGGATGAGAACCCTTATGTCACTCCGCTTCATGGCTAAGCCCCCAGTGGAGTCTTCCAAGCCTCTATGAGCTCCTTTAGGCTGAGATTCACCAGGGTCTCACCTCCACTTAAGATTATGAGATTCTCCTCCTCTACGACTCGCCCTATCCTGGCGTTAGGCGAGTCGGCCATCAACTCCTCAAACTCCGATTCACGCCCCTCAACGACCTCCACCAATAGTCGCCCATTAGACTCCGAGAACAACAGCTGATCGGGGCGCATGACACCCTCAGCGGGAACGGCGTCGAGGTCTATCTCAAGGCCGAGCCATCCGGTGAAAGCCATCTCAGCCGCCGCGACGGCTAAACCCCCCTCAGAGAGGTCGTGGCAGGCCCTGACCAAGCCCCTATCCATCGCCTCCAGGAGCCTCCTATAGGCCTTTATGGTCTCTGAGGGCTTCAGCCTCGGAACCGACGCCCCTAGGAAGCCCATGAGGCGGTAATACTCGGAGCCCCCCAACTCGGGTTTTGTCACCCCTATGATGTAGAGGGGGTCTCCAACCCTCTTCAGGTCGAGAGTTACGACCCGCCTAATGTCGGGGACTATGCCGAGGGCTGTGATTAGGAGCGTAGGCGTGACCGGGCCGAGGGGCGACTCGTTGTAGAGGCTGTCCTTACCCGAGATGAAGGGCATCCCATAGGCCTTGGCAACGTCGTAGCAGGCTCGACAGGCGTAGACGAGGCCTCCCAGGCGATCCTCCTTCTCGGGATTGCCCCAGGTGAAGTTATCCAGGAGCGCTATTCGACGGCCTCCGACGGCTAGGTTGTTCCTAACAGCCTCATCGATGGATGAGGCAGCCATCCAGTAGGGGTCTATGAGGCCGTATCGAGGCTTTAGGCCGCAGGAGATGGCGAGGCCCCTCCAGGAATCCTCAACGGGTTTGAGGACGGCGGCATCGCTGGGGCCGGCGTTCCATCCGTGGAGAGGCTTAACGACGGTGAGACCCTTCACCTCATGATCATAGGTTCTAATGACCTCCTCCCTGCTGGAGATGTTCGGCGACGCCAATAATCGCTTAAGCATCTCACCAAGGTTCTTAGGCATGGGGAAGCTCGGCTCCTCCAGCTTTGGAGGCCTCCAGGTTGTCCGCCGTCTCACCCTCGGAGGCTTGAAGAGGGACTCCAAATCGATCTGGGCCACCCTGACGCCTCGATAATAGACCTCGACGACCTCTCCCTCCCTGTATCGGCCGATGGGCGTCGCCTCCGTCTGCTCATCCTGGAATATCTCTAAAACCCTCTCCAGATTCTCCGGCGGCACAGCCAGCAGCATCCTCTCCTGGGACTCTGATACCCATATCTCCCAGGGAGCCATCTTCGGATACTTCAGCGGCACCCTGTCGAGCCAGACCTCAGCCCCCAATCCATATCGGTGAGCGGTCTCGCAGACGGCGCAGCTTAAGCCCCCGCCTCCTAGGTCTGTTATCCCACTGCCTAAATGCTCCTCCGCCACAGCCCTGATGGCCCGTTTCAACTTCTCCTCCTCTATTGGGTTTGGAATCTGAACCGCTGGTCTGGAGACCACCTCGGACTCCTCCGTCAGCTCGGCTGAGGCGAAGGTGACGCCGTGTATGCCGTCGAGACCCGTCCGGCCTCCTGCGAGGACTATCCAGTCGCCAGGCTTCACGGCCCTGATATACTCATCTTTACGCATGATGCCTATACATCCGGCGTAGACGACGACGTTCCCTATGTAGCCCTCATCGAAGTATATGGCCCCGTTGACGGTTGGTATCCCCATATTGTTTCCATAGGCCCCTATCCCTGCGACGACTCCCCTGAAGAGGTAGGTGGGATGCTTAACACCCCTTGGCAGGGCCTCATAGGGGGTGTCGAGGGGGCCGAAGCAGAGGACGTCGGTGCAGGCAATCGGATCGGCCCAGACTCCAAGGACGTCTCTTATGACGCCTCCAGTTCCCGTGGCGGCGCCTCCGAAGGGCTCTATGGCTGAGGGGTGGTTGTGGGTCTCAACCTTAACGGCGATGGCGTGCTCCTCATCGAATTCGATGATGCCTGCGTTGTCCTCGAAGACGCTTAGACACCAGCTCGGCCTAAGCTCCTCCACCACCCTTCGAATATAGGTCTTCAATAAGCCGTCGACGACGCCTTCAGGGGTCTCTATGAGGCCCTTGAAGGTCTTGTGGTAGCAGTGCTCACTCCACGTCTGATCATAGGTTTGGAGCTCCACATCGGTGGCGGGCCTGCCGAAGAGCGTGTAGTAATCCCTTATGGCCTCCATCTCCTCGGGGGTGAGCCCTAGGCCTAGCGTCTCCGCGATCTCTATGAGCTCCTCCCTCGACGCATTCCTCAGCTCGATGAGGTAGTGCTCGAAGGGATGAGAGGATCTCTTAATGCGGTTCATTCCATCTCCCTCAGCTCATAGGTATAGTCATCCTTCGTCGGATTAGTCAGCAGCCTCTTACACATCTCCTCCACAAGCTCACCGGCCTCGCTTCGACCTTCGGCCTCGAAGAGTATCTCATAGACCTTACTCACCCGCACATCCTC
>CALEIY010000180.1 GCA_937898665.1 Candidatus Bathyarchaeota archaeon | reverse complement strand
CTTGTTGGAGGGGTGTCTATGAAGATGCCTGCCCTAGCCAGCTCAGCGGCGTATAGCTGCTCCGCTCTACGCCAGATCATCTCCCTGACGGAGGGCCAAAAGGTTCCTCGGAGGGGGCCTCTCCGCCGTCTAGTCGGTCTTCTCCTTCTCGGCATCCTCCCCATCCTCCCTGAAATATTCGTCTATTCGGCGATGGTAGATCCAGTTGTCCAGCTTCGATGTCTCCCTTCGGAAGTGTCGTCTAAGAGCCTCGAAGTCAGGATTCTCTGCTGTCACCTCAGTGTCACCTCGTTCGGCTTATACTCCCTGCATATCTGGGCTAGATCCTCCGGCTCGAAGGGCCTAGCCTCCTCGAAGCTGTTGATGAGCGGTGCGACAGCCCTGAAGATGGCGCAGACCCTGACGTGGCTACAGTTTTTACAGGAGGCCTTGATCCTCAGCTGTAGCTCAGAAAAAGTGGAAGTGGAATTCATAGGCTCACCCCAAGGACCTGATGGAGGACTTTGAATTGGAAGGTCTTGGTCTTCATGCCTGCTTTGACGTTGTGCCAGATGGCCTCTGTGATGTCGTTATATAGCTCCCACTGTGAGATGTTGAAGACCTCTGGGCTGACCTCCTCGACAGTGATGTAGTCTGGAAGCACCTTCCTGCTGAGCCTGCTCTTCTTGATTCTCTCAATCAGCTTCTCAGTTATCTTCTGCTCCGCCAATCGTCGATAGGTCTCTAGAACCTCTGGAGCTCTCTCCATCACCTGTGTGAGTCTATACTTCAGATGCTCTATGACATCGTTGAGGCTCTTAGTGTGGATCTTCCTGAGGCTGAAGACAGATTCCTTCCCTATGAAGACGCCGTTCTCGCAGACGTAGCGATAGGTGAATATGCTGGCTCCGAAGGCTGTGGAGCCATCTATGGAGTTGAAGATGTCGACGCCGACGTGAACCTCCTCCCCATCTATTGGCTCCAAGGCGTCGGGTAGGAGATATACGGCTCTCATCTGCCTGGGAATCTCTAGGTCGTCGACTAGGACGTGAGAGTGCTCTCCGAACTTCTTAAGACCCCACACCTTCACCCTGCTGAAGGGTTCTAGACCCACAAGTTCTGCGGCTTGATCGGCGATCTCTATGGCGTATTCATGTGGCAGGAGGACGTAGCCCTGACCCAGGATGTTTACCAGCTTCCCACGGCGTATAATGGCTTTGTATCCTGTGGGTTCTCCATTAAAGATCAGGGGTAGCTCCTGATAGCCGTAGTCCCCCCATCGGCTTAGATCCTCTCCAAACTCTATCTTCATATCCTCACCTCCTCAGGGTTCGAGGCCCCAACCTCCCTCGGCTCAGCCTGGGGCTCCAGCCGAGCCTGCAAGCGGGTCAGGATATCCAGGGCTCTCCCACGTAGGCCTAAAATTTTGGCAAAGCCTCTGGGAGAACCCTTATTGAAACCGAAGGAGAATCTCACAAAGCGGGGATCTATCCCGAGCTTGAAGAGAGTCTCCTCGATCTTTCTCTGGAGGAGGTGGCTTAGCGCCTCCTCCTGGGCGATGCAGACATAATAGCCTGCTGGGTATAGATCCCCGTTTTGGAGATCCTCCTTCGCAAACTTCTGGGCGAGATCTTCAACCTCAGCCCAGAAGGCCTCCACCCAGAAAGTCATGTTTCTACCTCCTGGTGTCCGCCGGAGAGGCTCAAGGCCTCCACCGGCTCTGGACCCAGCGCCTGACTCTTAACAAGCTGATAGG
>CALEIY010000179.1 GCA_937898665.1 Candidatus Bathyarchaeota archaeon | reverse complement strand
GGGTGGGGCGACCATCGGTTTCGCCATCTCCCCCTGCGTCACCCCCTTCTTAAAGTAGTGGCCGCGGCAGAGTTGGATCAGCAGGGCTGAGGGCCTTATTCGCCACACCCTTCAGAGAGGCTCCACACATGGCGCAGAAGTTGTCCCCACCTAATTCTTAGCTCCACCTCTCGGGCAGAAGATTATCTTCGCCCCATCGCCGCACCAACCCCTGGAGAAGTAGATTTAGGTTTCGCCATCAGCTTTATATGTAACTCTGTTATGCATAACTAGGTTACATATATGCGGCATGGATTCAAGGGAGGCTGCCACGCCGGTAGGTGTTGGCTGTCACTGTTGCTCCTACGCATCCTCTCCGAGAAACCGATGCATGGCTACGCCCTCATGGAGGCCCTGGAGAAGAGGGGCTACGCCCCGTCTGGGAGTGTGGAGGCGGGAACTCTCTACACCATCCTCAGGAGGATGGAGCGGAGGGGCCTCCTGAAGTCGAGTTGGGATAGGCCTAAATCAGGTCGTCCTAGGAGGGTCTATCAGGTAACCCATCGGGGATTAGAGTTCTTGAGGTCTGGGCTAGAAGCCTTAGCTGAGCGTCAACCCATCATCGAGGAGCTCCTCTCCTTCTATCACCGTAGATTTGGGAGTGATAGATGATGGAATTAGCCATCAGGGTTTCAGGGCTGACCAAATTCTATGGCGATCTCCTCGCCGTCGATCACATCAGCTTCGAGGTGGAGGAAGGGGAGATATTCGGCCTCCTAGGCCCTAATGGGGCTGGGAAAACCACCACAATAAAGATGTTGACAACTCTTCTAAGGCCCTCTGAGGGGACGGCTGAGGTCTATGGCCACGACATCCAGAGGGAGCCGCACGAGGTGAGAAGGGTCATCGGAATAGTCTTCCAGGAGCCATCCCTCGACCTGGAGCTGACGGGCCGGGAGAACATGGAGTTCCACGCCAGGCTCTACGACGTCCCTAAGGGAGAGATGGAGAACCGCATAGAGGAGCTCCTACAGCTCGTTGAGCTCCAGGATTGGGCTGATAGACTCGTGAGAACCTACTCTGGGGGTATGAGGAGGAGATTGGAGATCGCCAGGAGCCTGCTGCATCATCCGAAGGTTCTCTTCCTAGACGAGCCGACTCTGGGCTTAGACCCCCAGAGCAGGAGGCATGTCTGGAGCTACATATCAAGGATCAACGAGGAGGAGGGAATGACTATAATCCTTACGACGCACTACATGGAGGAGGCTGACCAGCTCTGCGATAGGGTGGCCATCATAGATAAGGGGCGTATCGTCGCCCTGG
>CALEIY010000178.1 GCA_937898665.1 Candidatus Bathyarchaeota archaeon | reverse complement strand
TTCTTGAAGAGGTGCTCCGTCACCCTGTTGACCTTCTCATCCGTCGTCTGGGCTGAGAGGATGGTCGCCACCAGGAGGTCGAGGGGCGTCTCCCACTTGAGGGCTGTCCCCTTCACATCTGGATACTCCGCCCTCAGCCTCCTGATGATCTCTAAAACCCGATCTCGCTCGGCCTCTCCCTCGGCCACGTTTAGAAAGATTGTGGGTCGGCTATATCGCTCTTTCGAGTTAGATGGTTCCCTCCCTCCAGCTCTGGAGATATCGACGCTGCTCCTCGGTCAGCTCATCGATCTCTATGCCCATCCCCCTCAGCTTCAGCCTGGCAACCGTCTCATCGATCTCCCTTGGAACATCGTAGACCTTCGGCTCAAGGCCTTCGGTCTTCCATAGATACTCGGCCACGAGGGCCTGGTTTGAGAAGCTCATATCCATAACCTCGCTGGGATGACCCTCAGCGGCGGCGAGGTTGACGAGCCTCCCCTCAGCGAGGAGGTAGAGCCTCCGGCCATCCCTCAGCCTATACTCCTCGAGGTTCGGCCTGATCCTACGCTTCGAGACCGAAAGCTCCTCCAGGGCTTTGAGATTTATCTCGACGTTGAAGTGTCCAGCGTTGGCGAGTATGGCGCCGTCCTTCATCAACTCCATGTGTCGCCTGTCGATGACGTTTATGTTCCCCGTAGCGGTGACGAAGATGTCCCCAAGGGGAGCCGCCTTTATGAGGGGCATAACCCTAAAGCCGTCCATCACGGCCTCCAAGGCCCTTAGGGGGTTGACCTCGGTGACGATGACGTTGGCCCCCATCCCCTTAGCCCTCATCGCTATCCCCCTGCTGCACCATCCATAGCCGCAGACGACGAAGGTCTTCCCAGCCAGCAGAATGGCCGTCGCCCTAAGGATGCCGTCTATGGTGCTCTGCCCAGTCCCATATCGGTTGTCGAAGAGATACTTCGTATAGGTGTCATTGACGGCGATGATGGGGTATCTCAACGCCCCATCGGCGGCCATAGCCCTAAGCCTTATAACCCCCGTCGTAGTCTCCTCCGAGCCGCCCTTGACATCCTCCAGGGCCTCAGTCCTCTTCGAGTGAAGCGTGCTGACGAGATCTGCCCCATCGTCCATCGTCAGCATCGGCCTATGATCGATGACTCGGTTGATACACCAGTAATACTCCTCCGTTGTCTCACCCCTCCAGGCGTAGACGTGGGTTCCAGCCCTTGCGAGGGCCGCCGCCACCTCATCCTGCGTCGACAGGGGGTTCGAGGCGCAGAGATAGACTTCCGCTCCCCCTGCCTCAAGGGTTTTGACGAGGACGGCCGTCTCCTTGGTGACGTGGAGGCACGCCCCTATGCGAACCCCCTCCAGGGGCCGCTCCCTCTGGAAGCGCTGTCTTATCTGCCTTAGAACCGGCATGTGGGCCTCAGCCCACTCTATGAGGAGCTCCCCCTCATCGGCTAGGCCTATGTCCTTCACCTTATACTCATTCAAAGAGTTTCACCGAGTAGAGAAGGAGTTCAGGGCTTTAAAGGGTCTGTCATAGATGGATGATCTGAGCATGGGGGACGTCGCCGAAGTATATGACTGCCTTCTCGTGAACCATCCCGCAGCGTATGGCCGCCTCCACGATCCGTCTGCCGACGAGGTTACAGATGGTGGCCTTCCTCATCGCCTCCAGCGCCTCCTCCACGGTGGCCTCGACGCCCTTGTAGAAGTGTTCATTCACCTTGAAGGGGACTCGCCCGCCCTCAAGGGTCTTCCCGAGGAGCTCGGCGTCGCAGACGGCTACAAGGGTGTCCCTGCCATGCCTCATCACCTTCAGGTATACCTCAGCCATCTCCCCTCAGCTCGTCCCAAGCGATGATCGGGCTCCGCAGGCCTCGCACTGGAGGAACCATAGGCGCTTCTCACGAACCAATCTGGTGTCGGGTCTCTTACAGACGGGGCAGATGACGTAGCGCTCGGTGTAGCGTCTTATGAGGCTTCTAATGGTCTGGGGGTTGAAGTTTCCCTTGAAGACAGCCCTCACTCCGTCGAAGGTGGCGAGGGTCGCCAATTCGCCGGAGAGATACCTCAACAGGTGATCGGGGTCTCTGCGGAGCTCGTCGCATATCTCCTTGAAGTTGAGTATGAGGGTTCTCCTACCGAACTGCCTCACATCCGGCTCTGGAATGACAAACCTCTCCGACTTTGTGACGTGTCTCGGCAGCCTGGCGAAGGCCCTCTCCAGCATCTCCTCATAGCTCAGCTTCATCAACTCTCACACAATCTACTCGCATCTCCCATATAGACCCTTTCATTCCAGATGCGATGTTAATCGTTTAGTTAAAGGTATCTCCATAGGCTCGATGTGGAGAGTCGACAAATCTTTATTCCCATTTAAGGTAAGTGGGGTTGAACCTTGCCGAGAGGGGGGAAACCGATAGGATGGTATCAGCTCCACCGTCTCATCGGGGAGCTGGCCGATGGGATCAGGGCTTCCAGCTTCAAGCCAGACGTCATCATCGGCCTCGGAAGGCGAGGCTGGGTCTTCGCCAGACTCCTCTCAGATCACCTCGGCGTCTCAGACCTCATAACGCTTCATGCTAACATCCCCATCGATGTGGGGAGAATCTCAACCCTGGAGTTGAGGAATAGGCGGATCCTAATCGTATTCGACGTGGAGGAGGCCGCCGACGCCCTTGGAGACGCCATACAAAATCTGAGAGGTTATGGGGCTTCAGAGATCAGAACCGCCACACTGCTGCTTCCAAGGTCTTCGAAGGTCGCCGTCGACTATCATCACTCGCTCGGTGAGGGAGTCATCTATCCCTGGGAGCTCCATAGACGTCGAGGGGTCTGAAGCCTATATCAACGCCTCCTTTAGGGCTTCGCCACATTTACAGGTTCTCTCCCTCGGAATCTCCGGTATCGCCTCCATTATGAGCTTCCTGAAGTTCTCGACGTTTCTGCGCATGGTCTCCACGATCTCCTGCGTCGAAACCGGCTTCTCAGCCCAGACATCGTAGTCGGTGACCATGGCGACGGAGACATAGCATATCTCAGCCTCCCTGGCGAGGACGCATTCGGGGTAGAGGGTCATCCCTATGATGTCGGCGCCCCAGCTCCTGAAGAGCCTTGACTCGGCCCTCGTCGAGAATCGTGGCCCCTGAATGCAGACGTAGGTTCCCCTTGGGTGAACCCTTAGGCCGAGCTTCCTGGCGAATTCTATGAAGAACTCCCTTAGCTGGGGGCAGAAGGGGTCGGCCATGGAGATGTGGCAGAGCTGTCCCCCCTCATAGAAGGTGTCTGGACGCCCCTTGGTGCGGTCTATGAACTGGTCTGGGATGACGAAGTCCCCTGGCCGATAATCCTCTCGGAGGCTTCCAACCGCTGAGCTGGCTATGATACGCTGGACGCCCAGCTCCTTGAGCGCCCAGATGTTGGCCCTATTGTTGATCCTATGCGGGGGAATCTGATGGCCTCTCCCATGGCGGGGGATGAAGGCGATCCGCCGCCCCTTATAAGTTCCGAGGGTTATGAGGTCTGAGGGCGCCCCATAGGGTGTATAGACCTTAATCTCCCTGACATCCTCCAGAATTCCGGGATCGTAGACCCCCGTTCCACCTATTATACCGATCTCAGCCCTTGGCTTCTCCATATCGATTAGAGCATCTCAGCTCATCCGATAAAGATTCCGTCGCAAAGCATTAAATTTGAGAGGTGGATATTGTGGGAACACGTTGAGGGGTAGAGCCTATCTCACGCTCTCAATACTCTTCCTGGGATACGTCACGGAGAACCTGCTTAGATCAGCAGCCTCAGCCCTCAGCCCAATCCTCATGGAGGAGTTTGGCCTCTCCTACTCCGAGATGGGCCTCATCCTCTCAGCCTTCTTCATACTATATACCTTCATGCAGCTCGTCAGCGGCGTCCTCTCGGAGACCATAGGCCCTAGGAGGGCGATAATCGGTTTCACCCTTATATCGATCCTTGGGGGTTCACTCATCTACCTGTCGAGGGGCTTCTACTCCTTCTTCATCGCTCAGATGCTCCTCGGATTCGGCTTCAGCATCTTCTACATCAACTCGGTGAAGCTTCTGTCAAGCTGGTTTAGGGATGGCGCCACCGCCATAGGGATTCTAAGCGCCGCCTCCGGCATCGGCTCCTCCACCGCCTATATAGGATTCCCCATCTTCATCTCCCTTCTAGGAAGCTGGAGGCTGCTCTACCTCATCTCCCTCATAATCCTAGCTCTAAGCGAGGTCCTCTACCTCCTATTATTGAGGGAAGGCCCCTACAGGGTGGGGGGAGACTCGGAGGGGCGGCTCTCAACCCTCCTCCTAAGGGCGCTAAATAGGAGGGAGCTCTATCCGATCTACGTTGGATACGCCTTGATGAACTTTGGATGGGTCTTCCTCTCATGGCTTCCAAAGTATCTCATGGAGAATGGGGGTTTAACCTACCTTGAGGCTGGATTTGTCTCCAGCATCTACACCATCGCCGGAATACCTGGATGCATCATCATACCTCTCATATCGAATAGGATGAGGAGTCGGAGGCGCCCCCTGATCGGATGCTCCATCATACAGCTGCTCCTCCTCATCGCCATCATGGAGACATCCCTAGGCTCCTCCCAATCCCTATATGCCCTTCTCGCCTTTCTCCTAGGCCTCTCCTCCTCGTCCTGGGTTCTACCCTTCTCCATGATCACGGAGATGATGGGGAGGGGTTCAGGCGTGGCCCTCGGCCTGTTAAACTTCCTCGGCTTCCTCTGCTTCACTCTCGCCTCCCCCCTCTATGGATACCTTATAGATCTGACGGGTGGCTATCATGCCTCGAATCTCCTCGTCCTCTCAACCCTCCTCCTCTCCATTCTCTTCTTCCTCCTCTCAACGGAGACCTATAGAAGTGAAGGCGATGACGCGGATTAGGGAGCTATCCGAGGCATGATAAGGGCGATGGCGAAGGTGGAGGATATGCGAAGCCTCCCAAATATTGAGGCTTCCATCACTTCGAGGGGTGAGGGAGCTTAGGAAGAGCTTCAAGCAGAGTATAGTGTCTCATGGAGCATCGAGCCTGAGAGAATGGGGAGGGTTCTTATATCGGCTGAAAGGTTTAAGAGGTGTGCCCACCCATTCATCCCGGGGGTGTTCTAAGCTCAGGGAGGAGGTCTTCAAGTATCCGAAGGATCGACCTGTCCTAGTCACATGTGGCCTCCCCTATGTTAATGGCCCCTGCCATATAGCGCATCTCAGAACCTATGTCCCAGCCGACGTCTTCGTTAGGTTTCTGAGGAAGATGGGGCAGGAGGTTGTCTTCGTCTGCGGCTCCGACACCCATGGGACGCCGATCACCGTGAAGGCTGAGGAGGAGGGCGTCTCCCCGAGGGAGATCGTCGAGCGATATCATCGACACTTCAAGGAGCTCTTCCCAAGGCTTGGCATCATCTTCGACAACTATGGCAGCACCGACGACCCATTAAACCACCATAGAACACAGCAGATCGTCCTCGAATTGATGAAGAGGGGCTACATCTACCCGAAGATTCTGAGGCTGCCCTACTGCCCCACATGTAAACGCTTCCTCCCAGACCGGTATCTGAGGGGCATCTGCCCTTATTGCGGCGCCGAGGCAAGGGGAGATGAATGTGATCAGGGTTGTGGACGCCACCTGGAGCCTGGGGAGCTCCTGGAGCCGAGATGCCGAATTTGCGGCTCGAAACCCGAGATGAGGGAGACAAGGCATTACTTCTTCAAGTTGACGGCCTTCGAGGATTTCCTCAGAGATTTCCTAAAGCAGATGGATGGAACCGAGAACGCGAGGAACTACGCCCTACAGTGGGTTGAGAAGGGTTTGAGGGATTGGAACATCACCAGGAACCTAGACTGGGGCGTGAAGTTCCCAGGGGAGGAGGGTCTCGTCCTCTACGTCTGGGTTGACGCCCCGATAGGCTATATCAGCTCGACGGAGGAGTGGGCTCAGAGAACCGGCGGCGACTGGGAATACTTCTGGCGTGGCCCTGGCTACATCATCCACTTCATCGGCGGCGACATCATCTACCATCACTGCATCTTCTGGCCTGCCATGTTGAAGGGGGCGGGATACAGCCTCCCCTACGCCGTCATAGCCTCGGGGATGGTTAAGGTTGAGGGCAAGGTCTTCTCTAAGAGCCGTGGATACGTCATCTGGGTTGAGGACGACTACCTCAACGAGGGCCTAGACCCAGATGCACTGAGATACTACGTCGTCTCCTATACGGGGCATACCCGAGACCTCGACTTCAGCTGGAGAACCTACGCCGAAAAGGTGAACCATGAGCTGGTAGCAACCCTCGGAAACTTCCTCTATAGGGCGCTCCTCTTCGCCAAGAGGAATTACGGCGTCATCCCAGAGGGTGATGTGGAGAGTGGTGTCAAAGCCGTCGTGGAGGAGGCCATAATGGAGATTAGACATGGACTCGATGAATACGAGTTTAAGAGGGTGGTGGACGCCGTTTTGACAGTCGCCTCCTATGGAAACCGATATCTACAGGAGGGGGAGCCGTGGAGGCGTATTAAGACCGATCCCGAGGCGGCTAAGCTGATCATCCATAACGCCCTATGGCTGGCTAAGGCGATAGCGGTTTTGATGGAGCCCATCATGCCCTTCAAGGCTTTGGAGCTCTGGAGGCAGCTCGGCTACGGTGAACGGGAGAATGTCCCGCTGGAGGAGGCTTTGGCTCCCCTAGAGGTCGGCCTCAAGCTGGGCGTGCCCAAGCCGCTCTTCGAGAAGATTCCGGAGGAGAAGGTGGAGGAGCTCTCGGAGCGGATTGCGAGGAGGGTTAGAGAGGCTGGGGGATGAGGCTTCGCATAGATCTCCACGTCCACACAATCCATAGCGGCGACTCCGTGGTCACCCTTGGGGAGGCGTTAGATTGGTGTAGGCGGAGAGGTCTAGACGGATTCGCCGTAACGGATCATGACACCGTGGAGGGGCTGAGCGAAATACCAGATGTGGATGACTGTGTAGTCATACCTGGCGTGGAGGTCTCAGCTAGGGGAGGGCACATCCTGGCTCTAGGCGTGGAGGAGCCTATACCAAAGGGGCTATCCATAGCCGAGACCGTTGATCTAATCGCTGAGCAGGGAGCTGTCTCCATCATCGCCCATCCCTACGCCCCTCTAAAGAGCTGGGTTGACGCAGATGAGCTGGATGGCGTCCCCCTCAACGCCGTCGAGGTGGCTAACTCCACGCAGATGCCCTACAGATGGGTCTTAGAGAGGAATAGGGAGCTGGCGAGGAGGCTTGGCTTACCGGAGACTGGTGGAAGCGACGCCCACGCCCCATGGGTCATCGGCCTGGCATACACCCTCATAGAGGCCGAGGAGAGGAGCCTAGACGCCATCCTAAAGGCCATCAAACAGGGGAGAACCGAGGCCGCTGGGAGAGGCCTCAAACCCCTAGAGAGGCTGAGGCTCCTCCTACGCTGAGATCACCAATCCCTCTGCTCCATCTGATACAGGTTGAGATCTAGGTTCAACGGCTTCTCAGGGCCAGCGTAGGGCTCCAGGTTATAGAGGTTAGGCTCCAGGAAGAGGTATCCAGCGAGGATCTGGGGGGACCTAACCCCGGTGAGTATTAAGGTCACCCTGAGAAGGTTGTTGAGCGCGGGGTTGACCCTCGCGCCCCAGATGACCATCGCCCCCTCATCCATAAGCTCCGTGACGTATTCCGCAGCTCTAACAGCCTCGCTTAGGCTCATATCGGTGCCGCCGCTGACGTGGATTAGGGCGCCGCTCGCCCCCTTATAGTCGACGTCGAGCAGCACGTGGTTGAGGGCGTTCTGAGCCGCCTCCTCGGCCCGCCGCTCTCCCTCGCCCTGGCCTACGCCTACGATGGCGACATCCCCCTTGGACATGATGGTCTTGAAGTCGGCGAAGTCGAGGTTTATGAGGCTTGGAACAGCTATGGTCTCGACGATGCCCTTAACCATGTTCGCCAGAATCCTATCTGCGACGGCGAAGGCCGAGTCTAGCGGCAGCTCCGGGACAACCTCCATCAATTTGTTGTTATCTATAATGACGGTTGTATGGGCCGCCCTCCTCATCTCATTGAGGCCCATGAGGGCATACTCGAATCGTCCCTTCTCATGTTTGAAGGGCATGGTGACCACGCCGATGACGATCGCCCCACATCTCCTGGCGATCTCCGCGATGACGGGGGCCGCGCCTGTTCCTGTTCCACCGCCCATGCCGGCGGTGACGAAGACGATATCCATACCCGAGAGGAGCTCCTCCATCTCATCAGAGCTCTCAAGCATCGCCTCCCTCCCAACATCGGGCATGTTACCCGCGCCGAAGCCTCGGGTTATCCGCTCCCCTATCAAAATCTTCCTATGAGCCCTCACCATCTCAAGGTGCTGCATATCAGTGTTAACCGCGATACACTCCGCCCCCTCAACGCCTAGCCTCATCAATCTATTGATGGTGTTGTTTCCACATCCACCCACGCCCACGATGGCGATCCGGCATTCACCGGGCTTCTTAAGGTCCTCTCCCCTCCCCCTCCTAAATTTAAGGGCTCTCTCCATTAACACCTCTTTGAACCTCCTTAGATGTCGCATAAATTCCGGATGTTTCTATGAGGCTCAATAATATCGCGATTGAATAAGACTTAGAGATAGATAACCTCTGGGAAACGAGTCTCCAACGAATTTTACATTCCTGAATCAATTTTCTAAACTATATTATGGATTATTGCTTGTATCCTGTTGAGAGCGTAGGGCGAGGCATCGCCTGGGATTCGAGGATGGTCGTATAATAGTCTATTATGGAGGTAATAGGGGGCCTCCTAAAGCCTCTAAGTTAATTGATACATCCAAAGGGGAGATCACCCCATCTCCGAGGCCATAAAAATCTCCTCGATGAGAGGCCTTTATCTTAGAGCCTCACCACACCATACACGGCTTGGCGAGGATATACGGAGAGGTCTACGGCTGCAGCATGAACATGGCGGACTATGAGATCGCCCTAGGCCTCTTAAAGGAGGCTGGGCATGTCATCGTCGAATCCCCAGAGTCCGCCGAGATCCTTATGATCTTCACCTGCATCGTTAAGACGCCGACGGAGAGGAAGATGGTGAGGCGGATCAGGGAGCTGAGGACTCTGGGTAAGCCCCTGATCATCGCTGGATGTATGCCTGAGGCTGAGAGGTTTCTCATCGAGTCTGAGGCCCCTGAGGCCTCTCTCCTTGGGCCTGATGATCTCCTCAGCGTCGTGGAGGTGGTGGAGGCGGCCCTTAGGGGCGAGCGGCGGGTGCTCGTCGGAGGGGAGATGAGGAAGACCTGCCTCCCAAGGGTGAGGAGGAACCCCGTTATCCACATCGCCCCCATAGCCTCAGGCTGCCTCGGCGAGTGTAGCTATTGTATAGTGAAGCGGGCTAGGGGGTGGCTGAGGTCTTATCCCGCAGAGGAGATCGTCGAGGATGTCAGGAGGGCGCTGAGGGAGGGCTGTAGGGAGATCTGGGTTACGGCTGAGGATACCGCCGCCTATCGATGGAGGGGGCTGAGGCTTCCAGATCTATTGGAGATGCTGTCGGGTCTTGATGGACGCTTCTACATCAGGGTTGGGATGATGACGCCGAATCAGGCGTTGGAGATACTCGACGACCTCATCGAGGCGTATAGGTCGCCGAAGGTCTTCAAATTCCTACACCTTCCCGTCCAATCGGGCAGCGATGAGGTCTTGAAGCGTATGAGGCGTCGATACACCGTTGAGGAGTTCAAATATATCGTCTCCAGATTCAGAGAGGCCCACCCCGAATTGACGTTGTCAACCGACGTCATCTGCGGCTTCCCAGGGGAGACCGAGGGAGACTTCCAGGATACCCTGAAGCTATTGGAGGAGGTGAGGCCCGATGTCCTCAACATCTCCAGGTTCTGGCCCAGACCTGGAACCGAGGCCGCAGAGATGGGGGGGCAGCTCCATGGACGTGAGACGAAGCGTCGCAGCCGGATAATGACGGAGCTGTGGAGACGTCTCAGCCTAGAATCCGGCTCCAGATGGATCGGTTGGAGAGGTGAAGCCCTCGTCGACGAATATGGGAGGCGTGGGACCCTCGTGGCGAGGAACTACACCTACAGGCCGATAGTCCTCAAGGCTCAGGCCAAGCTGGGCGAATTCATAGAGGTGGAGATAAAGGAGGCACGGGTCGGCTACCTGGTAGGTGAGTCCCTGAAACTGGGTTAAAGCCACTTTAACCTCGATGTATTAATAGGCTATCTTCCTCCTTAGGGATGTGGAAGACCCCTTTGGAGAGGCCCTATGGGAATATCATCAGAGGGGAGAAGCTCGATACCTTATCCGTAGAGACGACGGCTACGTCGATGAGGTAGACGTAAAGCTCTACTTCCAAGGACCTGAGGACTGGCCTGAGGTGGAGCGGAGAGCCCTAATGAGGGTGAGAGGGAGGATTCTCGACTTAGGCTGTGGAGCTGGCCGCCACCTCCTGCTGCTTCAGAGCCTAGGCCACGAGGCGGTGGGCATAGATATCTCACCCCTCGCCTTGAAGGTTTCGAGGGAGAGGGGCGTCGAGCACTGCGTATTGATGGATGCCCGATACCTAGGGTTTAGAGCTGTCTCCTTCGACTCGGCGTTGATGATGGGAAACAACTTCGGCATAGCTGGAGACCCCGAGAAGACGATGGCGCTCCTCAAGGATCTTCATAGGATCATGAGATCTGGAGGTATGCTCATAGCCACCTCCATAGATCCTCTTGAGACCGACAATCCAAGCCATCTCGCATACCATGAGCTGAATAGAAGACGAGGCCGCCCAGTGGGGCTAGTCACCATACGCATAGAGTTTGGAGATGAGTATAGTCCCTGGTTTAATCTCTGGCTGGCCACGCCGGAGGAGATGGAGCGGACGGCCAAAGGGGCTGGCTGGAGAATATTGGAGCTCCATAAAAGCCATAGAGGTCTCTACTCAGCGGTTCTAATACGGATGTAGTTAGCATCAACTCTCTCTCCATCGTTTTGGTTTCAGAGAGCCCAGGGGTATCGTCGGGTTTCCTTCCCTAATCTTTTCCAGGTTGATGATGGGAGAATTAGGCTTCTCCGCCTATAACCCCCTTCTTCCTCAGCTCCTCCAACTGCTCCTCGGTGTATCCGAGTAGGTCTATGAGGATCTCCCTATTATGTTGGCCTAGGAGTGGTGCAGCCGTCGGGTGGGGTGGGGAATACTTCGAGAATTTCACTGGGAAGTTTGTAGTCCACACCTTCCCCGCCTTCGGATGCTCAACCTCTATGAACATACCCCTCTCCCATAGATGTCTATCCCTCACCACCTCGTCGACGTGATAGACCGGTGCGACTGGGACGCCTATGGAGGCGAAGAACTCCACGGCCTCATCCCTGGTCATCTCGGCCACCCTTTTCTCCACAAGCTCCCTTGAGACCTCGTCTACGCCGAAGGCCTCCCTCAAGCGGTCGAGAATCCTAGGCGAGTAGGCCGCCACCCTTATCCACCCTCCCTCCCTCGTCCTCATCAATCCTCCCACGCTAGGTGAGGGATACTTCTCCCTCATCTCCCAAGGCTTCAAGCCAGAAAGCAGATAACCCGTTATGGCCGTGTTATAGGCCACCATACAGTCAAGCTGAGCGACGTCGATCATCTGCCCCACGCCGGTCTTATCCCTCATCCTCAACGCCGCGATGATGGCCATGGCGGCCATGGTTCCAGGGCCTAGGTCCCCATAGGCCTGAGCCATCTCTATCGGCGGCCCCTTTGGGTCAACGCCGTCCCCCGTCAGCCTCGTATGCCCACTCATCGCCTCAGCTATGGCTGCGTAAGAGCCTCTGCTGCTGTAGGGGCCATATTGGCCGAAGCCTGAGAGGGCTGCATAGATGATCCGTGGGTTCACCTCCCTCAGGGTTTGATAGCTCAATCCCAGCCTCTCCATCGTTCCAGGTCTAAAGTTCTCCACCACGACATCTGAGATCTCGACGAGCTTCAGGAATATCTCCCTCCCCTCGGGATGCTTGAGGTTTAGGGTTAAGTCCTTCTTGTTGAGGTTTAGATGGTGGAACGTATAGGTGACCCCTCCAAAGAGGGGGCCGAAGCCCACCCGGTCTATGGCTCCCCAGGGAGGCTCTATTCTGATGACCTCAGCCCCCAGATAGGCTAGCATCATAGTACACCAGGGGCCGAACCAGACGTGGGTTAGATCTAAAACCCTAACATCCTCCAGGGGGCTCCTCATCTCAGATCCTCTCCTCTATGAATCTCCGATATAAAGGGTGATAACTCTTTTAAGAGGCTGAGCGGAGAGTTTAGGGAAATGATCGAGATCCGGTTTCACGGCAGAGGTGGACAGGGAGCTGTGACGGCCTCAAGATTGATCGCCGAGGCCGTCGCGAAGGAGGGGAAGTATGCCCAGGCGATACCGATGTATGGAACGGAGAGGAGAGGAGCTCCTGTAACGGCCTACGTCCGCATCGACGACAGACCCGTTAGGCGTAGAGACCTAGTTCACGAGCCAGACATAGTGATAGTCATCGACCCGATTCTCAGCAAGAAGCCCTCCGTCGCGGCCGGCATCAAATCCGGAGGGCTGCTCCTCCTAAACTATCCCAAGCCCCCAGAGGAGGTGGAGATCGGAGGAGACTTCATGGTCTCCACCGTCGATGCGACGACCATAGCCCTCGAGACCCTGGGTAGGCCGATCACAAACACGGCCGTCCTAGGGGCCTTCAGCAGGGTCACCGGCATAGCGAAGCTTGAGTCCCTGGAGGAGGCCATCCTGAAGAGGTTTCCAGGCGAGATCGGGAAGCGGAACGTAGAGGCCTTGAGGAGGGCATATGAGGAGGTTCACCCACCGAAGCCGGCTAAGGGACCCCTGAGACCGGGGGAGGAGGAGCCTCCCCACGTCACGGGCTACGGCGTTCTCAAGAGCGTCGCGGATTGGAGGGTTTTCAGACCCGTCGTCGACCTGGAGAAATGCGTCAGCTGCCGTCTCTGCTGGATATACTGCCCTGAGACCGCTATAAGCCTGGTGGATGAGAAGCCTGTCATCGACTATGATAAATGTAAGGGATGCGGCATCTGCGTCCATGAATGCCCCGTGAAGGCCATAGAATTCGTCAGGGAGGCCGTCTAAAGGAGGTGATTTCATGACGATTGAGGTTATGGTTGGAAATAAGGCGGCGGCTACGGCCGCCAAGCTCTCCAGGGTTCAGGTGGCGGTGGCCTTCCCCGTCACCCCTCAGACGACCATCGTTGAATACCTAAACGAGTTCATCACCAAGGGCGAGATGGATTGTGAATTCATCAACGTTGAGGGGGAGCTATCAGCCCAGGTGGTCGTCCAGGCAGCCTCAAGGGTTGGAGCCAGAACCTTCTGCTGCACCTCCGGCCCAGGCTGCCTATATATGCATCACCCCATGCATGACACCTCAAGCCTAAGGCTGCCCGTTGTCATGGCGGTGGTTCACAGGGGCAACAAGGGTATGCAGCCCGACCATACGGACTTGATGTCCCATATCATGACGGGCTGGATTCAGTGGTATGTTGAGAATAATCAGGAGGTTTTGGACTCCATCATCATGGCCTACAGGGTTGCGGAGGATATGAGGGTGAGAATCCCCATAGCCGTCGGATATGACGGCTACATCCTCAGCTACACCGCTGAGCCGGTTGATGTCCCCGAGCAGGAGGAGGTCGATGATTTCCTGCCTCCCTATAAGCCGATGCCCAGCCTCATGCCCGAGGACTTCGACCCCAAGAGTCCGATGTGGTGGAGAGTTCCATGGGAGGAGCATCACAAGATCATCGTCAACGCCAAGGAGGTTATCAAGGAGGTGAACGAGGAGTTCGGCAAGCGCTTCGGCCGCAGCTACGGAAACGGCCTAGTGGAGGAGTATAGATGCGAGGACGCCGAGGCAGTCATAGTGGCGATGGGAACCATAGCCAGCACGGCCCGCGATGCCATAGACAATCTCAGGGCTGAGGGCAAGCCCGTCGGATTGGTGAAGCTCAAATGCCTCGTCCCCTTCCCCTACGAGGATTTCCAGCGTATAGGGAGCGAGGTGAGGGCTATAGGAATGATCGATCGCAACGTCTGCCTCGGAGTCGGCGGCGTCGGCCACACCTTCATCAGAAACGCCATCTACGACCTGGAGGAGAGGCCAAAGGTTCTAGGATTCCACGCGGGCCTCGCCGGTAAGGAGGTGAAGGTGAGCGACATCGAGCGGATGGCTGAGAAGGTTCTCAAGGCGGCCAGGGGCGAGAGCGTCTCCCCCCTGGTTGAATGGGTTTAAGGAGGTGATGTGAGATGGAGAGGTTGACGATTAAGGATATACCCCTCGAGGAGTATACGATCACCCCTGGAAGCGCCTGCCAGGGATGCGGCCCCGCCTTGGCGGCTCGCCTAGTCTTCAAGGCCCTGGGTAACAAGGTAATTAGACATGGAGTCCCATCCTGCCCAGACTCGGTGACGGCTACACCTAGAACCTTCTCAGTCTTCGAGAGCGCTGGGGCAGCCCTGACGGGCGTTTCGAGGGCGCTTAAGATCCTGGGGAGAGACGACGTCATGGCCGTAGGCTTCATCGGGGATGGAGGCACCTATGACATAGGCTTCCAAGCCCTCTCGGCGGCCGCTGAGAGAAACGAGAACATCCTATGGTTCTGTAAGAATAATGAGGCTTACATGAACACCGGTATACAGCGTAGCAGCGCCACACCCCTCTACGCCTGGACGACTACGACGCAGGTTGGCCCCAGAGGCCGCGGGAAGGAGACGCCTAGGAAGAATCTTCCCTTCATCATCGCAGCTCATCACGTCCCCTATGTCGCCACGGCCTCCATAGCCTTCCCCACGGACCTGATAGGGAAGGTGCTCCATGCGAAGAAGCTGAAGGGCTTCAGATACATCGACATCCTATGCCCCTGCCCGACGGGGTGGCGCTTCGATCCGAGTAGAACCATAGAGGTGGCACGGCTGGCTGTTCAAACCGGAATGTGGGCCCTCTACGAGATCATCGATGGCAGGGAGTTCAGGTTGACCTATAAGCCTAAGAAGCTCAAGCCAGTTGAGGAGTATCTAAAGATTCAGGGCCGATTCAGGCATTTGACCGACAGGGAGATCGAGGAGATCCAGCGGATGGTCGACGAGAACTGGGAGAGGCTGTTAAAGCTAGACGAGATGGGTGAGTTCCCACTTTAACCCTTTATCCATTCCCCGGATTTTATTTTTCCACAGCAGCTCATCATCGATGCTTAAGAGGGGTTATACGCTATTCTCTGTGGAGGTCGCCTTGAACTCGGGATTGACCCATGAGGACTTGGAGCGGATTCTCAGGGAGGCTGGTGTGGATTATCGGCTGCTGGAGTTTGAGGGGCATACCATGACGGTGGAGGCGGCTGAGAGGCAGCTCGGCGTAGATAGGGGGCGCATCATCAAGTCTATGCTCTACGTCGATGATGAGGGGAGGCCTCTGCTGGCGATAGTCACCGGAGACCGATTGGTGGATGAGGTGAAGCTGGCGGAGGTCTGCGGCGTAGAGCGAGTTAGGAGAGCCAGGCCTAAGGCGGTTAGGTCGCTGACGGGTTATGAGGTGGGAGCTCTACCTCCCCTAGGTCATAGGAGGCCGATTAGGACGATCATCGACAGTAGGGTGATGAGGCTGGAGAAGGTCTATGGAGGGGGAGGAGCGATAAACAGGCTGCTGGAGATCAGTCCCAGCGACATAAAGAGGCTGACTGGAGCTGAGGTCGCTGATATATCTCGACCTATGGAGGGAGGTTGATGCCGAGGGTTATAGACCTTGGGGAGAGAAGCCCGAAGCTGCGGGGAGTCCACCTGATAGTCGGCGAGGGATTATGCAGCAACATCTACGTCCTCGGCGTTGAGGAGGCAGTGCTCATCGACGCAGGCGTCGGAAATCGGCTTAACCCCGTCTGGCCTCAGCTGGAGGAGATCGACGTGAAGCCGGAGGGTCTGAGGGGAGTGGCGGTGACTCACGCCCACCATGACCACATTGGAGGGGTCTTCCGCATATTGGAGCGGGCTGACCCTGAAGTCTACCTACATCGATTCGACGCCGAATACGTCGCCACCTATATTCGGAGGCTTAGATTGGTGGATGAGGGCGACGTCATAGAGACCCCCCTCTGGCCGCTGAGGGTTATATGGACTCCTGGGCATACCCGTGGAAGCATCTGCCTATACGTCGAAGATGAGGCCATCCTCTTCTCAGGGGACACCGTCTTCCCCTGGGGCTACTATGGACGCTATAACGGCGAGACTGGAAGCTATCAGGACATCGTTGAATCGTTGAGGAGGTTGAAGGAGCTTCAGGTGGAGCTCCTACTCCCAGGGCATGGAGGCCCGATCTACAGGGATGCCCATAGGCATATAGAGTTGGCCTATAGGAATGCGGTCTCAAAGCCTTAAAGCTTCTGAACGTAACCAATATCTGGTTGAGCTGGGATGGTGGAGAAGAATCTCGACTTTAGAAGTGACACAGTCACGCTTCCCACCCCTGAGATGAGGGAGGCGATGGCTAAGGCCGAGCTGGGAGACGACGTCTATGGCGAAGACCCGACGGTGAATAAGCTTGAGAAGCTGGCGGCGAGGATGCTTGGTAAAGAGGCTGCGCTACTGGTGACGAGTGGAACCCAGGGAAACCTCGTAAGCGTCCTCGCCCACACCATGCGGGGCGACGAGATCATCCTAGAGGCAGAGAGCCACATCTACCTCAACGAGGTTGGGGGATACGCCGTCATAGGCGGCCTTACGGCTCGGCCCGTGAGGGGGGAGATGGGCTGGATGAGGCCCGAGGACATAGAGGCCGCCATAAGGCCGCCGAATATACATTATCCCAGGACAGGCCTCATCTGCGTCGAGAACACCCACAACAGGGCGGGTGGGATCCCGCTGACCCCTGAGCAGCTGGAGGCCGACTGGGAGGTGGCGAAGAGACATGGCCTACCGGTTCACATGGATGGGGCGAGAATCTTCAACGCCGCCGTCGCCCTGAGAGTCGACGTGAAGGAGCTGGCCCGCTATGCGGACTCGGTGATGTTCTGCCTCTCCAAGGGCCTCTGCGCCCCCGTCGGCTCGCTGGTCGTCGGCTCCGAGGAGTTCATCGAGAGGGCTAGGAAGTATAGGAAGATGCTGGGCGGCGGCATGAGGCAGGCCGGTATCATAGCTGCCCCAGGCATCATCGCCCTGACGAAGATGGTGGATCGCCTAGAGGAGGATCATGAGAATGCGAAGCTCCTGGCTGAGGGCCTCAGGGATCTTGGGATAAAGATTCTACACCCCGTTATGACGAATATGGTCTACATCGATGTCTCCCCCTTAGGCTGGACTGGTGAGGATTGGAGGAAGGCCTGTGAGCAGCTCGGCTGGAAGAGCTTTGGATGGCCTCACTCACCCATCGTGAGGCTCGTCACCCATTATGGCATAGAGCGTGAGGACATCGAGTCCTTCCTAGACGGCCTTAGGAGACTCGTGCCTAAGAGGGTGTAGAGGGGTGATCAGGGTTCCCGCCGAGGATTTGATGAGGCTGGGAACCGCCCTCTTTTCAGCCCTCGGAGCCTCGGAGGATAAGGCTAGATTCATAGCTGAGACCATCGTGGAGGCAAACCTAACCGGGCATGATTCCCATGGAGTTATCTACTATCTAACCTACGCGGAGAGGGTTAAGGAGGGATACATCGATCCTAGGGCTGAGCCGATGGTGGAGAGGGAGACCCCTACAACGGCTGTGATCAATGGATGCTGGGGCTTCGGACAGCTGACGGCGATGAAGGCGATGGAGGTGGCTGTTGAGAAGGCTGAGCGGAGCCATATCGCAGCTGTCACGGCCTATAGATGTAACCATGTAGGCCGAGTGGGCTACTACACCGCCTGGGCGGCGAGGAGGGGCTTCATAGCGATGATGTTCCTCAACGTGGGCCATCCTATCGTCACCGTCTACGGCGGCCGTGGAAGAGTGCTTGGGACAAATCCCCTCAGCATCGCCATACCAACGGGAGGCGACCCCTTCCTCCTAGACTATGCCACCTCAATAGTCGCCCATGGAAAGGTGAAGCAGGCCCTACTAGAGGGTGAGCGCATACCCAGAGGCTGGATCAGAGACCGTGAGGGGCGGGAGACCGATGACCCAGCAGCCCTCGAAGCCGGTGGATGGCTCCTCCCCTTCGGAGGCCATAAGGGATACTGCCTACAGCTGGTTAATGAGCTTCTAGGCGCAGCCCTAACGGGGTCCAGATCGGGCCTAGACCCCGAGGAGGGGCCTCCCTCGACGAATGGAGTCTTCGCCATAGCTGTGAAACCTGAGTTCTTCATTCACCCTAAGGTCTTCGAGGAGCGGTGTAGGATGATCCTCGACGGCGTTAGGCGCTGCGAGGCTGAAGCTGGCATGAGGATCATGATTCCAGGTGAGCCGGAGTGGGAGACTAGGCGTAGGAGGCTTAGGGAGGGGATACCCATCCCCGAGGCTCTGCGGAGAAGTCTCATCGCGCTGGCCGAGGAGCTAGGGGTGGATGAAGGCCTCATGGAGGCTTTAATGGGGAAACCTAAAAGAGGCTTGAGTGTAGGTATGGACGAGGAATCTTGAGGCTCCTCGTCCTCTACGGCAAATATCCCAGCCTAAACAGCCTGGAGCTGGTGGAGGCAGCTGAGAGGCGGGGCCATGAGGTTCTAAGCGGAAGCATCATCGACGTCTCCTCACACATATCCAATAGAGGCTCCAGATTCTGGCTTCGAGACGTCGAGATCACGGATTACGATGTCTGCCTCCTAAGAAGCTTCGGCCCTGGAAGCTGCTCCCAGCTAACCAGGAGGATCAGCCTCATGGAGCATATGGAGCTCACAGGCATCAGGGTTGTAAACCCCTGCTACCCCTTTCGAAGGGCGAGGGATAAGTATGCGACACAGTACATCCTCGCAAAGGCGGGGCTTCCGATAGCTGAGACCTATATAACCGAGGATCTCGGCGCAGCCTATCGATGGGCTGGGAGGCTGGGAACCTGCATCTATAAGCCCATCCTCGGCCATATGGGTCGAGGCTCCATGATGTTCGAGGATCCCGATATGGCATATAATGCCCTCAAGAGCCTAACCAGAATCGGTGAGCCTCTCCTCCTCCAGGAGTATCTACGTAAGCCTGGGCGGGATATAAGGGTCTTCGTCGTAGGCGATGATGTTGTGGGGGCAGCCTATAAGTATGGGCCTCCAGGGAGCTGGAAGACGAATGTGGCTCAGGGAGGTCGAATGGTTGCTGGGGAGATAGCGGAGGAGATATTGGAGCTAGGTGTGAGGGCCGTGAAGGCGCTGGGCCTGGACTACGCCGGCGTCGACATCGCCGAGTCGGAGCGTGGCCCAGTCATCTTGGAGGTGAATGGCGCCCCTGGATGGCAGGCTTTGAAGCAGGCGACGGGCGTCGACATCGCTGGGAAGATCATCGAATATGTGGAGGGCTTAGCCTCATGAGTTCGAGGGTGAAGGTGAGGATAAGGCTTCACGGCGTCGGGGAGGCCGTTGGGGAGCTGATCAAGGTTTTGGCACCCCTAACCGTTGAAGCCCTATTGAGGAGACTTCCCATCGAGGGCCGCGCCCACCCGGTGGATGGGGGTATCGCCATCCTTATCGGGTTAGGGAGGGGGGAGGAGAAGGCGGTGAGAGACGTCGAAGCTGGAGCCATGGCTTACTGGCCGATGGAGGACTCCCTCTGCCTCTATCACAGCCCAGCTAGGCCCTATACACCAGTCAATCGGGTTGGGAGGATCACTGAGGGCTTGGAGCTCCTGAAGAAGGTGCGGAGTGGATGTAGGATCCGGATCGAGAGGGCTTAGCCGTATCCCTGGCACTCTACCCTTGCAGTCTGTAGATTATGAGGTCGTGACTCTTGTCCACCAGTTCTATGACTCCTTTCTCCCTCAGCTCCTCTAGGAATCTCTTCGCCACGCTCACTCTGAGGTTGAGTCTATCCGCGAAGCTCTGAGGCGTTATGGCCCTCATCCTCTTCAGGAGGTCTAGGAGCTCATCCTCCTCGAATTCAGGTATCTCTATGCTGCCCACCCGCTTCTCCAGCTTCCTATCCTCCCTCCTCCCCCTAGCCCTCCTCTCGCGGAGGAGCTGCTGCTTCTCCATCTGGCTGAGACTCTTCTTCTCAGGCATTCCCCCTCCCCGATCACTTTAAGAGCGGTGAGATAAATTTGAATCGTCGCCTGCGATAGGTGTTTAAAGTTGGGTCTAGAGATCGAGCCTCTCGCCTCCGACAGCCTAGGGGTGAGAAGCCTAGCCACCTACATAGACGCGGGGGAGATAGGCATCCTCATAGATCCAGCCACCGCCCTCGCCCCAGATCGATACGGATTGCCGCCCCATCCCCTTGAGGTGGAGGCGAGGAGGAGGCTTTGGAGCGGCATAAAGGCGAAGGCTCGGGAGGCCGAGATCCTCATCGTCACCCACTACCACTACGACCATATAGACCCGGAGGAGCTTGGAATCTACGCCGATAAGACGGTTCTCATAAAGCATCCTAGGAGGCTCATCAACGCAAATCAGCGGAGGAGAGCCGCCTCCATAATCCCAAGGCTGAGGGAGCTAGCCCTAGAGCTTCTATACGCCGATGGGAGGAGCTTCGACTTCGGAGATCTAGAGATCAGATTCTCCAACCCCGTCCCCCATGGAGCCGACGCCAGGAGGGGCTACGTCCTAGAGGTCTCGATAAGGGGTGACGACATCTTCCTCTACACCTCCGATGTCCAAGGCCCCCTCCTCGAGGAGCATATGGAGTTCATCCTCGGTGAGAGGCCTGAGATAATCTTCATCGACGGCCCCACCACCTACATAGAGCATCCAAGGATGGAGGTTGAGCTTCAGTGGGCCTCTAAGAATCTGAGGAGGATCCTGGAGGAGGTGGAGCCTGAGAGGCTTGTCTTAGATCACCACTTGACGAGGGATCTAGGGTATAGGGATCGACTCTCCGAGGTCTATACGCTTGGGGAGGAGCTTGGCATCAGGGTGGAGTCAGCCGCCGAGTATCTAGGCCTAGAGCCGAATCTACTGGAGGCTAGGAGGAGGGAGCTGTATGGAGAGGTTGCGGAGGAGGCTTGACGCCCTTGAGGCTGAGATGGAGCCTTTGAGGAGGCGGATAGAGGGTCTGAGGGCTGAGGCTGAGAGATGGAAGGCGAGGAGAGATGAGCTTAGGGGGGAGATAGCGAAGCTGAGGGGTGAGGCCGAGAAGCTGAAGGAGGAGCTGAGAAGCCGCCGAGGGAGGATTAGGGAGCTGAGGCGGAGGGCGAGGGAGCTGAGGGGGGAGGCCAGAAAGAAATGGGAGGAGGCGAGGCTCATCGAGGAGGAGGTGAAAACTCAACGTAGGGGGATTCCACCGAGGAGGACGCTGAGCGAGAGGCTTAGGGAGATCGAATGGAGGATCATAACGACGCCCACGAGGGAGATGCTGAGGCGGGAAGAGGATCTCCTAAGGGAGGAGGCGGAGCTGAGAAATCTTCTCAAGAGACATGAGGAGCTCGAAAGGAGGCGGGATGAGGCGCTGATGATGAGGGCCGAGGCTGAAGCCCTGAGACTTGAAGCCAGGAGATGCCTCGAGGAGGCTGAGAAGCTGTCGGGGGAGGTGGAGGAGCTTCAGAGGAGGCTCAACCTACTATGGGAGGGGGTCAAACCCCTGAAGGAGCGGAGGGATGAAGCTCATAGAGAGTATGTGAGGCGTCGAGAGGAGATTAAGGGGCTGAAGATGCGATTGGGGGAGCTGAGAGCCGAGGCTGAGAGAGTGAGGACACGGCTGCGAGAGCTTGAGAGGGAGCGGGAGGAGCGGCGTCAGAGAGCATTGAGGGAGAGGCTTGAGGCGATGAGGAGGGAGGCTGAGAGAAAGCTGAGGGAAGGCGGCAAGCTCACCCTGGAGGAGCTACGCCTCATCTACGGTGAAGAACCACCCTGACCCAAAGCCCTCTCCAGATAATCCTCTCGAGGCGGGCTGAAGGCTTCATAGATGACGGCGCCCCCCTCTCCAGCCTTGAAGCTATGCTCCTCCCCACCTGGGATCACCCAAGCCATACCCGCCTCCACCTCTATGGATCGACCGCCGGAGGTGAGGACTCCCCCACCCCTGACGCAGACACCTGCCTGTTCATGGGGATGACTATGCGGAGGGATCACCGCTCCAGGCTCCATGTCGAATCTCACAAGCGTCATACGCTTACCGTCGGCCAGAAGCCTTAGATAAACCCCCTCAGCGGGATGGAAGCCAGGGGCCTCATCGATCCGTCTATATTCCATAGGGACACCAACTCTGAGGGATCTAAGGTCTATAAAGCGTTTTCCACCTCGATAATGTTAAGGATGTGGAGGCCTCTAAAGGATGAGATGTCCCAGCTGAGTTTCCCCCTGCTCCTCGTAAACTTCAAGGCCTATCGAGAGGCCCTAGGGAAGTCGGCCTTAAAGCTCGCCTCCATGGCTGAGAAGGCCTCAAGGGAGACGGGGGTCTGTATCGCCGTGGCCCCTCAGATCGTCGACCTTAGACTCATCGCGGGAGAGGTGGATATACCCATCTTCGCCCAGCACATAGACCCCATAAGCCCTGGGAAGTATACGGGGCATATCTCCCCAGAGGCCGTTTTGGATGCGGGATGCGTCGGCACCCTCATAAGCCACTCCGAGCGTCGGCTAAGCCTCCAACTCATCGAGGAGACCGTCGAGAGAGCCTCTGAAGTCGGCCTCATCACGGTTGTATGCGCCGACACCGTTGAGCGATGCCGAGCCGTCGCAGCCTACAGGCCGACGGCCATAGCGATAGAGCCTCCGGAGCTCATAGGGACGGGGATCCCCGTCTCGAAGGCTAAGCCGGAGGTGGTCTCGGGGGCCGTTGAGGCCGTGAGGGCTGTCGACCCCTCGGTGAGAGTTCTATGTGGAGCGGGAATCACCAGGGGTGTCGACGTGGAGGCCGCCCTAAGGCTTGGGGCTGAGGGCGTCCTTGTGGCCAGTGGAGTGGTGAAGGCCTCAGACCCCTATAGGGTGTTGGTGGAGTTGGCTTCAGCTATGAAGCCTCAGCCTCCTCTATAAGCTCCTCCAGCAGCCTCCTATACTCCTCAACCATCCTGTTTAGACGGCTCTCCGTCTCGGCCTCGGCGTAGATCCTGTATATCGGCTCCGTTCCACTAGGCCTGATGAGTATCCAGCTTCCATCCTCAAACCAGAGCTTCACGCCGTCGATGGTCTCTATGCGCTCAGCCTCCACCCTCTCCCTCAGGGCCTCCAGAACTCTCTGCTTCAACTCATTTGGACAGGGGATGCGCTCCTTACGCTGAACATATCTCGGAAGCTCCCCTAGGAGCTCGCTGAGGGTTCTCCTCTCCCTGGCGAGGATGTCGAGGATCAGGGCCAGCGTCATTCCCCCATCCCTCACCGGCTGGTGGGGGCCGTAGAAGATGCCGCCGTTCTCCTCCCCGCCGAGGTTGATCCCCCTCTCCAGCATCGTTCTGGAGACCACTATGCTTCCAACCCGTGTCCAGACGACGCTTCCACCGGCCTTACATGCGATCTCCTCGATCATCTTCGAGGAGCTAACAGGGGTCGCTATGGCCTCTCCAGGATGCCTCCTGAGATAGTCCCAGGCGACGAGGGCGAAGGAGCGATCACCCCAGTGAATTACGCCTCTCTCATCGACGAAGATGGCTCTATCCCCATCTCCGTCGAAGGCAACGCCGAGATCGGCGTCGACAGCCTCCACGAGTCTGGAGAGGTCGCCGAGGTTCTCCGGCCTCGGCTCGGAGCCTCTCCCAGGGAAGCCCCCATCTATATCCGCGTTAATCGTGTAGACCTCGCATCCAAGCCTCCTCGCCAGCTCCGGAGCTGTGAGCGCTGCGACACCGTTTCCAGGGTCGATGACGATCCTAAATCTCCTCCTCCTAATGGCCTCCACATCCACGTGGCTGAGGATGCCGTCGATATAGATGCCTATAGGGTTGAATCCCTCAACCGAGCCGACCTCCCCCCACGGCTTAAGGGGTGGCCCACCCCTAAAGTAGAGCTCCTCTATCCGCTCCTCAACCTCCCTAGGAGCCTCCACGCCGTCGCCTAGGATGACCTTAACGCCGTTGAACTCCGGTGGATTATGGGAGGCCGTGATCATGATTCCTCCATCGAGGCCAAGTTTCTTAACGGCGTACTGCAATGTGGGCGTCGGCAATAGCCCCATGTCGTGAACTTGGCATCCGACGGAGAGGAGGCCGCTTATGGCTGCCTTAGCGAGCATATCGCTGCTGGTTCTCCCATCTCTGCCGACGGCGATCTCACGGCCTAGGAGGTGTCCAGCCGATGCTGAGAGCCTCAAAACCAACTCGGGTGTCAGCTCCCTATTCACGACTCCCCTGACGCCGTTGGTTCCGAAGAGCCTTGGCATCACATCACCCTTCTCGGCTCCAGGATGCTCTCCTCCACCCGTTTAGAGGGGCAGATGGTGACGCCTCCGGTGATGGTGACTCCGTCGCAGAGGGTGACATAGTCGCCGATGAGGCTTCCAGTCTCAACCTTCACCCACCTCTCCAATGTGGCGTTCTCGCCGATGATAGCGTTCTTAATCGAGCTGTGATCTCCGATGGTGGCTCCTGGGAAGATTATGGAGTTCTCTATGCGGCATCCATGGCCTATGATGACGTCCTCAGCTATAGAGGTGTTCGGCCCTATCACCGAGTCGCCGCCGATGCGCACCCCCTTCCCTATCGATGTGGGTGGAAGCAGCTTAGCCGTCTCGTCGACCTCGACATCCTCCCCCATCTGGACTCCGCCGATCCTCTCCAATAGAAGCGAGTTAGCTCTGAGATAGTCCTCAGGCACCCCTATATCGACCCAGAGGGCGGAGGCCCTATAGCCGTAGAGGAGTCCCTCCTCAGCGAGCTTCGGGAATATCTCCCTCTCCGTTGACACCGGCCTCCCAGCCGGTATGTAGTCCAGAACATCCGGCTCGAAGATGTAGATGCCTGCGTTGATGTAGTTGCTCGGCGCCCGCCCAGGCTCAGGCTTCTCAACGAATCGTAGAATCCTACCCTCCCCATCCAGCTCCACAGCTCCATAGCGGCTGGGATCTGGAACCTCTATCAAGGTGATGGTGGCTAAACCCCCCTTCCTCCTATGATAATTTAGGAGCTCCCGATAATCCACATCGGAGATGACGTCGCCGTTGAGGACGAGGAAGGGGCCGTCTCTTAGATGCTCCTCAGCCCTCTTGATCGGCCCAGCCGTGTCGAGGGGTCTCTCCTCACGGCTGTAGATGATGCCAAGATTATACTTCGTCGGCCCAAGGTATCGCGCTATGGCCTCAGCCATATAGTTGACGGCCATCACAACCGTCTCCACGCCGCATCTCGAGAGGGACTCCAGAGTCCAGTCTATGAGGGGCTTGTTGGCGACGGGGAAGAGCATCTTCGGCCTCGTGCAGCTCAGAGGCCTCAGCCTGGTGGCGAATCCTCCGGCTAGTATCAATGCCTTGAGGCCGTTCATCTCATCACCCTTTAGGGGGTTTACTTATCAAGCTTTTCCGAGAAGAGGAAGGAGAGCTCTCGGCTTAGATGCTCATTCTCGAATTTCTCATAGCGCTCTAGGGAGCCCATGTCATACCAGAAGGCGTCTGTGATGTAGGCTCCAACGCGGTAGCCGGCCTCTATGAGGTGGGGTATGAAGTCGCCCATGAGGTCTAGGCTGCTGGACCCCCTCTCCCTTGAGAGGCGTTCCATCTCGCCGAGGATCTCCCCGCTTAAGGCTAGGATTCCTATGCTCACAGGTCTGCTCAATGTAGGCTTCTCTATGAAGCTCTTAACCCATCCGTCGACGACTTCAGCCATTCCGACCCTGATCCTGAAGCCGTAGGCTAAGGCTATGGTGGCTGAGGCCCCAGACTCCATGTGCTGCTCAGCCAGCTTCCGTAGATTGATGTTTGAGAGTATGTCTCCATAGTAGGTGATGAGGCAGTCCTCATCGGTGAGGACTCCCTGGCGATAGGCGTTGACGATGGCGTTTGCGCTTCCCTTCATCTCAGGTTTATCTAGGATGTAGGTGATCTCGACGCCGAATCTTGAGCCGTCGTCGAAGTAGTTTCTGATCTGTTGATGTTTATAGCCGACGAGGAGAACCAGCTCCTTTATGCCATGATACCTGAAGAGTCTGACAATATACTCCAATACGGGTCTCTGCTCCTCGCCGACGGGTATCATACACTTCTGAAAGTAGTAGGTGAGGGGTCTGAACCTCGTCCCCTCCCCGCCGGCGAGGATAACCCCCCTAACCCCCATATCACCTCACCTTGGCTATGAGCATGAAGACCCCTAGGAGGGCGATGACTAGGCCGAGGGGTGTGAAGACCCTTGGATCCGTGATCCCCGCCTCTGCCTTCAGGGAGATATAGGTGAGATAGAAGCCTATCAGGAGGATTAGGAATCCGATAAGCCTAAGTGAGAGGTCTAGGAGGGAGAGCTCCTCAGGCATCTCACCATAATTATCTGGATGTGCTTAAAGGGTTATGCGCCCGCCTCCTCCAGCTTATCGGGGAGATACCTGTCGACGATGTAGGTCAACCCATATCGGCTGAAGGCCTCCAGCTCGGCCTTCTGCCCGATCTCCAGGAAGGTGTCGATCTCCCTCTGCCACAGCTCCCCCTGATACCTCGGGTCTCGCTTCAGCTCCTTAAGCCTCTTAACATCCTTATCGGTGAGATTCTCCGTCGGCAACTTATACCGTATGATGTCCGTCGCCCAAACCCCAATCCACTTCGCATCTGGGGTTGCTAGGCCCCTAAGGTGGGCGGCGTTCGCTGAGCCTGAGATGATGACCATGGCTATGTGCATCCCCCAGGGGTCTCCATCGGTGAAGAGGTAGACGGGGAGTCCATGCTCCTCATTTAGGCGTTTAATCAGCGTCCTCGTCGCCCTCGGGGCCTGTCCAGCTGTGTGGATGAGGATGGCGTTGAAGCGTTTATGCGCCTTCTCCTCTATGAGCCTCGTGAACATGGCGCCCTTCTCGATGACCAGCACCTTATCGGCTGAGGTCTCCACGATCTCGGCGGTGCTCAGCGCCGGCCCTATCATCATGCCGTCGGGATGCTCGGTGAGGTTGAGGCGTTTTCCCTCATAGCCTGGGACGGTATACTCGATGGTTAGGTCTCCGAAGATGGCGCTCCGCTCCTCGGGGTAGATGTTGAAGCTCTCTCGGGGCATATTCAAGGCGGTTTCGAGGTCTGTGATGATCTCATCCGACTCATCTTGGCTTTTGAACTCTATGTCTCTGAGACCCCTCGCCGAGTAGTAGACCTCCCTTAGGGTGCTGGTCTTCCTCAGCTTTAGGAGCTCCCTGGCGAACCAGGCCGTCCAGATGAGCTGGGTGAAGGGCCTAATATGCCTGATGTTCCTCGAATGCCTCCTGATGACCCTGTCTCCGAGGACGTATTGCCTTAGCTCGGGGTCGTAGACGATGTTATCCGTCGAGCGGCTTTGAAGCATGATCCAGGGGAATTCACGGTTCTCGATTTGCTCGCAGATGATTTTCCCAAGCTGTTTCAGGGCGAGCTCCACGGCTGCCCTCCGCTTCTCAGCTAATTTAAGCCTCCTCCTCAAGTTCAGGCACCTCCCTTAGAGGGCTTTCAGCCTCTGAAACCTCTAGGCTGACGGCTTTGAGGAGGGGTTTGATATCCGGCGGCTTCTCCCTGTCGCAGAGCTTAGCTGAGAACTCGGCGATCTTCGGCAGATACTTCTCGAAGATGCTTAATCGACGCCTCTCCTTCGCCAATCTTATCCTCCTGGAGATATAGAGCCTTAGATGTCGCGCTATGCTTCGGAGGGCGTTGGTGATCTCCCGCTCAACCTCGGGCTGGTCGGCCATATACTCCTTCCCAACGGTCTTGTAGGGTATCTTCGTGGAGCAGACGTGGACGACCACCACCATGGGGGAGTCAGGCGACACCTTATAGGTGCCCCAGTTGATGATCTTGTGAACCACCTTCCAGACTACGCCGCTGGACTCGTCGAAGAGGAGGGGGATGCGATTCGCAAAGCGATATATCTTTATGCCCCTGCCGAGTCTACGCTCTATGGTCTTACCATAGGCGATGGCAGCCTCAACTATGAAGGGATATCCCAGATAGGTTGAGGGCCTCCTCTGAACGACCTTGAGGAAGTCGTCGTCGGTTAGGCCCAGCTCCTTCCTTATACCCATCTCCAGGAGATGCTCGCCGATGGGGGAGAGGCAGCTGGGATCCGGCCTCTGAAAGCCGTTGAACTCCCTGGCAGCCCTCACCAGCTTGACCAGCTCCTCTGGGCTTAGGCTCTTAGGGTTCTTTCCAGGGTCTATGCCGGCCTCCTGGAGGAATTTCTCAGCCGTCGCTGGGCCTACGCCCTGGAAGTGCCTAGTCATGAAGCCCTTCATGGTCTTCTCCCCCGTTATCGCTATCAGACGTCGATAGGTCTCGACGTCAGCCCCCTGTGGATGGGGCTTCACGGCCCTTGGGGGTGGAGGCATCTCCTCGGTGACGCGTTCAAATCGATATAGGCGTCCCCTAGGGTCTATGAAGGTGATCTCCGCATAGGGATTGACCATCGCCGTCTGCTTCAGATACTCGTAGATTCGATACATGCTCCGGCTGTAATCGCCTTCGAGGTAAAGCTCTACGGCTGTCCCCCTCCATCCGGCTCTGTTCGCCCTCACCCTGTGGCTGAGGATGATGGGCTTGTTGTGGACGATGTCTATCATCATCTCATATTCATGGATGTCGCCGCCGGTGCTGGATGTCACCCTAACAGGTTTGTGGGTCGTTATCTGCCCGTAGAGTATGGTGATGGTTCCGCCGAGGCCGAAGGTTCCACGGCTCTGCTTCAATATATACTTGGAGCCGTAGAGTACCTGGCCGAAGCATCGGGGTATATGCTCCGGCGGCACTCCAGTCCCATTGTCCTCCACCCTCAGCGCATAGATGCTGGTTCCGCTTCCAGTCTCCGAGATCTCCCTGATCCTTATGTATATGTCCGGCGGGACTCCACGGATCTCACAGGCGTCTAGGGAGTTCTCCACGAGCTCCCTGATGGCTGAGTACATCGCCCTGCTGGGGTTGCTGAAGCCTGCGATCTCGCGGTTTCGGTAGAAGAAGTCTGAGGGGCTTATGGATTTGTAGATGGTCTCAGACAATTAGTCCACCTCCTCCCCCTCCCATAGGAGCATCTTCTCCCTTCGGAGTCTGCGTCGATAGTCGTAGAGGAATTTCCAGACGGTGCTGTGGAAGGCTCCTTCGATGAGCATCAATACGGCTTCACGGGCTATGGGCAGCCTGTCGACTCGGCCTATTATGGCGACGGTGTCTCCGTAGACGCTGATGAGGGTCTCGGTGAGCTCCTCCAGCATCGCCCTCGCCTTGCCGTTTCGCCCTATTATGCGGCCTTTAACCCGCTTCAAGGCGTTCTTGGATCGGCCTACGTGATCGGTGAGGTCTATTATGATGAGGCCGTAGTCTTCTTCCCCAAGCTTCATAGCTCGTTCAGGGCTGAAGCCTCTCCCTATGGCCTTGACGATGTTCATCACCGTATAGACGTTCGCCGGATCAGTCGAGGGGGAGGCTGGGGATATCTCCACCGACCCCGAGTCGCTGTCGATGTGGATCTTGACGTCGAAGCGCTTCTCCAGCCTCTTCTTCACGCTTCCCCCTGGGCCTATGAGGACTCCGATGCGCTCCATGGGTATCTTAACATAGGTCTTCGGCTCCACCCCTAACCCACCGCTCGATGGTTTCTACATCTAAAACCTCTACTCCAAGCTCTGAGAAGTAGGCGTTTATGTTGACTATATCCCTCCGGAGAAGCTGGTCGGAGAGGGGGTGGTCGAGGAGGACGGCTTGGGATATGTCGAAGATGACGGGCTTCTCCTCCCATATCATGATGTTATATTCGCTTAGGTCTCCGTGGACTAGGCCTGCTCCTGTATATAGCAGCTTAACCTCCCTCAGCAGCCGGTGATAGAAGTCCTCTGGGTCTCTGGGCGTCGCCTCCCTCAGCAGCGGCGCAGGGACGCCGTCTCGCCCTATGAAGCCCATGACGAGGATGTTCCTGTAAAATGCATAGGGCTTCGGGACGTTGACCCCCGCCTTCTCAGCTCTCTTGAGGTTTTTGAACTCCTTCCTGGTCCAGGCGTAGATGAGTCTCCTAGGGTCTCTCCTGATACGTTTGAATCTGGGGTCTCCCTCGATGTATTTCAGCATCCCCTTCCTGAACTCCGCTGTCGTCGTGTAGTATATCTTTATGGCGATCTCCTCCTCCTGCGGCGTCAATCCCCAGTAGATGCGCCCCTCCTTTCCCGCTTTGACTACGCCGTAGATTCGGTCGATGACGCCCCTCTTCATCAATTTGTAGATGCCTTCAAGGGTGAGTTTGTCGAAGACTTCCTCGATGACCTCGAACTCCTCGGAGCGCTTCTCCTTCATCAGGCTCTCTTCCTCATATCGTCTAACCTCTTCCTCCACCTCCTCCTCGAACTCTCTCCCGCTCAAAGCCGTTCTCTCCCAGGGCTACTCTATCTTCAGTATCCCCTCCTTCCTCAGCTGATCGACTTGACCCTGAGTGTAACGCCAGAAGATGTCTCCCCGGGTCTCATACTGGAAGTCCCAGGGGGATACCAATACCACATCCCCCTCCCTAATCCAGGTGCGCCGCTTCATCTTCCCCCTGATCCTACAGACCCGGGTGTGACCATCCTGGCAGCGGACGAGGACACGGTCATAGCCTAATAGCTTCTCAACTATCCCTAGGACGTCGTTCTCCGATGGGTAGACCATCTCCTCCTTTATGTCCCGCTCGCTGATCACCTTCTTCTTCCCCATACCCCCTCCCTCCCCCAATAAGGGGGAGTGGAAGCTTAAAAATCGTTTCCGTAGCTTTCAGGGGTTTATCCGAGGGGTTTAACATAAAACGACAAATATCTCAGCCCTATAGAATCAACATTGCATTAATTAGGTATCTCAACGGGAACCTCGTCGACGATCTGGATCGATTTAAGGGTGACCTGGCATAGGTAGGCGTAGACCTCCACCCCGCTCTTATGGGCCTCCCTCAAAGCCTCCGTGAATCCTGGGTCTAATCGGCTGTTGGGTCTAAACTCCACGGCGTCTCCACGTTGGATGATGAAGACGATGGAGGCCTCGAAGCCTCGGGGTCTATGGGTGAGGTGTCTCAGGTGTCTCCGCCCCCTCTCGGTTGGGGCGTCTGGGAAGAGGGCGGTGCCCCCCTCGACGAGGGTGCAGGATTTCACCTCCACCAACATGGGTCTAGGGCCTTCGAGGAGGAAGTCTATCCTAGAGCCGTCGAATCGAAACTCCCTCGCCTCAAGGTGGAATCCCTCAAAACCCTTCAAGGCTCCCTGCCCCAGGGCCTCCTCAAACAACCTGTTTGGCATGCGGGAGTCTATGGAGACGAGGACGCCCCCGGTCTCCACAAGTATGAGGTCAAACCTCGTCCTCCTCCCAGGCTTAGGTTTTTCATGGATGTAGATAGTGGCCCCAGGGATGAGGAGCTCTTGAAGTCTCCCAGGATTCGGTATGTAGACCTCGATCTCGTTGTCATCCAGCTCTGCAAGGCCGAGAAACCTGTTGAGGCGCTCCCTAAAGATGGCCTGGAACAGTGGCTGGGGAAGGCGCATCAATTATAGTTGGGTCTAAGCCTTAAAGGTGTGAGCGCCACCATTAACATCTGGAAATTTTTATAACGTCGTAATGGGGGCTCCTCTTTATCTTAGGAGCTCCTTGATTCTTCTGAGCATCTCGTCGTTGGAGGCTGCGATGACTGAGAGCCTGCTGTCTCTCTTCAGCTTTAGGTCTCCCATGTAGACGTCATTCAATCTATAGACTCCTCCCGCCTCCTTTAGGATGTGGAGGGCTGCCGCTGAGTCCACGGCCCTTAGGACTCCCCTCACATCTATGTGGGCGTCGAGGGTTCCCTCAGCTATGAGGCAGATGGAGAGGGCCGCTGACCCAAGCTGCCTGAGATGTCTCGCTTTGGCTATGAGTCTCCTCAGCCTATTCATGGGGGCTGACTTGCTTAT
>CALEIY010000177.1 GCA_937898665.1 Candidatus Bathyarchaeota archaeon | reverse complement strand
TCCTAAGCGAGGAGCCGGAGAAGGTATCAGTGCACGAGCTGAACAAGACGAGGAGAGAGCTATACGAGACAAGGAAGATTCTCAAGGAGCTAGAATGGCTTCTAGGAGACCCCGAATCGAAGGAGCTACTTAAGAGACTGATAGATGAGAAGAAGAATGAGATGGTTTAATAGGGGTTCTGTAACGTTATGACGATTTCTCAAGCATACTTTATTATACGAGGCAGCTCCAGGAGAGGTACGCCTGCCCTATAAGGAGGGAGGCTTAGGATCCTCGCCGAAGCCGATGGATATAAAAAATTTGAGCCTAGAGGAAAATGAGAGAAAGCCCCGATTCATTTAAGGCAATCTTAATAGATGCAATACCAGCCATCATAGGTTACAGCCACACCACCCTCGTATGTATTGTCAATACGGATCCAGAAGGCCCCATCATAAGGGGCATATATATCAACATATCCATCGTATACGGGATAGGTCATTGTAATATCCACTCTCTTCTGCGTTATATAATCTGTAAGGCCGACTTAGCCGGCACCCTCTGTGGAATTCCATATTAAATAAATTCTGACCCTTTGCCCCTCATGGAGGAGATGAGGCGTTGTATGTCCCCTCCGCTCCATGTCCCCAATTATGGACGTAATTTTCAGGAAGATATGTCGGGTAGAAATAATAGAATTGTTTTGGTCTTACCTCCTCTGTAGATTCCCTCTCGCTATTTGAAGGGGTAGAAGAGGCATAGGCAACATCTACAACCAGGCTTATCATTAGAAGAAGCGAATCATAAAAGGCCCGAACTCACATGCCTTTCTCATCAAACTTCATAGAAAAATATCGACATATAAACTTTCTGATGGTTAACCCTAATAACTTTGAAGTTGTTTGTCCCTCGAAGAATTTATATAGTTCAAGAATTATGTTATGGTTGGTAAGATGAGTCTCCCTGAAAAGATGACAACTCCTCTAATAGTTATAAGTTGCACACTACTTCTCATTGTGACACCGCTACTCGTCGAACAATTGAAGCCTGAAGGGGAGGAGCCTTTAATTGTAAAGGTGGATGGAGTGGAGTACCTCGATGAGGAGTTTGATGAAAACTTTAATTATACCCTCTTAGTTGGGAAGGTCGTCTCATTCCACCAGCCTTTTAATATATCTGAGCTAATTAGAAGAAAGATAGAGGTAGAATATTACGAGTTTGAGAGTTTAGAGGAGGCTTGGCTTCTTCTAGAGAGGCTTAAGACACCTAACGTTGTTATAGGCTTCGCTATGTGGCTATGTAATGGAACGTATGAGGAGGCTCTTGAAAGATTTCGAAGAGCAGGAGGAGCCGTTCCTGAAGATGGATCTGAGTTTGGGGGGTTTTTGGGACAGCCAAAAGGACCTGGAGTATACTATATGGTTTATAGAAGACATCCCTCCTCACAAATAGGGGGCATTTGGATTCAAAAGAGATATAAAACTAACTCCGGTAGTGCAGCGATTTGGAGTCTCCACATCAAGTTAGACATACCTCCTCCATATCCGGCAAAATTAGAGAGATATCCTCTACACGCTAGAAGATGGTAGATTGTTGAATAAGTATGTTTGGTATCGTCGCCTTTCGAGGGGTGAGGCTGGCATCGGAGGCGAAAAGAAGGGGTATGCGCTTATCTTGGACTCAGGGATTGTTAGATGGGGAGGGAAGGGTTACAATGAAGAATCCGAGGGGAATCGAAGGAATTCTAAGTGAGGGATGTAAAAAATAAGAGAGAGATGGGTTCTATCGTCCGCCGAACCACCTGCGCCAGCTCTCCGGATCCAGGGCGTTGTGGTGGGTGAGGTATCCTCCCTCGTAGAGCCAGCGGTAGAACTCCCCTAGGCCCGGGCTGTGGTCGATGAGCTCCACGTAGACGTCGCCGTCCATCCAGTTCAGCTCCCTTATCAGCTCGTTTATCTCCCCTATGTCGCGCTCGTAGCCCTCAAGGCTGATGTAGGCGTAGAAGGCCCAGTGATCCTTGTTCCAGTCGCTGGCGAAGATCAGTATCCACTCCCCGCTGGGCCTCTCTTTGACGGTCTCCCAGAACCCCCTATACCTCAACGGCCTCACCCCCTCTATACCTCACGAAGATGTCGAAGATCCCGGCGCCCCCGGTCGGGTATAGGTCCAGCGAGACCCTTTCGTTCTCGTAGACCTCCTCCCTGAAGCTTATGGGCACGACCTTCAGGTCTCCGTAGGCATCCCTATAGGCCTCCACAACCCCCTCCGCGAAGGAGGTGAAGGGTATCGCCTCGGGACATTCGATCGCCTCCTCCAGATCGCCTCCTTTAAGGGTTATCAGGGAGCGGCCCTCGCCCTAGCCATCTACGCAGCAGAACAAGAGAAAACACCCACACTCATAAGAATCCGATGAGCCCCTTACTCAAAAATTCAACAAAAATTAACCATCTACTCCCGATAGTAGTAGGGTCTCCTGATGTAGCCGTAGGCCTCAAGGGCCGCTGTGATGCCCTGAGCTACCGCCGTCCCAACCTGCTTATAGGGTCTATTGGTTATGTCTCCAGCGGCATATACGCCCTGGATATTCGTCCTCTGCCTCTCATCGACGATGATATAGCCACCCTCATCTAACTCGACTCCGGCGCTCCGAGCCAGCTCGCTGTTCGGCTCCTGCCCTACGGAGATGAAGATGGCCTCCACCCCAAGCTCCATAGGCCTCCCATCAACCCGCAGCCTCAAGCCCTCCACCTCCTCCTCGCCGACGATCTCCTCCACCACAGCATTGAGGATGAGCTTCACACCCCGCTTCTCCAAGGCCTCCACCAAGACCCTCTCAGCCCTGAGAGCCGGCCTCCTATGAATGAGGATGACCTCAGAGGCGATGTCAGCGAGATAGAGGGCCTCTGAGGCGGCCGTGTTCCCCCCGCCGACGATGGCTACTCTACGATCCTTGAAGAGGGGGCCGTCGCAGAGGGCGCAGTAGCTGACGCCCCGACCCCTCAGACGCTCCTCCCCTGGAGCTCCAAGTCTCCGATGCCTCGTCCCCATCGCCAAGATGAGGGCTTCCCCCTCATATAGGCCCTCGGCAGTCTTCACCTGTTTGGCCTCCCCGAGCTGGAGCTCCAAGGCCTCCTCAGGGTATCGAAGCTCGGCTCCTGCTGATTGGCACTGCCTCAGCATCCTTGAAGCCAGCTCCTGCCCCGCTATGCCTTCAGGGAAGCCTGGATAGTTCTCTATTTTGGGGGCTTCGAGGAGGAGGCCTCCTGGGATGTTGGCCTCAACGATGAGGGTTTTTAGGCCGCTTCGAGCCGCGTAGAGGCCTGCGGCCAATCCAGCTGGGCCTGCCCCGATGATGAGGAGCTCCCACCTCTCAGCCATCATCCTATAGGATTGAGGATTTGTGGAGAAGACTTTTTTCCCCTTCCCCGCCCCTTATAGGAGGGATTGAGTCGATACGGTATTGCCAGGATCAGGGCTAGGGAGATCCTCGACTCCAGGGGGAATCCCACCGTCGAGGTGGAGGTTGAAACCGAGGGTGGAGCCAGGGGCGTGGCCTCTGTCCCAAGTGGAGCCTCTAGGGGCCGCTATGAGGCCGTGGAGCTTAGGGATGGAGACCGCCGATTCCATGGAATGGGCGTCCTGAAGGCTGTGAGGAATGTCGTCGAGGTCATCGCCCCCCGTCTAAGGGGATTGGACGTAAGGGAGCAGAGGGTCATCGACGAGATGATGATCGAACTCGATGGCACGGGGAACAAATCGAGGCTTGGAGCCAACGCCATATTGGCTGTGAGCCTCGCCTGCGCCAAGGCGGCCGCCTCAGCCCTCGGCCTCCAACTCTACGAATACCTCGGCGGATTAGATGCAAACTTGATGCCGATCCCCTTCTTCAACATCATCAACGGCGGAAAGCACGCCGGAAATGAGCTGGACTTCCAGGAGTTCCTCATCGCCCCCATAGGGGCTAAAAGCTTCGGGGAGGCCTTGAGGATGGGGGCTGAAGTCTACCATGAGCTGAGAAGAATCCTAGTCGAGCGTTATGGGAGGCCGGCGATAAACGTCGGCGACGAGGGGGGCTTCAGCCCACCGATGAAGAAGGCTGAGGAGGCCCTGGAGGCCATACTATGGGCGATAGAGGAGATGGGCTACAGCAAGGCCATCTCCCCAGCCCTCGATGTCGCCGCCTCCACCTTCTACAGCCCAGAGGGATATAGGGTGGGCGGTGAGACCCTAAGCCGAGGGGAGCTCCTCGACTACTATGAGGAGCTGGTTAAGGTCTACCACATCATCTCCATCGAGGATCCACTGCATGAGGAGGATTTCAAGGGCTTCGCGGAGGCGACGAAGAGGCTGGGGATACAGGTGGTCGGCGACGACCTCTTCACCACCAACGTCGAGAGGCTGAGGCGGGGCATATCGATGGGAGCTGCCAACGCCCTCCTCTTGAAGGTGAACCAGGTTGGGACGCTGACGGAGGCCCTGGAGGCGGCTGAGCTGGCCATGAGCAGCGACTATGGAGTGATGGTCTCACATCGCTCAGGGGAGACGGAGGACACCTACATCGCAGACCTCGCCGTGGCCCTGGAATGTGGACAGATAAAGGCTGGAGCACCCTGTAGAGGGGAGAGGACGGCGAAGTATAACAGGCTGCTCCGCATAGAGGAGCGCCTGGGGAGCAGGGCACGCTATCCCAAGGGGCTTCCACGAAGGATTTAAATGGCCTTCACAAGGAGATTCAAGTCAAGTCGATGAGCCATGACCCTATGTGTAGCCGTAATAGGAGCCGGCGTCATCGGGGGAGCCATCGCCCGACGCCTCATAGAGAGCCAGGCAGCTGAGAAGGTTATAGCAACCAGGAGAAGGGTTGAAAGGCTTAGACCGCTGGAGGAGATCGGCGTTGTGGCCACGAGGGATAACCGCTGGGCCGCCGGTGAAGCCGATGTGGTCTTCATCTGCGTCAAGCCAAACGACGTGAGAAACGTCTTAGAGGAGATTAGGGATCGGGTGGAGGATAAGCTCGTCATCTCAACGGCTGCCATCATCCCCCTCAGCTATTATCGGTCGATAGCTCCAGAGGCCCGATATGTTAGAACCATGCCTAACATCGCAGCCCTCATAGGGGAGTCCTTCACGGCCTACGCCTGCGATGAGAGGGTGACGGAGGAGGATAGAAGGCTGATCAGGAGGCTGCTGGAGCCTTTAGGCCCCTGCGAGGAGGTGGAGGAGAAGCACCTCGACGCCATAACGGGGCTGAGTGGAAGTGGGCCGGCCTATATAGCCATCGTCATCGACTCCCTCCTCTACGCAGGCCTAAAGGTGGGGCTGCCGAGGGAACTGGCGCTCCGCTCCTCAGCCCAGGCGGTGCTGGGGACAGCCAAACTGGTGCTGGAGGGATGCCTCGACACCTCGAAGGTGAAGGAGATGGTCACCACGCCTGGAGGCACAACTATAGAGGGCATATATCAGCTGGAGGACTCAGCCATCATGACGGCCTTCATGAGGGCTGTGGAATCGGCTACGGAGAAGTGTAGGCTGCTGAGAGAGAAGCTGGGGATAGAATAGCAGAGTTGGGATTACAACAGTTGTTATGATGTAACCCAGAATGGTGAAGGGCTTATAGGGGGAGAGGGAACCATAATCTGGGATTATCATGGCCTACGACCTGCTGATTAAGGGTGCGAGGATCGTCGACGGAGCCGGCGGCCCCTGGTTCTGGGGCGACATAGCCATCGAGGGGGACACCATAAAGGCGGTGGGGAGACTCGGCGACATAGAGGCTGAGAGGGTTATAAGGGCTGAGGGATTGGCTGCGGCTCCAGGGTTCATAGACCCTCACAGCCACGCCGATGCCGTCGCCCCAGTCTTCCCGGAGCTTGAGAGCCTTGTGATGCAGGGGATCACCACCGTTATCGCTGGGAACTGTGGGTCGAGCCTCGCCCCCGTGAATCCGGAGCTTAGGGAGATGATGGAGAGGGAGGTGAAGAGGTGGCTTCCCCCAGAGCTTGAGATCAAGATCACCTGGACAACCTTCGACGAGTATCTCACCGAGATGGAGGGGAGACGATATGGCGTAAACATGGCGCACCTCGTCGGCCACGGCTCTATAAGGGCCGCGGCGATGGGCTATGAGGCCAGAGACCCCACGGCGGAGGAGCTGGAAAAGATGAAGGAGCTAACAGCCGAGGCGATGGAGGCTGGAGCCTACGGCTTGAGCACAGGTCTCATCTATCCCCCAGGATGCTATGCGAAGACCGAGGAGATCATAGAGCTGGCCAAGGTCGTCGCCAAATACGGCGGAGTCTACGCCTCCCACATCCGAGGGGAGGGGAAGACCCTGCTGGAAGCTGTCCGAGAGGCCATAAGGATAGGGGAGGAGGCGGGGATACCCGTTGAGATATCACATCACAAGGCCGCGAGCAGGAGAGTCTGGGGGAAGAGCGTTGAAACCCTTAAGATGATGGAGGAGGCCCGTAGGAGGGGTGTCGACGTCACCTGTGATCAATACCCCTACAGGGCTGGGGCGACAAGTCTTGCGACGCTGCTCCCACCCTGGGCGCATGAGGGCGGCATGGAGAAGCTGCTGGAGAGGCTTAAGGATCCGGAGCTTAGGGAGAAGATGCGACGGGACATCGAGGGAGGACTCCCAGGCTGGGAGAACTTCGTCGAGGAGCTGGGATGGGAGAACATCTACATCTCCCACGTCCAGACGGAGAAGAATAAGGTGGTTGAGGGGAAGAACCTCGTCGAGGTTAAGGAGATTCGAGGGGATCCAGATGAGTTCACATCCGTCGTCAACCTCCTACTAGAAGAGGATGGAGCCGTCGGCATGATCATCTTCGCCATGGATGAGGAGGATGTCCAACGAATCATGAGGCATCCCCTCCAGATGGTGGGAACCGACGCCCTCGCAGCCTCGCCGAGAGGCCCCATGTCCCATGGGAAGCCGCACCCAAGATATTATGGAACCTATCCAAGGGTGCTGGGCCGCTATGTGAGGGAGCTGGGCGTCCTCACCCTTGAGGAGGCTGTGAGGAAGATGACCTCAGCCCCCGCTCAGCGCTTCGGCCTATGGGACCGCGGCCTCATAAGGCCAGGCTTTAAGGCCGACATCGTCCTCTTCGATCCAGACACCATCATAGACAAGGCCACCTTCGAGAATCCCCACCAATTCCCAGAGGGAATCGAATATGTCATCGTAAACGGCGTCGTCGAGGTTGAAGACGGCAAACTAACCGGAGAGCTGGGTGGAAGGGTGCTGAGAAAAAGGTGAAGAGGCCTCTCCTCTTTTTACCCTAGATATCTCCCCATGTGAACTGGAGTAGCGTGGATCAGCGGTAGATCCCTCATCGTCTTCAGACCCGGCTCGGCCTCGATGACCCTTGGAATCATGTTGGTGATGACGCCTACAGTTCCATAGTCCCCATGGACGCAGGGCGATATCTTCTGATGAATTGGCGGCACGCCGTCGATGGTGACGCTGTCATACTCCTCCTCGGCTCCGATGTAGGCTCTAAAGTCGAGGGTGATGACCTTCTCGCCGTCCATGATCCCATGAGCCTTCTGCCTCAGGCCGGCGTTATAGCCCTTAGGCACCTCAACATAGTCGCTTCTCACATCTCTGTCGAGGACGACGGGTTCAACCGGCTCCACCTCGATGCGGTCTAGAACCCAGCCGAGGGTGTCAGCGATCATGCCGATGGACTGAACCAATCCAACGTGCCCCGTGATCTCTCCGCCCTCAATCTTCCTCTTGAACTCCTCGACGGTGAGGCCAGCGCCGATCTTCTTCTGGAAGGGGATTCGCCGAGTTGCGGCGTCCATCTGCCTAACAACCTCTATGCGTCGAACCTCAACGCAGACTCCGGTCAATAGCAGCGGAAGAGTATCCATGAGGAAGCCTGGGTTTATCCCCGTTCCCAGGAGCGTCGCCCCATTCTCCTTAGCCACCTTGTCCAGCTTCTCCGCGTAGGCCTTCCCCTCCTCGGTGGCATAGGGGAAGGAGAGCTCCTCACAGGTGGAGATGGTGTCGACGCCATGCTTCAATATGCCCTCGAACTGGGGGTAGGTATCCTTGAGATATGACATCGTGGAGTGGACGATGATGTCCGGCTTCGTCGAGGAGAGGACGTCATCCACATCGTCGGAGACGACGACGCCTATGGGCTGTCGACCTAGGAGCTCGCCGAGGTCTTTCCCCACCTTGTTTGGGTCGATGTCTATGGCGCCTACGATCTCCACGCCCTCCTTGGAGAGGAGATGCTCAGCGATCCTGCGGCCTATGACGCCCACACCATAGGAGACTACTCTAATCGTCTTCAACTCCCATCCCTACTTCATGCGTTCAAGGAACTTAAGGGGTTTAGCCCTTGGGAGTGGGAAAGGGGTTAGGCTTTGAGGCCTATGCCCTCCAGCAGCCTGCTCCTCGCCTCCTCGGTTATCCTGCCCAGCGCCCTCACCCTCTTAACGTAGTCGTCGATGAAGCTGGGGAGCATCTTATAGATTGGGAGATACATCGGCCTGAAGTATAGTCGCTCCCCCTCCACGCCCAGCTTCTCCAGCTCGCCTCTCACCTCCTCCACCAGCTTGGCGGTCAGCTCAGCCCTCGGAGTCCCCTCAGCCTCACAGATCATCACCCCATCGGCTCCCAGGGCCAGCGCCCCGAGGAGGAGCCTCCTATCCAATAAGGCCGTGGAGGGTAGGCGGATGATCCTTATGGCCGTGGAGTAGCTCAGCCTAGCCGTCCCAGCGCTGTCGGCAGCAGTATAGCTGATCTCATCATCGAAGAAGCCCACGACGACGGGTTCCTCAACCCCTGAGACCAGGGCCTCCACCTCCCTCAGCAGCCCCTCGACGGAGTAGTTCGGCAGCCTCAACGCCCCTCTGGGGCATCTCGATACGCAGGCTCCACAGCCGTCGCAGGAAACCAGGTCGACCTTCGGCTCCCCATCCACCAATTTAATGGCGTTGAGGGGGCAGACCTCGACGCAGATCCCGCAGCCGTCGCATCCGCCGACGTAGACCGGCTTATAGGGGCTGAGCCTTAAACGCCCCTCGCCGAGGAGCTCATAGGCTTTGGAGGCTGCGGCCATGGCGTCGACGACTGACTCATGGATGTCCTTTGGGCCGAGGGCTGCCCCAGCGGCGTAGATGCCTCTCCTCAGCGTTGAGATGGGATCGAGCTTTGGATGTCTAGGGGCGATGAAGAGGTCTTCACCGAGGGGTATGCCCAGCTTGGAGGCGAGCTCCTCCATGCCTCTTGATGGTATCAGGGCTGGGCAGAGGACGATGAGGTCGACTCGGTTTCTGATGAGGAGGCCCGTGTCGATGTCCTCAGCCGTTATGGTTAGGCCCTCTGGGGTGACCTCCACCTCCCCTGGCCTGCCATGTATGAATTCTACGCCCTTCTCCCTGGCCTCAGCGTAGAAGGCCTCGAAGCCGCGTCCTGACATCCTCATGTCGGTGTAGTATATCCAGATCTTGAGGTAGGGGAGATACTCCTTGAGGAGTATCGACTGCTTAATGGCGTAGGGGCAGCAGACGGCGCTGCAGTAGGCTACACCCCTATGCGGGTCTCTGGAGCCCGCGCAGAGGATGTACGCCACACTCTTCACCCTGCCGCCGTCGCTCCTCCTCAGCACCCTCCCCTCAGCCAGCTCCCTCTCTATGAGACGCTCCAACTGGAGCGACGTGATGACATCCGGATGCTCGGGGTGATAGTTCCTCAGCTTCTCAAGGTCTATGAGGTCGAAGCCGGTGGCAACGATGATGGCTCCGACTCTCAGCTCCTCGATGCGTTCAGATTCATCGAGGTTTACCGCCTCGGCTGGACAGGCCTCAACGCAGGCTCCACATCTCGTGCAGTGCTCAAAGTCAACGGCGTAGGAGGAGGGGACGGCCTGGGGGAAGGGGAGGTAGATGGCCTTACGCTTGTAGAGGCCCTCCTCAAACTCGTCTGGCACCTCTACTGGGCAGACGGATGCGCATCTGCCGCATTTAAGACAGCGCTCTGGGTCTACGCCCCGAGGTCTGATCCTTACGGCGACGGTGAAATCCCCCGGGCCTCCCGAGACGGATTCCACCTCCGCATTTGTGATCACCCTAATCCGAGGATTGGCCTCCACCTCAGCCATCTTTGGGCTGAGGATGCAGGGGGCGCAGTCCAGCGTTGGGAAGGTCTTGCTGAGCTGAGCCATCCGCCCCCCGATGCTGGGTTTACGCTCGACGAGATAGACGTTCAGCCCTGAAGCCGCCAACTGCAGAGAGGCCGTTATACCGGCTATGCCACCGCCAATGACGAGGACGTCTCGGCAGACCTCCACCTCCAACTCCTCTAGGGGCTGGAGGCTTCTCGCCCTGTTTATGCCCGCCCTGATGAGGCTGACGGCCTTCTCAGTCGCCCCCTCCCTATGAACCCAGCTACACTGCTCCCGGATGTTGACGTGAACCAGTAGATGCCTATTCAATCCAGCCTCCTCCACGGTTCTCCTGAAGGTCTCCTCATGCATATGCGGTGAACAGCAGGCGACGACGACTCTGCTGAGCTTCCTCCGCCTTATGGCATCCTTAATCATCTCCAATCCAGGCTTTGAGCAGAGGAAGCTGTGAACCCTGGCCACGGCGACATCCGGCTCTTCTCGCACTATGTCCCTCACCTTCTCGCAGTCGACGGTGCCTGAGATGTTGCCTCCACATCGGCAGATGAAGACCCCTATCATCTACATCACCTTCGCCAGCAGATCCTCAACGCTGACGGCGTTGAGGTCTAAGCCCAAGGCGTCTGGCTCCAGGCCAAGGGCGAGGCCGAGGAGCTGGGTGTAGTAGAGAACTGGGATTCGACCCTCCTCGAGGATGAGGCTTTGATACCGGTCATACATGATGGCGCAGAAGGGGCAGATGAGGATGAGGGCGTCGACGTTGAGTGTGCTCAGCCTCCTCAGCTTCTTAGCCGCCATCTCCTTGGCCACATCCTCCGACATCGCGAGGAGGGCGCCTCCACAGCAGTCCATTTTGCCGGGATAGTCGACGCTCTCAGCCCCCGTCGCCTCCACCAGCTCGTCGAGGCTCCTAGGCCTCTCGGGATCCTCGAAGCCCCCATAGGCCTCGGAGGGCCTCATATAGTGGCAGCCATAGTGGACGGCCACCCTCAAACCGCTTAGAGGCCTCTCGATTCGTCTCCGAATGTTCTCCACGCCCACCTCATCGTGTAGCACCCTTAAGATGTGGAGGACTCTTGGAGCCTCACCCCCATATTCGACGCCGAGAGGGTTCAGCTCCTTATTAACTCTCCTCAGCAGGTTCTCCTCATGGCTGAGGAGCCATCGGGTCTTGACGAGGGTCTCGGCGCAGGCTGAGCAGAGGGTGACGACGTCGAGATGCTCCTCCGACGCCATCATGAGATTGTGGGCGGCCATTGCGAAGGCCTTCACCCTGCTTATGGGTTCGAGGGGGAAGCCGCAGCAGCCGAAGGGGAGGTCGACGAACTCTATGTCCAGGGCCTCTGCGACGGCTCTCGCCGACTGCTCATAGTTCATCTGCCTCGCCGGGACGGTGCATCCGAGGAATAGGGCATATCTCATGGCCTCACCCCGCAAGCCTCTTCACGAACTCCGGCTCAGCCTCGACTTCAGGCAGTCCCCGGTCAGCCCTCTCCTCAGCTGTAAAGTCGTCGATGGGGTAGAGTCTACCGCTCTCGGCGAGAATCCTCTGAATCCTCCTCATAGGCTCCGGGATGTAGCCCTCCTCCACGGCGAGGTTTCTCAGAGCCGTCATCACCTCCGGTATCCTAACCCCCTGGGGGCATCTCTCCTCGCAGAGGAGGCACATGGAGCAGAGCCAGATATACTCACTGCTCAGCACCAGCCGTTTAAGGCCTAGGCGGGCCATCTTCACAAGCCTCCTAGGATTGAAGCGGCCCTCGATCTCGATGACGGGGCAGCTCGCCGAGCAGACGCCGCATTGGAAGCAGGAGAGATAGCTCTCATCGAACTCCGATTTGAGGCGTCTTAGGAAGCGTGAATCGATCTCCTCGACGTCGACTATCATCTCACTATCTATCAGGGATAGCTGTAAAAAGGGTTAGCACTACTCCAGGGCCATGGCCACCAGCTCGGCGATGTCGTAGAGCCTGAAGCCCTCTGGGAGCTCCTCCCCCCTGAACATGGAGTGGCAGTGGGGGCATGCGACCACCAGGGCCTCGGCGCCCGTCTCCAGGGCCTCCCGAATTCTGAGGGTGCTGATCCGCTCACCCGCCTCAACCTCGTAGAAGGCTTGTCCTCCCCCTCCACCACAGCATAGGGCCTTCAGACCCCTCCGAGGCATCTCCAGCAGCCTCACCCCAAGGGCTTCGAGAATCCCTCTAGGCTCATCGACTAGGCCGTTCCAACGGCTGAGGTAGCAGGGGTCGTGATATGTCACCCTCATCTCCAGGGGCTTCAACTTGAGGATGCCTCGTTTAACCAGCTTGCTTAGAGCCTCGACGTGGCTCTCCACTCGCAGAGAGTAGCCGTAGCCCCTATACTCGTTTTTGAGGGCGTTGTAGCAGTGGGGGCAGCTGGTTATGATGCTTTCATAGCTATATTTGGAGAGGAGCTCCGCGACCATCTTGGCGGACTCGACGAACATCAGCTCGTCACCCACCTTCCTAGCCGGCTCGCCGCAGCATATCTCCCCGTCGAGGATGGCCACCCTAAGCCCCGCCTTCTTCAGCGCCTTCAGCAGGGCCTCGGCGCATCCCCTCAGCTCCGGATCATAGGCCGTGGCGCATCCAATCCAGTAGATGTAGTCGTAGTGTTCACCCTCCCTCGCCCATTCCGCCAGGCCTTGGTCGACGAGGCTTCTCAGCCAATCCTCCCGCTCCTTCGATGGGAATCCGTAGGGATTCCCCTTGGACATGATGTTATAGGAGAGCTCCTGAACCTCTCTTGGAACCTCCGTCTCCGAGATGTAGAGGCCACGCCTAAGGTCGATGAGGGTCTCAACCTGATTCAGCAGCAGTGGACACTCGGCGACGCAGGCTCCACATGTGACGCATGACCAGATGACCGAGGCCTCAACCCTTCCAGGTGTCAGGACTTCATCCCATAGGCCTCGATTCATCGCGTCCCTCAGGGTCGTCATCACCTCCATCGGGGATAGGGGCTTCCCGCTGATCCTCGCTGGGCAGACCTCATGGCATCGGGCGCACTCGACGCAGGAGTCATAGTCGAGCCTCTCCCTCCAGCT
>CALEIY010000176.1 GCA_937898665.1 Candidatus Bathyarchaeota archaeon | reverse complement strand
GGCTAGGCCTGTGATGAAGCCTCCGATGTGGGCCCAGTAGGCTACGCCGAGGTTGAAGGGTATCATCGCGAGGAAGAGTTGGTAGAGGAACCATAGGCCCAGCATTAGATAGGCCGGAAGCCTGATGATCTGCCAGAAGAATCCGAATCTGACGAGGGCTCTGATCCTCGCCTCGGGGTAGAGGACGAAGTAGGCTCCCATGACTCCGGATATGGCTCCGGAGGCTCCTACAGCGGGGTATCGGGCGCCCCAGGAGGTGGCAAGCCAGAAGAGGGAGGCGGCGACGCCGCAGAGGATGTAGAAGAGGAGGTATTTGACGTGGCCGCATGCATCCTCCACGTTGTCGCCGAAGATGTAGAGGAAGAACATGTTGCCGAGGAGATGCATCCATCCGCCGTGGAGGAACATGTTCGTCAGCAACGTATAGTATCCCTCCCCCATCATCAATCGCGCAGGTATGAGGCCGTAGGTGTATAGGGTGTAGAGGAAGAATCTCTCTCCATCTGAGATCTGCCAGAGAAATATAATGAAGCAGGCTGCTATGAGCATCCAGTTGACGATCGGCGTAGTCCTAGTCGGCTCCTCATCTCCGAGGGGTAGCATACCCTTCTCTATTTCTCAACACTGAAAGATTAATAGATAGGTTGAGAGGCCGCCTTCCCTCATCGACTCCTCTGGAGGAGGAAGAGGGCTCCGATGAGCGTTAAGGCTCCACCGCTTAGATAGGTCATCGCCTCGATGAGGGATCGAGTGGCTGAGCCGAAGAAGCCGGAGATGAAGGCTCCAAGGCCAGTCCCCGTGATGGAGAATCCCAGTAGAACCATCGCGACGCCAGGTATGATCATCGAGAGGGCGAACCATCTCTCCGGCAGCTCCTCTCTAAGGGTGTGGTGGGCCACCTCCTCTGGGACGAGGGAGGGATAGGCCGAGGCAACCGCCCTGATGAGGGGCGGCGTAACCAGCAGGACGAAGGGGAGCATGGTTACAAACCACCAGATTGTTAGGCCGAAGATGAGGAATATCAAGGCGTTTAGGGGGAGCCTCAATTGGCCTAGGTAGAGAACCTTGAACACTAAGATGTAGAGGGCTGCCACGAGTAGATTGGCCAGCGTCAGCGTCAGATGGGATGCGGCGATGAAGCGGCTCCAGGTGAAACGGCGCTGGAGGATCCAGCCGAAGAGGTAGAAGCCTAGGAAGTTGCCTGGAACCGCCGCTATGAGGCTGCCGAGGTATAGGCAGCCATGCTTCACGGAGTCGGCTATAAGGGTTCCAATAGCGGCGCCAACGGCGGCGGGGAGAGGCCCGAAGATCGTGGCGAAGAGTGCGGGTATGATGACAGCCGGCCTAAACTGGCCGAAGCCCCATGGAGAGGGGATATAGGCGGTGGAGTAGCATCCAACGGCGTAGAGCGCCGCGCAGATCGCCGTCGCCATAAGGCTTCTGGAGGTGGAGCCCCGAGTCATCTTAGGGTCTTTTAACTGCTAATTCTTTAAATTTACATATCAAAAATTTAAATTGATTTAAAGATGTATGGGGAGGGCTGGGAGCTTAGAAGGGTTCAGAGAACCGGTGGAACCTTCTTCATCACCCTGCCGAAGGATTGGGCGAGGAGATGGGGCATTAAGAAGGGGACTCAGATAGCGATGAGGATGAGGGAGGATGGATGCCTCATACTAGATCCCTCGCTAGCCTATCGCAGAGACCTGAGACGGGTATTGGTGAATCACCATGGAGGAAACGTCGACTACATCGATTGGGGTGTAACCGGCGCCTACCTGCTGGGATATGATGACATCTGTATAAAGTTCCCTAGGAGCATAGAGCCGCGGGAGAGGGAGCGTATTAGGGGGGTTATCCGCCGCCTTATAGGATTGGAGATAATCGAGGAGAGTTCGAACACCATTCGAACTCAATGCCTCCTCGATCCCTCGACGCTTCCACCTGAGCGGATGCTCAGGAGGATGAGCCTGATAACGCTGAGCATGTTGAGGGACTCCTTCACTGCTCTGAGGGAGGGGAAGCCAAACCTCGCTGAGGTCGTCATAAGTAGGGATGATGAGGTTGATCGCCTCTACTTCCTACTCATCCGCGTGATCAGAAGCGCGATACAGAGTCCTAAGCTGGCGGAGGAGCTAGGCGTCACCCCGATAGAGTGCCTAGACTACAGGGTTGTCGCCGCGTTGATAGAGACCGCCGCCGACTACATCTCGGAGATGGCGGGGGAAACCCCAAGCCTCATCCCCCTCCCCCCTCATAGGACTCTGCTGAAACGACTTAGAGAGGTTGAGGAGACCCTAAGCGGGATGCAGCTCTCCTCCATAGAGGGCTTCCTAACCAGGAGGCTTAAGGCCCTAGAGGAGACTAGAAGGGGATACCAATCCCTGCTGAACACCCTCTCCTCCATAAAGCGAGGACTCAAGGATGTGGAGAAGTTTCCCTCTCTCCTCCCCCTTCTCTCCCTCCTCGATAAGATCGGTAGATGCTACGTCGATGTAGCAGACCTTATCATGCCCAGGGAGATACTTATCGACGTTGAGGCTCAGTGAGTTAAAACCCCTAGGAGCAGCCTATAGGCGATGCCTCCCAGTAGGAGGGCGAACCCGATCTCGATGAGGGTTATGATGAGCGCCCGTTTAAGGCCGAACTCCCTCACTAGGACGGCGATGGTGGCTATACAGGGGACATAGACCATCACTACAAGCGAGTAGACATACATCTGTATCGGCGTCATCACCGCTGAGAAGTCGCTGGTTCCGAAGAGGGAGGCCAACATCACCAGGGCTAACTCCTTTCGCAGCAGGCCGAAGATGAGGGTGACCCCCGTCTCCAGTGGTAGCCCCAGCCACCAGACCGTCACCGGCCTCAAGGCGTCGACGACAATGGGCAGCCACCCCATGATGGCTGAGAGATAGATAACGAAGTTTCCCAGCACCATGATGGGGAAGGCCTTGAGGATGAAGTCCCTAAGCTTAAACCAGGTCTTGCTAAGCGTCACCCGCGCCGTGGGCCATCGATAGGGTGGCATCTCCATTATGAGACCCAGAGGCTCGCCAGGGATAACCCTGAAGGCCACTCGCCCCAGGGCGAAGATGATGAGGAGATCCAAGGCGTAGAGGGTGAGGGCCCACTGGAAGCCGATGTATCTGGAGACGAGTCCCATGATTACGACGCCTCGGGCCGCGCAGGGTATGAGGCTGGCGGCGAAGGCGCAGAGGATGCGTTCACGCTCCGTCTCCATGATTCGACAGCTGAGCATCGCGGGGACGTTGCAGCCGAAGCCTAGGATGAGGGGTATGAACCCCTTTCCATGCAGCCCGATCTTATGCATAGCTGAGTCCATCAGGTATGCTATGCGGGCGAGATAGCCTGAGTCTTCGAGGAGGGAGAGGGCGATGTAGAAGGGGATTATGTAGGGGAGGGCGATGGTGACTCCGGCAGCTATCCCCTCTATGACGCCGCTCCATAGGAGCTCCGCGAGGGGGCCTGAGCCGAGATGTGTGACGTATAGGCCTCTAAGACTCCCGAAGCCGGCTTCGATGAGCTGTGAGAGGTAGTCTCCTAGGGAGAAGACGCCATAGAAGATGGCGAGGACTACGAGGATCATGATGACATAACCCCATAGGGGGTGAACCGTCAACTCCTCCAACCTCTCGCCGATCCTCCTCCTCGGCGACTTGAGGGTTATGACCTCTACAGCTATCCTACTGGCGATGGCGTAGCGCTCGGAGGCGATGACGCTGGGGGCGTCGTGGCCATGTATCTCCTCGATCTCCCTCCTCAGCCGTTCTACCTCCCCTCTGAGTTCAGGCTTCAGCCTGTAGACGATGCGTTCAACCTCCTCGTCTCCCTCCAATAGCTTAATCGCGATCCATCTCCTCGGATAGGGAGTCTCCACGTCTTCTAGTAGCTCCATGAGGGTTTTGATCCTCGCTTCCACCTCTGGGCCATAGACGGGAGGCTTCACCGCCTCACCCTTCTCAGCCGTCTCGATGACTTTATGCATCAGCTCCGTTAGGCCTATACCCCTCGTCGCTATCGTCGGCACAACTGGTACGCCCAGAAGCTTCGACAATTTCTCTGCGTCGATGTATATCCCCTTATCCCTAGCCACATCCATCATGTTCAGGGCCACCACCATCCGCGGCTCTAGCTCCATGAGCTGGAGGGTGAAGAAGAGGTTACGCTCCAGCGTCGAGGCGTCGATGATGTTCACGATGACATCCGGCTGCTCAACGGCGATATACTCCCTGCTGATCAACTCCTCCAGGGAGTAGGTGGAGAGGCTGTAGATGCCTGGGAGGTCTATGACGTCGATGATGTAGCCGTCGAAGCGCAGCGTCCCCTCAGCCTTCTCAACAGTCTTCCCAGGCCAGTTCCCGATGTGTTGATGCAATCCCGTAAGCTGATTGAAGATGACGGATTTACCGACGTTGGCGTTTCCAGCTAGGGCGACCCTCAGCTTCCTCGTCTCCAACCTCTACCACGTCTCCATCTATGGGGTCCATGGGGTGGCAGCTCGACGTAGACGTTGCCGGCTAGACCCCTTCCAAGGGCGAGGGTTGAACCCCTAACCTCGATCTCAAGGGGGCCTCGGAAGGGGGCTGCATTCACAACCTTAACCCTCGCCCCCTTGGTTAGGCCCATATCGAGGAGCCTCTGCCTCGCCCTCCTACCCCCCTTTACGAAGGCCACTATCCCCTCCTCACCTGGCTTCAGGTTTGAGAGCTGGGTTAGAAGCCTAGACTCCTCGAAGGAGGCGGTCTCACATTCGTCGCAGCTCTCCACCTCTAGGGTGCAGGGGGGTATCGGCTTGTTGTCGTCTGGACAGGTGGTGGGCCTCTTTAAGGCTCTGCAGAGGGCTGCGGCCGCCTCATCTGATAGTCCATGCTCCAATCGGCAGGCCTCCTCATGCACCTTCTCCTTCCTCAGCCCTAGGAAGTCGTGGAGGAATCTCTCTAGGAGCCTATGCTTCCTTACAACCCTCTGGGCTATGGCGGCTCCCCTGCCGGTTAGGATGACGCCCCTATAGGGGGAGTATTCGACGAGGCCCTCATCGGCGAGGCGTTTAAGCATCTGGGTTACGCTTGGCGGGGAGACCTTCAGCCTCTTGGCCAGCTCCGTCGTCTTCGCGGGTCTCCCCTCCTCGTTGATGGAGTATATGGCCTTGAGGTATTCCTCGACGCTCCTGCTCAAATCGGCTCAGAATTTAGGATAACCTAAAATATTTAAGCCTTTCAGCCCCCGGCGAGGGCGTAGGTGAATCGGGGAACTCCCTCAACGCCCGCCTCTAATCGTCTATCCACTCGACGCCGGATGAGGCCCTCTTCCACGAGCTCCTCCAAAACCTCGAAGTAGGGGTTCCCAATCGTTATTCCCTCCCCCCTGATCAGCTTCCTCGCCTCCTCCGCTGATACCCCTAGAACCCTGGCCCATCCCTCGGGGAAGAGCTTATACCAGAGATCTCGGACATCTGTCTCCCCTTCACGTCTCAGAACCTCCAGGATCAGCTCCTTCAACAGCTCTCTATCCAATCTCAGCTGGGGCATCCTCCTCCCCGGGTCTAGGGGCATGACGGTCACCCTTCCCCTCTCCAGCTTTATTATGGAGTTCTTAGGAGGCTCGAAGAAGTGGTGGAAGCGGTCTCTGACGTGTTCAAAGCCTATTGGGGTGCTGCAGAACATCGATTCCCCATAGCCTACGGCGATGACGCAGGGCTGATGCCAATTCGCAATCCAGACTGCCTCAGGCTCCTCAGTCCAGATGCAGGCTAGTAGAAATGAACCCTTAAGCCTTGAGGCAACCCTCCGCAGGGCCTCCTCCATTGACAGCCCCTCAGCCAATGCATCCTCCAGTAGGTGGACGGCCACCTCGCTGTCGGTGATGTTATCCACCTCCTCCTCATAGGAGGTGAAGGTGTGCCGCCCCCTAAGCTCGTCCCACAGCTCCTTATAGTTGTTGATGGTGCCATTATGCATTAGGGCTAGTTCTCCGGTGCAGTCTGGGAATGGATGGGCCATCCGCTTTGTGTTATATCTTGGGTCATAGAAGCCGTAGCCGAAGCGGCTGTGGGCTATGCCTGCTGATCCCTCTAGGGATTCGATCTTCGTCGTCTTCCTCACCCGTTCGACGGGGCCAATGTCCTTCTCAATCTTGATGACTCCATCGTCGATGACTCCGAGGCCTGAGGCGTGTCCTCCGAAGTAGGCCTCTTGAAGCTCTATGGCCCTGAGCAGCAGGGGGGCGATGGGGCCGTCGCCGACGTAGGCTGCCAGCTGACACATATCGCCTCCCATTTCCCTTAAGGATAGATAAGGGTTGTCTATCCTCTCTCCCCATAATTGGCCATACGCCTGATCTCTCTGCCAACCCTCTCGATCTCCAGGTTTTCACACTCTTCCAGCAGTCTCTTAAGCTCTGGGCATCCCCGCTCGTATTCGTCGATCCAGCGCCTGGCGAAGCTTCCATCCTGGACGGCTTTCAAGGCTCTGCGCATATTCTCCTCCACGTGGTCGTCGATGATCGATGGGCCTATGGATAGGCCTCCATACCTCGCGGTCTCGGAGACGGCTCGATACATCCCGCTGATGCCATGCTTGTAGATGAGGTCGACGATGAGCTTCAACTCGTTGAGTACCTCGAAGTAGGCGAGCTCCGGTGGATAGCCGGCCTCGACGAGGACTTTGAAGCCGCGCCTTATGAGCTGGTCGACGCCGCCGCAGAGGACGGCCTGCTCCCCGAATAGGTCGCTCTCAGTCTCCTCCCTAAAGGTGGTCTCCAGGATGCCCACCCTCCCCGAGCCGATGGCCTTAGCCATGGCGAGAGCCTTAGCCCAAGCCTCGCCGGTGTAGTCCTGATACACGGCCACAAGGGCTGGGACGCCGAAGCCGGATTCGTATTGACGCCTCATCTCCGGCCCAGGAGCCTTCGGGGCGACCATGGTGACGTCGATGTTCTCCGGCGGCCTGATCCTCTGGAAGTGGATGTTGAAGCCGTGGGCGAACTGCAGTGTCTTACCCTCGGTGAGGTTTGGCTCTATATGCTGCCTATAGACCTCCGGCTGAGCCATGTCGGGTATCAGCATCACTATGATGTCACCCCTCTCAGCGGCCTCCGATATAGGGTAGACGTCGAATCCCTCCTCCCTGGCTCTGCTCCAGGATTTTCCACCCCTCCTCACGCCTATGATGACCTCTAGGCCGCTTTCCCTCATGTTCAGGGCCTGCGCTCGACCCTGGCTTCCGTAGCCTATGACGGCGATGACTCGCCCCTCTAGGATGGTTAGGTCTATGTCCTCGTCGTGGTAGACCCTCATAGCTTCAACTCCCCCTTCTCCAGGGCTGTGGCCCCTGTCCTTGACAGCTCCACTATCCCTATGGATTCGGCCTCTCTCAGGAAGCTGTCTATCTCCCTTGGGCTTCCAGTTATCTCCGCCACTATGTGATCCTCATCGATGTCCAGGATGAGTCCATGATGGCTGTTCACCAGCCTCAAGGCCTCCTCCCTAGCCATGGGGTCTGCGGTGTTGAGCTTCACCAGGGCCATCTCCCTCACAACCGTCCTCCTCGGGTTGAGGTGTTTAACCCTCAGCACCTCCACCATCCCCCTCAGCTGCTCTATAAGGTTTCTCAGGACTCGGCCATCGGCTTCGATGGTTACGGTCATCCTCGCCAGGCTCCGATCCATGAGGGGGCCGACGGAGATGCTCTCGATGTTGTATCCACGTCTCCTGAACATATTCGAGACCTTGAAGAGGACTCCAGGGCGGTTCTCAACGATGAAGGCTATGGTGTTCAACGGCGCCATCCTCATCCCTCCACCAATATCTCTCTCAGCCCCCTGCCTGGAGGCACCATGGGAAAGACGTTCTCCTCGGGGTCTATGGGAACGTCGATGACGGTGGCCGTCTCGCTCTCCATCCCCACCTTCACCGCCTCCTCGAACTCCTCCATGGAGCCTGGCCTGACGCCTATAGCCCCATAGGCCTCCGCGAGCTTCACGAAGTCTGGGCTGCTCCCCAGGTGGACGCCGAAGTATCTCCTGCCATAGAAAAGCCTCTGCCACTGAGCCACCATGCCCAGCACCCTATTGTTGAGGATGATGACGATGACCGGCAGCTTCTCCTCCACGGCCGTTGCGAGGTTGTTCTCCGTCATGCCGAAGCTTCCATCACCGGCTATGTCGACCACCGGAACCTCCGGCCTCGCCGCCTTCGCCCCTATAGCCGCTGGGAATCCCCAGCCCATCGTTCCCAGTCCTCCGGAGCTTAGGAAGGTTCTGGGGGCGTAGACGTCGAAGTGGAGGGCCGCCCACATCTGGCATTGACCAACCTCCGTCGTCACTATTGCCTCCTTAGGTAGCAGCCTCCTCAGGGTCTTCATCAAGTCTGGGGGTTTAACCCCCTCACCTCGCTCTTCCTCCTCCATCCTCCTCCGCTGCTCACGGAGCTCCTCCAATCGCCTCATCCATCCCTCCCCCCGCTTCTTGGAGATTTGTCTCAGCCTCTCCGTGAGGCCTCTCAAAGCGATTTTTGCGTCTCCCCTCACCCTAAGCGAGGCCTCCACATTCTTGTCGAACTCACTGGGGTCTATGTCGATGTGAATGATCCTTGCCTCCGTGAACTTCTCCACTTTGCCCGTCGTCCGATCCGAGAATCTAGTCCCCACGGCCAGGAGGACATCGGCCTCTGGGATGAGGTGGTTCGCCTCCCAAGTTCCATGCATCCCGCACATCCCTATATGGAGTGGATGGCCGCTGGGTATGGCCCCCTTACCCATAAGCGTCGTAGCCACCGGAGCCATGAGGAGCTCCGCCAGCTCAAGGAGTTCCCTACAGGCGTTGGAGGCGATGACCCCTCCACCGGCGAGGATGATGGGTCTCTCAGCCTTAGCTAGAAGCGTCGCAGCCCTATCCAGCTCCCTCTCATCCAGCTCGGCGTTGATGTGATAGCCCTTAAGCTCCACATGCTCAGGGAACTCTATCTCCTCGACGTTTGTCTGGGCATCCTTTGGGAGGTCGACGAGGACTACGCCCCTCCTGCCGGTGGAGGCGACGTGGAAGGCCGTCTTAACGGCGTAGGGTATCTCCCTAGGCCTCCTAACCTGTATGTTATGCTTCGTGATGGAGGCCGTCACGCCGATGATGTCAACCTCCTGGAAGGCGTCGGTTCCGATCACCGATGTGGGAACCTGACCTGTGAAGGCTACTACGGGTGAGGAGTCTATGTTGGCGGTGGCGAGGCCCGTTACGAGATTCGTGGCTCCAGGCCCCGAGGTGGCGAGGCAGACGCCGACTCGGCCGCTGGCCCTCGCATAGCCGTCAGCCATGTGAGCCGCTCCCTGTTCATGTCTCGCCAATACGAAGCGTATGTCAGCATCATACAGCGCGTCGCAGATGGGTATCACGGCTCCGCCTGGGACTCCGAAGAGAGTTTCAACACCTTCCCGCTCCAATGCCTTGACGAAGGCCTCAGCTCCACTCATCTCAGCCATTGATGGCACCTCCCAGCATCCTCTCTCCGTTTTTCCTCAGGTTTTTACAGAAGCTCTGGGCGCCGAGAAGGGCGCCGTATCTCAGGCGGGGTCTCCTGGGATTAGATAAAGCAATACCCCACTTCGCCTCTCCCCCTCGCCTGGGG
>CALEIY010000175.1 GCA_937898665.1 Candidatus Bathyarchaeota archaeon | reverse complement strand
CCTCACCGCTCCTCTTGGCGAGGGTGAAGGCCGTCTTACCGAGGTCTAGGTAGATGAGGGCGTTGTTTCCAAAGGTGCATCCCGTCACCACCTGGACGCCGTCGCTGAAGCAGTTATTCGTCTCGACGATGGCTATCACCTCTTCCATGCCGATGCTCCTAACACCCAGCATTTTCACAGCCGTATAGCTGGCGACGACGCCATAGGCGAGATAGGTGCAGTAGTGGCCGTGGATCTCTCCGGCCCTTCTAAGCAGCCCCTCTAGATCCCCCCTCTTTATGAGCTGCTCGATCTCGGCTCTCGGAGATCTCCACATCCCACCTCAATATTACCCCTCATATACATTTTTAATACTAACTCCGAGAGGCCGTGAGCAGGAATAAATCGTTAAAGAGTTTTCCCTCTAAATGGGATGGCATCGATGGAGCTCAGGCGATTCAGGGCTAGGGATGGGAGGGAGGTGATCCTCAGATCTCCCAGATGGAGCGACCTCGACGACATGCTGGAGCTCGTCAACTCGCTGGTGGAGGAGGGGGCTGAAGTCAACCTCTGTGAGCCATACAGTAGGGAGGATGAGGCCGACTGGCTCGCTGAATTATTGGCATCCGTTGAGAAGGGTGATCGGATCTCGGTGGTGGCTGAGGTTGAGGGGCATGTCATAGGCCACGTCGAAGTGCGGATGGGTAGATGCTATGAAGGCCATACCGGGGTGCTGGGCATAGCGGTTAAGAGGGGCTACAGAGACCTGGGCATAGGAACAGAGCTGATGAAGGAGGCGGAGCAACTGGCGAGAGGGAGAGGGCTGAAACTTATAACTTTAGAGGTCTTCGCCACCAATAGCAGGGCTATCCACGTCTATGAGAAGCTGGGCTACCGCGTCATAGGTCGAGTTCCAAAGGGCATCTATAAGGATGGACGCTACATAGACAAAATCCTCATGGCTAAGGAGCTCCACAGCGATGAAACCTATGACCGCCCCTCGTCTGGGATGAAGGTATCATCCGAATCTTAAAATTGGCTTTAGACAAACTCTATATCTGGTGGTATGATGGGCGGGGTTTCAAGGGTGAGCATCTCCCTCCCCCCCGAGATGTTAGAGGAGTTTGACAGGGTTGTGGAGCGACTTGGGATGACGCGATCCAAGGCTGTCCAGGTGGCGATGAGGGATTTCCTAACGGAGCATCGATGGGAGACCGCTGAAGGCATGGTGGCCGGAGCCATAACGCTGCTCTACGACCATAAAATCCGAGGCGTCGAGGAGGAGGTGACCGACATACAGCATGAGTTCAGGGATGTCATAAGCTCCACAACGCATGTCCACCTAGATGAGCGGAACTGCCTAGAGATCATAGCCGTCAAAGGCGATGTAGCCCGCATAAGGGAACTCTATCGGAGATTGATGGCTCAGAGGGTTAAACAGCTGAAATTCTCCCTACTCCAAATATAATCGATTGTTGAAGGAGTCTCATCTCAGTTTTATATATCTGTAGGCCTCAACCGCCCGCTCGAAGCAGTAGTGGCAGTGTTGATATTTCTTCCTGAACTCCTCCACCTCCCTGGAGATGTTCTCTGGATTCTCGCCGTCGATGACCGCTCTCTTCATGAACTCTGCTATCTCCTCCATCTCAGATTCCCTCATCCCCAGCCTGGTAACTTCGCTGACGCCGAGCCTTATCCCACCTGGCTCCTTATAATGGCGGCCTTTCTTTACGTCGTAGGGGAGGAGGTTTCTGTTCACTATTATGCCAGCTTTCTCCAACGTCTTCTCCACCTTGAAACCGTTTTTCAGTGGGGTGTCCACCACGTCGACGAGGAGGACGTGGGACTCGGTGAAGCCTAGAGACTCGCCTAGTACCTTGAATCCCCTCTCATAGAGGGCTTGGCCTAGGGCCTTGGCGTTTCTTACAACCTGCCTGGCGTAGGCTCTGCCGAACTCCTTGAATTCGCAGAGGGCGACGGCGAGTCCAGCTAGGGTGTGGAGGTGATGATTGCTGACATTCGCTGGGAACACCGCCCTCTTCAATCTCTCCGCATATCTCTCCCAAGATAGGATCATCCCCCTCTGAGGTCCGAAGAGCGTCTTATGGGTGCTCATCTGGACGCAGTCCGCCCCCTCCCTTAGGGGGTCTTGGAATAATCCCGCCCCTATCAGGCCTGCTACATGGGCCGCGTCGTAGGCGACTTTGGCTCCATACTCCGCCGCGATCTCGGAGATCTCCCTCACGGGGTGGGGGAAGGGGAAGACGCTGGCGCCTAATAGATAGAGTTTGATGTGCCTCCCCTCCCTCTCCAGCCTCCTGATCTTCTTCACGGTGGCATCGACGTCGATGTTGAGATTCTCATCATCATACTCGAAGTATTGGACTCTCAGTCCATGGACGGCTCCAGCTGTCCCCCATAGCCCCTTCCTCGCCATGGAGATATGTCCCCCATCTGGTATGGAGAGGGCCATGATGCGATCTCCAGGCTCCGTGAAGGCGGTGTACATAACCAGGTTGGCGCATACCCCTGAGATAGGTCTGACATCGACGAACTCGGCCCTAAAGATCTCCTTAGCTAGCTCCATGGCGATGATCTCCACCTCATCGATATATCTACATCCGGCGTAGACCCTCTCACCTGGCCAGCCCTCAGCGTATCGATGGCCGAAATCGCTGATGAGAGCCTCCCTGACGGCGGGGCTAGTCACATTCTCACTCGCGATCAATGGTATACATCTACTGAAGAAGTCGTGATGCTCCCTAAGGAGTTGGAAGACTCGTTCATAGGCCTCTCTGGCATCCATTTTTAATCCCTCCACAATTTTTCTCCAGATATTCTATACAGATGGGCGGGTGGAAGCCGCCTCCCAGAATTCTAATCTCAATGGTCTGAGGATCTAAATCTCGGATTGGCGCTCCAACACCATCCCCTACATCTGTCCCTATAATGGGTCTTATAAGGATTGGGAGGGGCAATCTTTAATTATAAAGTGGATTATCATCGAGTGGGCTGGTTGGGGTGTATCACCCGGACTGGGCCTAGCCATCCACGGCTTCTCCCTCAATCCCCCTAGCCCACTGTGTATCCTTCTAAAGGGAGGTGGTGATGATGGATGAGGAGATGGTGGTTACTCCATGGAAGGTCTCTGGGGAGGTAAACTATGAGCGTCTGATGGAGCAGTTTGGGACTAAGCCCATCACGAAGCCGCTTCTAGATCGGATGAGGAGGATCGCCGGTTATCTACATCTACAGCTTAGGAGGGGGATCTTCTTCTCCCATAGGGACTTCGACTGGTGGCTCGACATGTATGAAGCCGGGCAGCCTGTTGGCCTCTACACCGGTCGAGGCCCTTCTGGACCTTGCCATCTGGGGCATTTACTCCCCTGGTTCTTCACTAAGCATCTCCAGGATGTCTTTGATGCTCACCTATACTTCCAGATGACGGATGATGAGAAGTATCTCATACATCCTGAGCTGACCCTGGAGGACACGGTGGGCTACACCTATGAGAACGCCCTAGACCTCATAGCCGTCGGCTTCGACCCTGAGAAGACGCATATAATTTCCAACGTCAATCATATCCATAGGCTGTATAGATTGGCGCTTCAGGTGGCTAAGCACGTCACCTACTCGACAGTCAAGGCCATCTTCGGCTTCACGGACAGCGACAACATAGGCATCATCTGGTTCCCAGCGATGCAGGCGGTTCCATGCTTCATACAATCCGTCATCGAGGGCCATAACGTCGCGGTTCTCATACCCGCCGCCATAGATCAAGACCCCTATTGGAGAATGACTAGGGACATCGCTGAGAAGCTTGGATTCTATAAGCCGGCTCAGATACATGCGAAATTCCTCCCAGGCCTCGGCAGGGGCGGCAAGATGTCTGCCTCCATGCCCGAGACGGCCATCTTCACCATCGACCCTCCAGAGGTGGCGGCAAGGAAGATCATGGACGCCTACACAGGGGGCAGAGCTACAGCCGAGGAACAACGCCGACTCGGGGGAGACCCCTCCATCTGCACCGTCTACGCATACTATTACTACCTCTTCGAGGAGGACGACAAAAGGCTGAGGGAGCTGGAGCACCGCTGCCGATCTGGGGATCTCCTCTGCGGCGAATGTAAGGCTGAGTTAGCCGAGAGGGTTAAACGCTTCCTAAGGGACTTTCAACGGCGGAGGGAAAAGGCTAGGAATCAATTAGATAGATTCTTCCTGGAGTAGGCGATGAGGCCTAAGGTTTCAATCGTCAAGGTTGAGTATGACGTTAAGGCCGCCGTTGAGGAGGCCCTGGAGCTCCTGGGAGGTCTTAAGCGCTTCATCCGACGTGGAGGCCGCTATCTTCTGAAGCCTAACCTCTTCACCACGAAGAGGGCTGAGGAGGGGGCGACGACGGATATGCGGATAGTCCTCTCACTCGCGGAGCTGCTTAGGGAGGCTGGCGCCGAGGGCTTCATCGGTGAATGCCCCGCCATGGCGGCCTACACGCAACCCGACGTCGTCTTTGAAGGCCTCGGAGTGCGAAGGCTCTGTGAGGAGGCGGATGTGGAGCTTAGAGTTCTGGATCGCGAACGCCCCGTTAGAGTTGAGGTTCCCGGAGGCGTCGTCTTGAGGGAGGCCTGGTTCCCAGAGTCGGCTCTAAGAGCCGATGGCATCATCAACATTCCGAAGCTGAAGACCCATGTATTGACGAAGCTAACCTGCGCCGTCAAAAATCTCTTCGGCCTCCAGCAGGGAGGCTCTAAGGCTCGTCATCACGTCGCCACGAGGAATGACCCTGAGAGATTTAGCCACCTCCTACTAGACCTCTACGCCGCCATTAGGGGGAGGGTTCTCCTCAACGTTGTGGACGCTATAGTCGGCATGGAGGGGGAGGGGCCAGGGAGTGGAGACCCCGTTAAACTCGGCCTGATAATCGCTGGCGACGACGCGGTGGCGGTGGATATGGTCTGCACAGCCCTGATAGGATGGGATCCCATGGAGGTGGGGACGAATAGACTAGCCTCTGAAAGGGGGCTAGGCCCCAAATCGCTGGAGGAGATCGAAGTGCTAGGCCTCAGCCTCGATGAGGCTGGGAGGCCCTTCAAGAGGCCTATGGGGCATTCAAGCCTGGAACCCTTCATAAAGGCCTTTAGAGAGATCATCTGCCTAGAGGATCGATGCATCGGCTGCGGCATCTGCGTCCAGATATGCCCTGGAGGCGCCCTAGAGATGGTGGGGGATCACCCCAAATTCAATGGCGAGCGATGTATCCAATGCTTCTGCTGCGTAGAGCTATGCCCCCAGGGGGCTTTAAGGGCGGTGAGGAGGGATGAGTGAACACTGCATCTTCTGCCGCATCATACGAGGGGAGGCTCCGGCCCATGTTGTCTATGAGGATGAGAAGGTGATCGCCTTCTTGGACATCAACCCCTGCTCCCCAGGTCATACGCTGATAATACCGAAGTTTCATGCTCAGCGTCTGGAGGAGCTCCCGGAGGATGAGGCCATAGCTCTCTTTAGGACGCTTCACCGCCTCATAGGGCCTATACAACGGGCTGTGGGGGCTGATAGTACGACGATAGGCATAAACAACGGCCCTGAGAGTGGTCAGGAGGTGCCCCACGTCCATATCCACGTCATACCCAGGTTCAGGGGCGACGGCGGGGGCATAATCCAGGGCGTCGCAAGACTTTGGAGGAGGCCGACCAGGGGGGAGATGGAGAGAATAGCGAGGAGGATAAGGAATCTCGTGGGGACTTAACTTATTCATGTAAGCTCTTAAAGCCCAGTCTCGGAGTTCTCGGGGTTGGGATGAGGCGTAAGGTGTTTAGGGGTATGGGTTGTAGGCAGGTGGGCCGCAGCGGCCTCTGGGTCTCCGAGGTTGGCCTCGGCCTATGGAAGTGGGGTGACCCCTCCTACGACGGTTCAAAGGTTGGTGAGCATGAGGGCTTCAAGATTCTGGATCGAGCCTTGGAGCTAGGGGTCTTCTTCTGGGATACGGCTAACTCCTATAATTGGGGCTCTGGGAACTCTGAGAGGCTGATTGGACGCTACTTCGCCTCGAGGGGCCGCCGTGTCAGGGAGCAGGTGGTTCTGGCGACGAAGATCGCTAATCCTGTTCGGGAGGAGCATGAGGAGAAGGCGGACTTCACCCCCAATCAGCGTGGGGCCTCGAGGCTGTATATACGCAGAGCCGTCGAGGGCTGCCTCAGACGTCTCCAAACAGACTATATCGACCTCCTCTATGTCCACTATCCAGTCCTCGATGAGCAGGGTGAGTATGAGACTCCCTTAGAGGAGACTTGGGGAACCCTCGACGACCTGATCTCAGATGGGGTGATCTACTACCTCGGCGTCTCAAACTATAACATACGGCAGATAGAGGAGGCGAGGGAAGTCTTGAGGAAGGTTGCCAAGGATGCCTCAAGGCGTATAGTGGCTGTTCAGAATCCCTACAACCTCTTGGAGAGGGATGCCGTATCGAAGGAGGAGGGCGTAGGCGAGGCTGAGTTTCTACAATATATCCGTGAGGCGGGGATAGGCCTCGTACCCTACTTCCCCCTCGCAGCCGGTATGCTGACGGGTAAGTATCGAAAGGACAACATCGATAGGGTTGGGGGGCATATCATCGATGACAAGCTTCAGGACAGATACTTCACTGAGGCCAACTTCAGGGCTGTGGAGCTCCTCCAGGAGTTCGCCAAGAGAAAAGGCATAACGCTTCCGCAGTTGGCTATAGCCTGGCTCCTCAGCCATGAGGAGGTCTGCGGAGTCATCGCAGGAGTCACCAAGATGGAGCATCT
>CALEIY010000174.1 GCA_937898665.1 Candidatus Bathyarchaeota archaeon | reverse complement strand
AGGCCTGGAGAGCTTGTGGCCCCTATGGGCCGCGTGGGTTCAAATCCCACCCCCGGCGCCAAATTTGCGGTGAGTTGAGGTCTTCAGACATCCATCAAGACCCCTTAAGTGTTATTTATGATGAAAATTAAAGACTTATGAAATTTAAAACCCTATATCAATGCTCCTCCTTCTCCTCCCTCTATAGGTGGAGAGGCATCTATATCCCGCTTTGGTGAGTTTTTCGAGGGCGTGGTTTAGCCATCCTCCGAGGTGCTCAACGCTGTGGGAGTCTGATCCTATGGTTATGTTCTCTATGCCCATCCTCCTCGCAGCCTCAACGAATTCGAGGGTTGGGTAGCAGTCCCCTATTCCATGCCTATATCCTGAGGAGTTTATCTCAAAGCCTATACGATGCTCTCTCATCGCCTCTAAGGCCTCTAGGGCCTCTGGGGCGTATTCCTCGAAGGTTGGCTCTCTTAGACCCATGGATGGTAGGTATCTCCTGAAGTAGTCTGGATGCGCCATCACGTCGAAGAGGCCTGACTCCACGGCTCTCCTAAACCATTTGAAGTAGGTTTTGATGGCCTTATGCATGGGTCTATCGGCGAAAAATCTCTCAGCTCCATATCTATAGCCTAGGTCGCAGCCCTCGACGATGTGGAGGGCGCCGAGGATGAAGTCGAAGGGATACTCGTCGAGGATGCGCTCTATTCGATGCTCCTCCCCTGGGAAGTAGTCCACCTCTAAGCCGACTCTGAGCCTCACCGATGTTGAGGCCTGAGCCTCCTCGATCTCCCTGAAGTATTCCGGTATCTCATCGGGATCTATGCCCGTCGCCACATCAGGGCCTGAGACGATGAGGTGGGTTGTGAAGCATATCTCCTCAAGGCCTAGGATCTCGGCTCTTCGGATGTAGGCCTCGACGGTCGACCCTGGGGCCGTGTCGGCTGAGTGTCTCTCATGGATGTGGTAGTCCACTCGAATCCGCAGTCTCTCACCCTCATCCATTAGGGCTTATGAAGGCCTCCAGGGGTATTTGAGGGGTGCGCTCGCTGATTATAAATGCCTCGACCCCTAAATCCTCACCGTAATGGCTGGTGGGAGAGGTATGGATGTTTGGCTTCTCATCCTGGCTTCGACGGCCTTCGCCCTCTACGTCACCTGTCCAAGGATGACGGCTATGATAGCCACCGAGTCGAAGATAGCTGGGTTAAACCCCGTTTTGACCATCGCCCTCGGCTGCGTGATCGGCATACCCCTCTTCCTAATCCTCCTCTACACCTTCCAACGCCTCGGGGTTGAGGCGACGGTTCTCCTCGCAGCCCTCTTCGACCTCGCCGCAGCCCTCCTCCTCGGCAGGATCGACCTGAAAAGCGGATTGGAGCTATTGATCATCACCCTCTTCGTCTATCTCGGAATAAGGGCTGCACCCCACTTGGCCGCAGCCATATTGAGGGTCTTCCTCCATTTTTAATGGTATAACCGATTACTACTCTATCAGCTTCAATATATCCTCCATTATGTATTCCACGAAGTTCTCTATGGTGCTCTTGCTGAAGAGGGTGACGACGCAGTCCCTGGTGACGCCTACGACTATGCCTCGCTTAACGACTTCGAAGACGACATACCAGATCTTCCCATGCTTCAGATACTCGTGGTAGAGGCTTGTATCGGCCAGACTCGGGCCTGAGAGGCATAGCTTCTCTATGCCTGGTATATCGATGTCGTCGAACCAGATGAGCTTCGTCGCCTGGGGATTCGACTCATGGAGCTCCTTGAGGGTCTCATGGGGTATCCTCGCCTCCACGATTCTCCAGCGCTCACCGAAGATGACCTCACCAAGCTTGTTGGCCACATGGCTCGTCAGCAGCTTCTTCACACCCCTCGCGACGGATGGGGCGAGGACTATGAGGAAGACCCTGCCGTCGAAGCGCTTGAACCAGAAGGGGGCCTCCTCGGTGACCGGCGTCTCATGACTTCTCCCCCTATAGTATCGGCGCTTAACGAAGTCTCGGCAGAAGACTCCAGACAGCAGATCCTCCTCCAATCCGAGATTTATCACCTCGGTGATGAGGGTGAGCTTCCCCCCATCCTCAGTCTCATAGACCTCCTCCTCCCTGAAGCCCTCCAATCTCTCAGCCATCGTGGAGAGGGGGGGTGGATCGGTGACCTCGAAGACCTTAGCTGGGAGAACCATCAAGATAGACTACGTCTCCACCCTATTAAATTGACGACCCTGCGGATGGAATCAACCATAAAAGGCATTCTTGTATTAGAGAATCATAGAGAGATGATCGAGTCCTACCGCTTCGGCGAGATCAGGATAGATGGAGTCAGATATACGTCGGATCTGAT
>CALEIY010000173.1 GCA_937898665.1 Candidatus Bathyarchaeota archaeon | reverse complement strand
GACTGCCACTACAACGAGAGGAGAGGATACACCTACGTCGCAGGCTACGACGGAGGATACCTACGCCTAAAGGGCCGTTATGACCTAGAGGTGAACGCCACCTATAGGATTAGATATATCAGCCGCAGAGCCAATTGGGCTGATAAGGTCTTATCTATAGAACGCATCGGCTGAGGGATTCGAGTTGAAGAACCTCATCCTCATAGTCATGGACGCCCTGAGATTCGATCACGTAAACCCCGAGATCACCCCGAACCTCATGGAGATCGCAGGGGAGGGAGTCTTCTTCCGATACTGCCTCGCCGGAGGCGGAACAACAAAGTCGAGCATACCCTGCATCATCTCAGCCAACTATCAATATGATCCAGAGAAGAACCTGCCTACAGCCTTAAAGAAAGCTGGATACACAACGGGATGCTTCCATTCAAATATACTAATGAAGGATTTCAAAAATGGCTTCGATACCTTCATAGACTTGAAGAGAAAGATGCTTACTCAAAAGACGAAGAGAAAGATTAGGAGGATCATAGGTGATAGAGGAGTTAGACTCCTTAAAACGATTAGGAGAAAGATAAAAACAGTGGAAAGTTACATTCCTTATGAGAGAGCTGAGAGATTAGTGGAGAGATGTTTAAGATGGATAGAGGAAGTTGAGAGGCCCTATTTCCTATGGGCGCACTTCATGGAACCCCATGTACCCTACTTCCCACCTGAGAACGATCTGGGATTATCCACCGAGGAGCTGATCAAGCTTAATGACAAGGTGATAGAGGCAGCGTGGAGAAAGGGAACTCTCACCGAGGAGGAGATAGAGACCATCAAGAGACTCTATAGGCTTGAGGTCTCCTATATGGATCACTGGCTAGGTGAGTTCCATAGAAAGCTGGATAAGGAGAATACCATCATCGTCTACACCGCAGACCACGGCGACGAATTCGGCGACCATGGCGACTTCTCCCATAGAGGCAAGATCGTCCCAGAGCTCCTCCATGTTCCCCTCATCATCGTCGGCGACGGGATAAAGCGAGGAGTCGTCGTGGAGGAGGATGTCTCCCACCTCGACCTAGCTCCGACCCTCCTCGACCTCCTCGGCCTCTATGAATATCGCTTCGGCCTGGGTCGAAGCTTCAAACACCTATGCGCCGAGTGAGCTGCCCCAGGACATATCTCAAGCGTTCCGTCAAGTCTCGTTTGCAGAATTCCCCCATGAAGCTATAGAACTCCTCATCCAGCGGCCTCTCAGAGTCTAACAGATAGTGGGTTAGATAGGTGAGGAAGTAGACGAGGCCCCCTAGGATCCTAGGCTTCTTCCTCATGTGTATCGCTGAGGAGAGAGCCGTATGGGGGAGGGTGAAGCCTAGCTTATATCTCACCCGACCCGTCAATAGCCATCGGCTTAGCCGCAGCTTCTCCCAGCTCCTCACCTGATGGTATCTTATCTCTGGGAAGGAGGCGACGATCCAGCCATGCATCTTCGCCTTCAGTATGGCGTGGAGGTCGAACCCTGAGAGGGGTGTGAGACCCCCGATCTCATCCCAACATCTACGCCTGTAGACCTTGGCGCCGTCGGAGGCATGCCATCTCCATAGACGCTCCCCATAGGGGACGCCGCTGGCTATTCCGAGGCGGGGATACTCATCAAAGCGGCTTAGAAGACGCTCCATATAACTCGGAGGGAGATAGCTGTCGGCGTCAAGCTTCAATAGATAATCCCAATCAGGAGTCAACCGAGTTGCCTCCTCCACTCCATCGAGGATGGCGAGACACTGATTTATGCCTCTAACAGCGATGCGTCTACGCCTCGTCCTCAATAGTCTAACCCTCGGCTCATAGCGTTCAACGATCTCCGGAGTCTCATCCTCTGAGGCGTCATCGACGACTACGAAGGCCATCGGCGGAACCGTTTGACTTAAAACCCCCTTTATAGCCCCCTCTATCAGCTCCGCCTCATTCCTACAGGCGAGGACTGCGACATATCTCAGCGTCTCCACAACCCCTCTTGAAATTAGATATGAGAATTCAAAGGGTTATAAAGCCTTAAATCAACTATGGATTCTCATCTTTTAGGAAGGGAGAAGTTTTGTGTGGAATCTTCGGTTGCATCTTAAGGAAGGGGTTAGCTGCACCCCTGATCCATGAGGGGCTTAAGAGGCTTGAGTATAGGGGCTACGACTCCGTTGGAGTCGCCACCCTTGATGGCGG
>CALEIY010000172.1 GCA_937898665.1 Candidatus Bathyarchaeota archaeon | reverse complement strand
CATGTCAGGACGAAGTACATGACGGCGCAGATGGTTCCTATGGCTATGTAGATGTAGTTCCACCAGTCAACCGCCCCAGCGCCGGTGGCTGGCGGGGTGATCGTCGAGATCACTTGCTTTAAGATGTTTGGTATGAGGACTCCCCTCATACCGAGGCCGAAGCCGGCTCCTACGAGAACGGCGATCGGATATCGGCTTATCCATCTATATCTGGCGCTGAGGAGGAAGTACATCATGAAGCCGAGGATTATGGGTATGATGTAGTCTAATCTCCCCTTCATCAGTGGTGGTGCAACCATGTTTATCGTCGTGGTTATCGATGTTCTAACGAGCATTATCGCCAGCATAACGCCTATATATGTGTGCTCGGCGAATCTGAAGGCTGGATTCTCCTTGTATAGCGGGTAGCTGTAGATCATCAGCATCAATAGCCATGCAACCCATAGGCCGAATATATCTGCTGGAGCCGTTGGATACGGCATGGCTACTTCCTCCTGCTTGCGAAGTATCCTATGTTGGCGAGTATCACCGCTATGACGACGAGGATGTGAGAGATATTGATGGCTCCCATCCTGATGGTCGCCTCAGCGGGCTCTCCGACGAGCTTCTCCAATTCAGCTCCACCTCTGACTCCGACGCTCATGCCGAAGAGGACTCCAGACTTGTAGAAGGGCATGTAGCTGGAGCCCAGCATCGCGATCCCTATCTCGGCGACGGGAGTCCCATAGGGGATGCGCCACTGTCTGATGTAGTAGTCGCAGACGTCGCCAGTATCTCCGGAGAGGACTAGTTTGATATCCGTCGCCTTGTCGACGTTCTTCATCATCGGAATCTCGTCGAGGGGTGTCCCATAGTTGTCCGTCTTGAATATGCTTCTAATCGATGCGGCAAGCTGGGCTACAGCCGCCTCCTGGTTGGGGTAGTATCCAAGGTAGACGTAGTCCTCGCCATACTTCAGGTTCTTGAAGTAGTCCTCGCATCTCCTCAGAACCTCCTGGTATGTCATGTCGACGTCGTAGTAGGCTCCCCAGAAGATGATCTTGGCGCCTTCCCTTATCAGGAGCTTTGTGCAGGCGCAGAAGGCTGGCATGCACTCAGGCCAGGCGTCCACTCCGAAGGCTATGTTCATCACAACTACGTCTCCAGGCTCCACCATTTCCTTTATGCCCTCATAGAGGTCTCTGGTGGATGGGCTGATGGCGATGGGGAAGACTATTGGATGGATGAAGGGTATCCTGTCTCTTATACACATCTCCGAGCCCACGAGACCTCTCTACATCTCGTATGCCGTCTTCTGCTTGAAAA
>CALEIY010000171.1 GCA_937898665.1 Candidatus Bathyarchaeota archaeon | reverse complement strand
AGTGCCGGGGGTGGGATTTGAACCCACGATCTTTATCCGGCCTGGGCGCTGGCCCCTCGGCCTCTGGATCATGAGTCCAGCGCATTGCCAGGCTATGCTACCCCGGCCCCTTTTAGATTCTTCGGCTTGGAGGGATATAAAATCTATTTGGGTTCTATGGCGATGGGTTTGCCGTTTTTGTGGTAGACTCTGGGTGTCATGGGGTTTAGGCTGGTGAGTAGCTGGTAGGGGGTTATGCCTGCGATTTCAGCGACTCTCCTGACGTTGTTCTTTCCACGTCCTATGAGCTCCACCACGTCTCCTGGCTTCACTTCGAGTCCTGTTACGTCTATGAGGTGGTGGTTTAGGGAGACGGTGCCCACCACCCTTCTATATTCTCCTGAGATGAGGTCTAGCCCCTTGTTCGTCAGGCCTCTGGGGTAGCCGTCGTAGTAGCCGACGTGGATGGTTGCCACCTTCATCCTCCTCGGGGCGGTGAAGCGTCTATTGTAGGTGAGGGGTTCACCCTCCTCAACCCATTTCACCTGCTCTACTCTGGCCTTGAAGACTAGGGCCTGCCTCAACTCCATGAAGGCTTCAGACCCCTCCTCGGGGTGGACGCCGAAGAGGGTTATCCCAGGCCTAACGGCGTCGAGATAGGAGTCTGGGTGATGTAGGATGCCATAACTGCTGGCTATGGATCGAGTGCCTGGGTCTATCCCCCTCCTCTCCAGCTCCTCGCAGACCCGCAGCAGTCTCTCCAATTGAACCCTATCAACCTCCGGAACCTCCATGAAGGTGGAGAAGACCCCCTCCAAATCGATGTTGGGCAGCCTCGTCAAGCGCTCTATGAGAGCTGAGGCCTCATCATATCGAACCCCCACACGGCCTAGACCCGTGTCGATCTTGACGAAGACCCCCGCCCTCTCCCCCAGCCTCTCAGCGGCCTCATTTAGACGACGCGCCGCCTCCAAGGTGTAGACAACCTGAGTTATCCCCAGCCGCACAACGGCCTCATAATCCCTCATGGAGTAGAGGGGATCCATATTGATGATGCCGCAGCTCAACCCTGCCTCCCTCAGCATCAGGGCCTCAGGGAGCTTTGCGACGAGGAAGCGGCGGACTCCAAGCTCCATTAGATGCGCCGCCACCGGGACCAGGCCGTGGCCATAGGCGTTGGCCTTGATGCAGGGTATCACCTCCACGCCGACCCTCCGCCTGATCGCCTCCAGATTCCAGGTTATGGCATCCAGATCAACCTCTATCCAGGAGGGGAAGCCCTCAACCATCTCCTCTATCTCCCCCGACGGGGGTTGAGAGGCGAAGTAGACGGACATCTCCATCTAAATGGGGCGATGAGCTATTTTAATGGAGAGAAAAATCGGTTAAGGCGGAATTAGACTTCACAGCAGGGCGTTGAGAGACACCCAACGGAGAGGAGCGATATGGAGAGACTCTTGGAGGAGATCGATAGGATCGTTGAGAGACGGAGAGGAGAAGCGATTAGGCTTCTCAGGGAGCTCATCAGAACTCCAAGCCTAAGCGGCGAGGAGGGGGAGGCCGCCCTCATAGTTGGGGAGCATCTCAGGGCGGCGGGCTTAAAGGTCGAGGTGGATGAGATCCACAACGTTAAAGCTGAGATGAGGGGAATCGGCGGAGGACACTCGATCCTATTCAATGGACACCTGGATCATGTGCCCCCTGGAACCATGGCGGATCCCTACTCCGCGAAGATAATGGATGGATCAGCCTTCGGCGTTGAGGGAGAGGTGATCTATGGCAGGGGAGCCTGCGACATGAAGGGGGGCGTGGCGGCGATGGCTATGGCCCTCTCAATCCTCCGCGAGCTGGAGACCCCGCTTCTAGGAGACGTGAAGCTGGCCGCCGTCGCCCAGGAGGAGACCTCAGGCTACGGCACCCTCAAGACCATTAGAGATGGATTCCTAGGCGATCTAGCCGTAATCGGCGAGGCGACGAATCTCAACATCCACCTAGGCCATAGGGGAGCGATAACCGTGAAGATGGAGATAAGGGGGAGAAGCTGCCACGCCAGCGCCCCCGACCGTGGAGTCAACCCCCTCTACAAGGCGGCGGAGATCATCCAGGAAATCAGATCGAGGATTATACCAATGCTGCCAACCCACCCAGAATATGGTGAAACCACCCTCGCCGTGACCATGCTTAAGACGAGGCCGGAGGCGGTAAACGTCATCCCAGGGGTGGCCGAGATCACCCTGGATTGTAGGAATACGCCTAACCTAACACCAGAGGAATTGAGGAGGATGCTGGAGCTCCTCATAGAGGAGCTGAGGAGGAGGGATCCAGAGCTGGATGCCAGCGTTGAGATAATGCGGAGAATCGAGGATCGCCCCTTCACGGGATACCGCGTAGACCCCGATCAACCGATGGTTAGGGAGGCTAAGAGGGCGGTGGAGGAGGCCATAAAGAGGGATGTGAAACTTGGGATGTGGCGCTTCATGACCGATGGGAGATTCTACGCCTGGAGGGGCATCCCAGCCGTCGGCTTCGGCCCAGGGGAGGAACGCTTCGCCCACACCGATCAGGATCACATAAGGATCGAGGACTACATCAACTCGATAAAGGCCTACGCATGGATGGCATGTAGAATCTGCGGAGTCAAATGAAGCACACCTGATGCTCCTTGAAGCCTTAAGACAGACTTTAATGGACGTAGAGGTAGGGGATATCATGTATAAGAGAATCGGGATTTTGGGTGGGCTAACCCCTGAGTCGACGGTCGTCTATTACCTCCATATTGTAAGGAGGTATCAGGAGCTCTATGGGGATCACAGCTATCCTGAGGTTGTCATCTACAGCGTCAGCTTTCAGAGGTTCATAGATTGGATGGAGAGGGAGGATTGGAGAAGCATTAAGGGGGAGCTCCTCAGGGGGTTGAGGAGCCTCGCCGATGCTGGGGCAGACTTCGCCATCATAGCCACAAATACGATGCATATACTCTTCGATGAGCTATCGGCGGAGTCGCCTATACCGCTTATCAGCATCATCGACGCCACAGCCGAGGCGATCATGGGTGAGGGGCTTAAAACCGTGGGACTCCTAGGGACGAGGTTCACCATGGAGCATCCCTTCTACAGGGAGGGGCTAGCCAGATATGGGATTGAGGTGCTTGTGCCACCGGAGGAGGATAGGGCCTACATCAATAGGGTGATCTTCGAGGAGCTCTCCAGGGGAATGCTTCGAGACGAGTCGAGGGGGGAATTCCTCAGGATCATCAACGACTTGGTGGAGAAGGGAGCCGAGGGAGTTGTCTTAGGCTGCACGGAGATTCCCCTCCTGGTAAATCAGGGACATACATCGGTGAAACTCTTTGATACGGCGAGAATACATGCGGAGAAGGCGCTCCACTACGCGGTGAGAGGTTAGAGGAGGAAGTCTGGGGGTAGAACCATCCTCTTTATCTGAGTGGATGTCAAGGCCTTGATGCGGCTCAGCTCAACCTCCTCTCCATAGGAGACGAGGGTTATCGCCGTCCCCCTTCTACCAGCCCTGGCCGTCCTCCCTATGCGATGGAAGTACATCAGGGGGTCTCGGGGGATGTCATAGTTGATGATGTAGGGGACATCCTCTATGTCGAGGCCCCTCGCAGCCACCTCCGTCGCCACCAGGAGGCTTAGACGCCGCTCCCTGAAGGCCCTTAGAACCGCCTCACGCCTCGCCTGTGTAAAGCCGCCGTGGAGGGCCTCCGCGTCATAGCCGTCTCTCCTAAGCCTCCTAGTTAGAGCCTCAACCCCCCTGCGGGTTCGACAGAAGATGATGGCCCTCCCTATGCCCAGATGCCCAATCAACCGCTTAAGGGTCTCAGGCTTCTCATAGGGGGAGACCCTCAAATACCTCTGATCGATCTCCTCCAAGGCGATCTCATCTCGGCTGACTATGACCATCTCAGCCCCAGGCATGTAGCGCCTTGAAAGCCTCCTGGTTCTGGCGTCGATGGTGGCTGACCAGAGGCTCATCTGCCTCCGCCTCGGCACCCGCCGCAGTATATACTCGATGTCTTCGATGAAGCCCATATCCAGCATCCTGTCAGCCTCATCCAGGACGACGATGTCTACGGCTCTAAGCCTCAGGGTTCCCCGATTTAGGTGATCGATCAATCTTCCAGGCGTCCCAACGACGATCTGGACTCCACTTCTCAACTCATCGATCTGCCTTCGAAGGGAGACTCCGCCGTAGATGGCTGAGGCCCTTAGAGGGGTGTAGCGGGCGAGGGCGTTGATCTCCCCTGCGACCTGGAGGGCCAGCTCACGCGTAGGCGTCAACACCAGGCTCTGAACCCCTTTTAGGCTCCAGTCTAAGCGCTCGATCATGGGGATCGCGAAGGCGGCGGTCTTACCCGTCCCCGTCTTCGCCTGCCCTATAACATCCCTACCCTCCAATAGTAGGGGGATAGCCCTCTCCTGTATCGGGAACATCTCGGTGAAGCCTAGGTCCGCGACTCCACGCTTCACCTCGACGCTTAGGGGTAGCTCATCAAACCGCAATCTCAAACACGCATCTCAAAGTGGTTGGAGAAGAGGGGCTTGGGTGATTAATAAAGGCTTTGATATTCACTTGAGCT
>CALEIY010000170.1 GCA_937898665.1 Candidatus Bathyarchaeota archaeon | reverse complement strand
TCATAGCAGAGGTGGCATCGGTTCACGTAGCCTTCAGGGTTGAGGTTGAAGCCGATTCTCTCAGCGATTCCCAGTGGGCCGACTTCCCTCAGCCATCTGAGGAGCTCCGCCTCTAAGGCCTCCCCTAATAGTTCACTTAATCTCCTCTCAGTTAGGGTGCCCATGGAGGCTTGGGGTAAGAGGCCTAAAGCGGAGCAGCATGGGAGTAGCCTTCCATCTGGGGAGATGGAGATGTCTCGTAGCACGACTTGGCAGGGGCCTTCCACTGGGCCGCTTCCCAGGGGCCACTCCTCACGTGGTATCATGGCTCCTCGGCCTATGGGTATGAAGCCGGACTCTATGGCGATGGCGTATAGGGGTTTTCCCCTCGGCCTTGGGCCTAAAACCCTTATGCCTCCGTCGCCGAGGCGTCTGATGATCTCATCGAGCCTCAGCCTGCTGCCTCGACCATAAACAGATTGGATGACAACTTTCAGTCCCAGCCTCTTAGCGGCCTCATAGCAGTTCCTAACTCTCTCGAAGGGGATGAAGCGTTGATGGAAGTCATCGACACTGATGTCGATGACATCCAAACCAGCCTCCATGAGTTCTCTAAGCCTATCCTCAGCCTCCCCCCTGTTCACAGCCCAATAACAGTTGGTTACGCATTCCGTCTTCAAACCCAGCTCCGAGGCGTGGCGGATGATGGTGAGCATCTCATCATAGAGGAGGAAGGGTTCTCCACCTGTGATGCTGATCCACTCCATCTGAGGTAGTTCAGCGGCTTCATCGACATATCTCAGGGCATCACTCAGCCTCATCGACTTATGTCTCTCCGGCCCTGAGCTGAGCCAGCAGTGGGCGCAGGCGATGTTGCAGCGCTCCGTGAGGATGAGGCCGACTCTAAAGGTGTCGATGCTCATTTTAAAAAAAAGATGGTTAGGGGAGGCCGAGCTGCTTTAGGGTCTCCCTTATCAGCATGTTGGCCTGGTAGAAGCCGTCTTCGACATAGTTTCTCTGCCTCAACAGCTTCGTCCTCAATAGATGGAACTCATGTGAATAGGGCAGCGTCATCTCCGCCAGCTTTATGACATCGTATATCCTCTGGAAGGGGACTCTGCCGAAGTATTCCATCGACATCTGCTCCGTCTTCTCCGCGTTTGAATGCGCCACGGGGTTGATATGCCTCGAAACCCACATGAGGCAGTGGTTTAGGAGCTCCACCTCCTTTTCGGGGAGTCCCCTCTCCACCAGCTTCTTGGCCGCCTCCTCCAGCTTCACTGCCAGCTCCCTGAACTCCTCAGCCCGCCTTATGACGGGTTCGATGTCGAAATAGGGTTTCACCTTCTCAGCCTTCTGCTGCATATCCCTGAGGATCCTCACCATCTCCTCCGCGTAGGGGACGAAGTTCAAGGGTAGTATCGGGCAGTTTGTCATCCTCCAGATGAAGTTGAGGTTTACCTTAACATCCATCGCTAGGATGTCGACGTCGCCATGCTCCATCGTCGCATAGGGGGTGTGCCACCACCATCCTCCACCGGAGTAGTTGACGAAGGGGTCGTAGAGGTCTTTCGGCCTGGCGGAGACCACGATGGTCTGAGGCAGCCCGGTCCCCCAGAAGCTACTGTCTCCCGCCCTTGTCGGCCATCGGCGCTCCTCGACCTCTATTCCCCTCACCGCCTTGATGCTCTCCTTCGAGAGCTCCTCCAACTCCCCTATGCCCACAGCCCTATAGGTTGTGGCGCCCTCAGCCCCTGGCGAGTCGACGTTGAGGCAGCCTATACATCGGTATCGGAGGTCGAACCAGAAGTTGTCGTTATACCACGTCGATCCGGCGTAGCGCCCTATCTCATGGCCCGTCCAGAAGGCGAAGCGGACGCTTCGGCGTAGATGCCCCCTATACTTGTTGATGATCCGCGCCAATTCGAGCATGGCTGTGACCCCTGAGGCGTTGTCGGTGACGCCTGGGGAGAAGGGAGGTGTATCAACATGGCCGTGGACTAATAGGAATAGCTCTGGGTCTTTGACGCCCTTGATCTCAGCCGTGAGGATCGGCAGCTTCTTCCAGCCGGTCTCGACGATGGAGACTATGTGAACCCTCATCCCGCCGTCCTTGGCCAGGGTCTTCAGGAGCTCTCCATCCCTGTTTGAGACGTGGACTATCGCCGGTATGGTTTGAATCTCATCGATGTTGTCCGGCGTCGGGTTGCCGGAGACGGAGAAGTCAGCTCTCTGATGGCAGACCGTAGGCATATAGCTGTCCTGCTCTATGACTATGAGTCCCTTAACCCCCATACGCTGAAGCTTCAACAACAGTCCATCCCTCAACCCCATCCACTCTCCGGCCACCCTCTGCTCGGCCAGGACGATCTTATCTCGGCAGTCAACCTTCCCAATCTCCTCCGGAGAGATGTAGACGACATCGCCCTCTATACCCTCAGGGCCTGTGGAGCCAACCTGACGATAGGGGGTGCATTGAACCTCCATCTCCACCGGCGATAGAACCCTCAGCCTGGCATACTTCGGCTCGCTGACATAGCCATAGAACCAGTAGAGCTGGGGGTCAAGGCCATAATCCTCCAATCGCTCCTTGATGAACCCTATGGCTTCCCTCTCCTGGGGGCTTCCCGAGGGTATCGGGGTAAACTCCATGAAACGCCTCCAATTTCGTAGCATCTCCTCCTTGGAGACCTCCCCAAGCATCTCATCGAGAATCCGTTTATCCTCCTCGCTGAGCCAGATCATCCCGCATCAAAGCGAGAAGGATTCCAATCCCTATAACCCTTATCATCGATGTTTGATCTGACAGCCACCGTCAGATCTGCTCCCCCTCGCAGCGTGAGGGTCTCTACGCTAAGGGTTATTGAGGTTGAGGGTCTAATGTGCTGCGGTGGCCTTTGTGAGGTGGGTTACGAGGGAGCATGTCCATGTAGATCGAGTCGCCTGCCCCTGGCTGATCAGCAAGTTCATCGATAAGGATGCCGAGTTCATCTTCGTCCCCTGGCCTGGGCCTCTGCCGACGCCTGATATGGGTATACCCTTCGACTTCCCAGGGGCCGACTTCGAGCTGGGACATAAGGATAACAAGTGCACCTTCGAGGTCATCATCGAGAAGTATGGCATCGACGACCCCTGGGTTAAGGAGATGGCGAAGATCGTCCACGCAGCCGATGTGGCCGCAGACATCGATAAGGCTCCGGAGGCCAGGGGTCTGGAGGCTATAGCCGCTGGCGCGATGTACCTCGTCGAGGACGACTATGAGGCCTTGGAGAAGGGATTCTTCGTATATGACGCCCTCTACGTCTATGTTCAGTTGAAGAAGATTCAGGAGGAGTATGCCGAGGAATTGGCGAAGATGGACAGACGACAGCGCTTCGAGTTCATAAAGTCGAAGATCAAGCTGCCACCTCCAGCCGTGGTACGGAGGCCGAAGAAGTAACTCCCTTTTTTAATCAACCTCAATCGGCTCGACTCTTAGGGTTTCATCCTCTATCCTCATCTCTGGGGCAAGCCTATGGAGGAGCGAGGGGGTTGATAGTATGCGTAGAAGCCTCCTCTCATGCCTCCTAAATGCCCTCCTCACCACCCCTGGATAGGGTGTGAGTCTCTCACCATGGAGATACTCCCCTGAGAGCTTAAGCGGGGCGGTGAGTCTCAGAGGCTTCTTAAGGGCCTCCCTATAGAATTCGTAGAGCGTCAATCTCTTCGCATAGTCTCCTAGGAGGTAGAGGCCGCAGCAGTCCTCAGCCGTATGTAGGCCATACAACCCCTCCTTACAGGTGGCGAAGCCTATGCCCCTATCCCTCAACGCCTCCCTCAATTCGAGATACTCCCTCAGCCTCTCCTCCAGGGATGGCCTAATGATGTTCTCCCCCTCAAGGCTGTAAGCCTCCAAGCCCTCATCGATCAGGCCGAGCCTCTCGGCTTCACCCCTCTCAACTCTTATGGCCTCCACCACTACATGCCTCGCCCCCGCCTTATGGAGCTCCTCGGCCACCCTCTCAGGGCTTGGCCTCGATGTCAGACCTGGTATGTAGGGGGAGAGCCTGAAGGCGACTGGTATGTCGAGGGCTGAGAGCTTCGAGGCCGTCTCCAGCCTCCTATCCGGCGTGGGCGCCCCAGGCTCGAATCTGAGGCTCCAATTCCTTTTGAGCGTGGATAGGGAGATCTGGACGACGACTAATCCCTCCGAGGCCAGCTCCTTCAACGTCTCCAGCCATCTCCCCTCAGCCATCGCCACCCCCTTGGTGTTCACTATAACTGGATACCTCAGCCTGAGCGCCCAACGCAGTATTCTCAGGCTTAGCCTATAGCGATGCTCATAGGGTTGGAAGGGGTCTGTGAGGGTGCTCAGCCTAACCGGTATGGGCTTCAAATCTCGTTTCCTAATTCTAGAAGCTATCGCTGCGAACTGCCTCGGCGCTCCGTATATGGGGCCTGAGCCTCTGCGCCGCCATCTGGCGTAGCAGTAGAGGCATCCATGTTCACAGTCTGCGTAGGGCTCGGCTCTGAAGAGGGAGTAGCAGTAGGCTGAGATGATGCTGCTGACGTTTATGAAAGGGGTGTAGGGCCGCATCTACTGATTCAAACCTAGATGAGGCGTATGAGGGTTTCAGCTCCATCGTCTTTAAGTCTCGTCTCCAGCTTCGTCCTCCTCCCCGTCTTCATCTCTAAAACCGCCGCCGCGATGACTCCCCAGGGGCATGTCGCCTCCCCCATCCTCATCAGTATCGGATGGCCGACATCGGCGAATCGGCATCCCTCCACCCTCAGCAGAATCTGCTTCTCGTCGCCCTCGTAGGAGAATCTCTCGGCGCTCCCCTCCTCGTTGAAGGCCTCGATAAGCCTTCTAAGAGTCTCATCGACGTCTCCATCGGTGAAGAGGTCTATGCCCATCTCCCTATAGATGAAGGCGAGATCCCTGACGAACTCCTCTCTCGTCCTCCTAAAGTCATGATCCATCAGGGCTGCGTGGATCGAGAGGGATAGCAATCCACCCATCGTCCTATCCATATTGCACCGAAGCCTTTCGACCTCTATCAAGAAGATTATGGATGCCACATCTATCATCGGCGTTGGGATGGCGCCGCGGAGG
>CALEIY010000169.1 GCA_937898665.1 Candidatus Bathyarchaeota archaeon | reverse complement strand
CCGCCATCAAGGGTGGCGACTCCAACGGAGTCGTAGCCCCTATACTCAAGCCTCTTAAGCCCCTCATGGATCAGGGGCGCGGCTAACCCCTTCCTTAAGATGCAGCCGAAGATTCCACACAAGGGTGGCCCCTCTAAGAAGATTGAATCCTGAACAATATTTAAGATGATGTCTCTTCTCAATTAATGGGAATTGAAGAATATCATCATGCTCTTGACGGATTCACTGCGATTCGACTATGTAGTCTCAGAGGTGACCCCAAATCTCATCCACATCGCTAAGGATGGAGTATGGTATGAGAACTGTATGGCCGGTAATACAGCAACGATGAAGAGTATGCCTATAATCCTCTGCTCCTCCCAGCACTATGATCCGAGTAAGAGCATCATGGCGAGGCTGAGGAGATATGGATACTGCTCGGTGCTCATCCACTCAAATCCGCTGGTTGGGAGGGAGTTCTCAAGGGGTTGGGATATCGCCATCGATATCCACTCCGCTAAGGGGCATAGGAAGCAGAAGCTTAGAAGGTTGATGAGGAAGTATGTCCCCCACTGGGCTTTCAAGCTGATCAGAGGCTTCTACCGCTCTCTGGAGGATGAAGAGGAGTATCTCCCCTATGTAAAGGCGGAGAAAAAGCTAAAGCATGTTTTAGAGCTGCTGCCTGATCTACCTGAACCATACTTCCTCTGGGTTCATCTAATGGATCCCCACATGCCTTATTATCCCAAAAGGACGGAGCTCACCCATCTGGAGCTTGTGAGGATCAACGATAAGTTGATGGACGCCGTCCATGGCCGCTATACTCTGACGGAGGAAGAGATAGAGCTGTTGAAGTCTCTCTATCGGCAGGAGGTCTCAGAGATGGATGAGGCCATCGGGGAGTTCTATCGGGCGGTGGATTGGTCGGATAAGGTACTGATCGTCACATCGGATCACGGGGAGGAGTTTGGGGAGCATGGGGGTTTCAGCCATCATGAGGATAAGTTCATCGAGGAGCTCCAGCATGTCCCCCTTATCGTAGTGGACGGCGTAGAGAGGGGGGTTATCCACGAGGAGTTCTCCCACTGGAATCTCATCCCCCTCATCCTCTCTAAGGCCCTCGGGGAGGAGTGAGGTGGTGGATAGAAGCTACATCGCCGTCACCTCGGTTAGGAATGAGGAGGATTTCATCGAGGACTGTCTCAGAGCCGTTCTCCATCAATCGATACCACCAGATGTCTATGTGGTCGTAGATGATGGATCAACTGATGGAACCCCCCTCATCGTAAAGCGTTTCAAAGTTGAGTATCTGAGGATCGATGTCCCCCGCCATCCAACGAGGGGGGTGAATCTCGCCTACGCCTTGAATAAGGGTGTTGAGAGGGCGACTGAGCTCTGCCCTGGATGGCGCTTCCTCCTCAAGGTGGATGGGGATACAGTTATACCGCCACGATACGCCGAGTATCTCATCGAGAGGATGGAGGAGATGCCCCAACTCGGCATCTGCGGCGGTCAGCCTCAGGGATGGAGCATCAGACCTAAGAGGGTGACAGATGGGGCCAGATTATATCGAAGGGAGTGCTGGGAGGGGATTGGAGGCTTAGACCTCATCAACGCCTTCGACCTCCACGCCGTATTGAAGGCGAGGAAGCTGGGATGGGAGACG
>CALEIY010000168.1 GCA_937898665.1 Candidatus Bathyarchaeota archaeon | reverse complement strand
AACCTGTCTTTGGAGACGGAGCCCATCGAAAAATCCTCCGTCTTCTGTATCTTCCAAGGCCCAGAGTTCCCAAAGACAATCGCAGATGACATCTCAAAATACCTAAGATGGAGATACAAGGCCAGAGACGCCATAACATCAGCCCTGGAGGGGGAGGCCTTCAAGGAGTATGCTATAACGGCTCTGATCTATGGTATGTCTCTGGAGAAGATCAAGCCGAAGTTGGAGCCGATGAAGTCACTGAAGGAACGCCTCTTCGGCTAAGCAAAATCCTATCACTCCCTATCCGACATCCTTGCCGAGATCACATAAAATACCATATCCCCATCTTCTTCAACTTAAAATAAAGGAAAAACTCAGAAGGACATGAGAACAACCTTAATGGCGAGAGCTGCGCCAATCCTACTCATCATAGCTCTAGTATTGATGGCCTTCCACTTCCCGATGACGAAGGCTGCCCTCACCAACGTGGATGTCGACCCCAATGAGGGTGTTAAGGGAGATGTCATAGTAATAACCGGCAGCGGAGTGATAGCCAGCGTAACCGTGGAGCTATATTGGGACTTAGTGCAGGATTGGGATGGCAAGTCTGGTCTCTTGAACACAACCATTGCCGATCCTGATGGCACCTTTGAGATATAGTTTACAGTCCCTGAAGCTACTTATGGTACCCACTATATTTGGCTGAGGGATGCCGAGACAGGTGCCATCTGGGGTGGTGCTACTGAGGTAGAGTCAAGTTCACAGTTAAAGCTAAGATAGAGCTTTCACCCTCAAGCGGTCTAGCTGGAGACGAGGTCACTATCACCGGATATGGCTTCTCAGCCGAGAAAGTGACGGCGATGAGATCGCAAGCGGCAACTTCCGTCCTCCCATCCGTTGAGGCTCTGCTGGAGGAGCGGATCGCCAGCGTCAAGAGCGACATCACAGCTCTGAAGAGTGATGTGGCTGCGGCTGCCCCAGCGGCCCAGGAGGCTAGGACTGCGGCTGAGGAGGCTAAGACCGCCGCCAGCGGCCTAACCCCACTCATCTACGGCGCCATAGTATCCCTCATCCAGATAAGCAGAAGAATCGCCGGCTGATCTGGCTGAGAACCCCTCTTTCTTTTCTTTAGAACTATCTGGTAGGTGAAAATAGGGTGTTTAACTCTTTGAGACGTTTTTCACGAAGGCCTCCACGAGTCTTATGGTGTTCTCGAAGTCTTCTCTATGGGCTATGGCCGCTGGGCCGTGGATGTATCGGCAGGGAACTGCAACCGTTCCGCTGGGGACGCCCCTCTTCGTCAGGTGTATGGCCCCCGCATCGGTGCCGCCCATCGGCATCTCCTTAAACTGGTAGGGTATCCCCTCAGCCTCAGCCGTCTCGATGAGGGTTCTAAGCACCTTTGGATGGGTTATCGTCGTCCTGTCTACGATGGTGATCACCGGCCCCCTCCTCAGCCTCGCCGACATCTGATGAGGCTTAGACCCGGGAACGTCAGCTGCGAAGGTTCCCTCCAGCGCCAGGGCGTAATCCGGCTCCAGCTGCCAGGCTGCAGTTCTCGCACCCCTTAGACCCACCTCCTCCTGGACGGTTCCCACGGCGACGACGTTCACATCCACCTCGCAGAGCCTCTTGAAGGCCTCGACGAGAACTGTACAGCCAGCTCTATCATCGAAGGCCTTACCCATCAGGTAGCCATCGCCCAGCTCGGTGAAGGCTGTGTCAAAGACGCCGGTCATGCCTACGTGACACCCCTTCTCCAGAGCCTCCTCCCGGCTTTTAGCCCCGACATCTATGAAGAGATCCTCTAGGGGTACCACCTTCCTTCGTTCCTCCTCCTTCATTATATGTGGAGGCTTGGTGCCGACGATGCCCCTCAACTCGCCTCTACGCCCCCTCAACCTAAATCTCTGCCCTGGCAGTATTCGCTCAGCTATTCCGCCTAGGGGGTGAAACCGTAGGAAGCCTTCCTCCTCTATATGGGTGATGAGGAGGCCGACCTCATCCATGTGGGCCGCCAGCATCACCAGCGGCCCCTCTCCCCGATGGTGGAAGAAGATGTTCCCAAGTCTATCCACCTCCACCTCATCCGCATAGCCTTCCAGCTCCCCTCTCAGCAGCTCCCTAACCTCCTCCTCGTATCCCGGAGGGCCATAGGCCTCTGAGAGCCTCCTTAAAAGCCCTACATCCAATCCCCTTTCCCCTCTAAGCGGCGTAATGATTCGATGTTATTAACTTCATCGGAGGGCTTAGGCGGAAGGGTGTTAAGGAGGGAGAGTGGAGGAGTTAATGGAGTGAGTCGCCGTCTAATCCTCACCCTAATCCTCCTGGAGCTCCTCTCCCTGGGGGTCTACCTCGCCTATAGGCCTGGCGGCTCCCCTAGGGAGGTCTCTCTAGATTGGGCCTCCCACTGGGGTGGGGCGGCTAGGGAGTATGCCAGGGCTATGACCCTCTGCCGTGGATATCTCTACATCACCGGCTCAACCGATAGCGTCGGCGCCGGTAAGAGCGACATATTCCTATTGAAGTATGCTCGGGATGGCCGCCTCCTCTGGAATAGAACCTGGGGTGGAGAGGGGTATGACATGGGTAGAGCCATAGCAACCGATGGTCGATACATCTACGTCGTAGGCCTATCCTACATCGGGGAGGAGTCCAAGGCTGTTCTATTGAAGTATGACGCCGAGGGCCGCCTCCTCTGGTCTAGGCTCTGGGGGCCACCTGAGGGGGCTATAGCGAGAGGCGTAGCCGTCGATAAGCGGGGAGACATATACGTGGCGGGATACATCGGAGGCGTAGCCCATGGGATGAGCAGGGTCTTCCTCCTAAAATACACTGGAGATGGAGACCTCCTATGGAGTAGAACCTGGGGTGAGACCGATGGAGACTACTGCTGGGCCATAGCCCTCGACGACGGCGTATACCTAGGTGGCACAGCGACGCCAAGCCCCTATAGAACGGAGATTTTCCTAGCGAAATTCAGCTTCGACGGGGAGCTCCTATGGGTTAGGAGATGGGGCGCCGGAATCCAGAACTATGGCTGGGCCCTCACCGCGAGTAGAGGCCGCATCTATCAGGTAGGCTTCACCCAGAACGTCCAGGGAGACGCCGACGTCGCCCTCCTCTGCTATGATAGAGATGGAAGCCTCCTCCACGTCTCGATATGGGGTGGGATGGGCGAGGACTATGGATGGGCCGTGGCCGCCGCAGGCCCTTACCTATACGTAGTGGGCCACACCTATCGGCGTGAACCCTACGAGTGGAATGACGCCCTTATAGTCAAATGCACGAGGGAGGGGGAGCTCCTCTGGAATCGGACGTGGGGAGGGATGGGAAGCGACATAGCTAGAGCCGTAGTGATAGACGGTGACCACATATACGTCACGGGCATAACCTACGGCCTGAGGAGGGGTGGACAAGCCTTCCTAGCCGGATACACCTCCCCGAATAGGGGTTTCACACCGATAGCTATGATAGCCGCCGCCTCCATCGTCGTCGACGCCCTAGCGATAACGCTTCTATCGGTGAGGGCGAGGCTCTCCAAAAATCGTCGAGCCTAATGGGACTCAGCCTCCTCTCATGGGTATAGAGCTGCTGCAAGCCTCAAGGCCATGGGGCAGTCGATGAGGGCTTAAACCTATTGGAGCAGACGTTGGAGGATGCTGAGAGGGCTAAGCCTCCAGGGAGGGGCCGCACCTTTATACGCCGAAATATACGCAATTTCAGTAATGCCAGTCATTACAATCAGGGTTGTGAGGGAAGCCATCAGGAGGCGTATAGAGGAACCTCGCCGAGGCGTCTCTCATAGATGAGGGGTTGAGGCGGATAGGGGTCTCCCCTGTATATACCCATATCGAAGCTCAAGTGAATATCAAAGCCTTTATTAATCACCCAAGCCCCTCTTCTCCAACCACTTTGAGATGCGTGTTTGAGA
>CALEIY010000167.1 GCA_937898665.1 Candidatus Bathyarchaeota archaeon | reverse complement strand
GATAGGTTCAGCCTGTGGAGACCAGGGTGAAAGTGGAGCTAGACGATTCGCCTATACTCCCATCTCCACCTCTGACCCCGAGCCGGACGCCTCTCCACGTAGACGTAGAGGAGTTCATTCTTGATTATGAGGGCTACCGCCTGCGCCGCAAGGCCGACCCGCTTAGCGATCTCACCCGCCCTCATCCAACGGTCTCGGCTGAGGGCCCTGAGGATCCTCTCAGCCTTCCCACTCAGCCACTTCATGGCCGTGGGGGCAGCCTCATCCGGTCAGCCGCCCTCCGATACACCTCGGCGATACGCCGCAGCTGATGCCTCTCCCGCTTCGAGAGGTTTCGCCGCCGAGCAGCGGCCTCAGCCCTGTTCGCAGCCAGCACAGCCACCCTCTTCACCCTGACAGCCTTATCCCGAGTCTTCGCAGACTTGAACTCCTGCAGCAGTCGTCGGGCCGACTCCCTGGCATCCTTGATCGTCGTGAACTTCACGATCTCGGCATACTTACGGTGCCTGGCCCTCCCGAAGAGGCTGCCCCCACGGCTTCTACCTCTCCTCGCCACGGCTCTCACCCCCTTTAGGCTCTGGGCCGGGCTCGGTCAGCGGGCCCGGCACTCCAGGCCCCTTGAGCTTCCCAGCATAGTCCCTCCACTCCAGGTGTATGTAGGCCCTCGCAGGCCTGGGGTCACTCCATCCGGCGAATCTCATCAGGTCGAACTGATTGAAGCCGTGCTCCCTGACGAGATGTGTCAGCCTGCTATGCCGAAGGAGATGGGGGTGGATACCACCAAGCTGTCTCAGCAGCATCCTAGCATATCGATCCGAGAAGGGCCAGCATACCTCATCTACATTCAATGTTCTGAGGTATCTCAACACTAGGCGGGTGAAGGGATCGCTGAGGGGGAGGGCGACTACACGGGTCGGTGAGGAGGGATTCTTCTCAGTCTCCAACTCGACTAGGAGGAAGTCATCTTCGAGAGTGAAGTCGGACTTTCGCAGCCTGCGGCATACCTCGCCAACCCTGGCGGCCGAGAGGTATAGGAAGGCTATGAAGGCCTTATCCCTCAGTCTCTCCGCACGGTCTATTATCCGCTTGATCTCCTCTCGGGTTAGGGCTCTACGCCCGGTCATGCCCCTCTCCCTCTGTTATATTAATTAATGCAGGCCCTTTGGGTAAGTGAATATCGCATGAAAACAAGCTTAATCTACTTCCGTTTTCGGCACTTTTCGGAAGTTTTGTGAGGGGGGCTATCACGCTACCCTTCATACTTCACCACCAGGTGTAGCTGGCGCTTCAAAGGCTGGAATGTGGCTTTGGCGAAGGTCGAGCCCTCTATGATGGCTTCGCCCAGCTCTAATCGGTGGGGAACCCATCTGTAGACGAGGCTGCTCCTCGGCGGCCTGGCATCCTGCAGGTAGACCCTATACATCATCTTCCTGAAGACCCTGTAGTCCACGTCGGCGTAGTCCTGGGCGGCGCAGTAGAAGCTGACATAGTTCTTCCTCGTCTCGGCTATGATGTCCGCCAGCCTCTTGTTCCTACGCCACATGTCTCCCTCGACATTCGATGGAGCCAGCTTCTGAACCTCATCGTGGAAGATGCTGACCCAGTCGATGTCGCTCCGGCTGTTCACGGCTTCCATGAGATCCATGAAGGCCTCATCCCCGGTGTATGCGACGCAGAGCTTTCCAGGCGTCAGCTCCCAGATGACATCCCTTGGACTCTCAAAGTCGGGGTATACGACCTCTAAGCCCAGCTTCTCGGGGTCGCATGGCTTCCCTCTCCGGCGGTCTATCCAGCGGTAGGGGCCTAAAGCCTCGTCTAGGAGGAGCTTCACCCGGCTGAGCTGTAGATAGCCCCACTGGCAGAAGGGGCCTCCACGCCAGAGTAGCTTCTCTCCTGTCTCCATGAGTGGGAGAGCGAGATAGCTGAGCATGAAGGTGGTCTTCCCACTTCCCATTCGGCCTAGGATGATGGCTGTGACGCCGCCGTGATCCCGGCTCCGCCTCAGCAGCCTAGCCACTTCACCTCTCCTCCCTTATGCGTCCTATGCGATACTCGCCGCTTAGCTCGAAGCTGCGTCTCAAAGCCATGTTCCTGCCTCCACTCACCAGCTTCAACAGGAAGCATCGAATGTCGGGGTCATCCTCCAGGTCCAGCAGCCGTATAAGGTTGAGGAATCGCTCCAGGCTTCTGGGCATGAAGCCGCAGAACGCCCTGTCCAGTAGGCCCTCGATCTCATTCCAGTCGGCCTCCAGGATGCGGCTGCGGAGCTCCTCGTGGGCTGCGCAGACATCCTCGAAGCTGCCTCGCAGGCTAACCCTTCTCTGCATCCCTCTCAGCCTCCATTATGGGCAGCTCCTCCAGGGCTTCCAGCTCCCTGCGTAGGAGGCCCATCACATCGGCTTTCACGATGCGTCTAGCCCAGCTGACGGTCTCGCTGACCCTGGCCCCCTCAGCCTGATATTCTCCTCCTGCAGCTCTTTGACGAGCTGCTCCTGCCTCTTCAATATTCCAGCCAGTATGAGGGCCTCCGCCAGCCATCTGCTACACTCAACTCGTAGACAGTCATCATCCTCCCAGATGGCGGGGCCAAGAATGTCATAATCCTCCTCGCCGCATCTAGGGCATTTCACGTCGCTGCGCCTATACTCCGCGCCGCAGCGGCGGCACTTTACGACGGTGTCCACGCAGTAGCAGGAGATGAAGCCCCTATACTCCAGGGAATAGGGATAGGGGTTGATGACCTCGATGGGCTTCCGCCTTATGAAGCCGCTGCGCCAGTGTCGAAGCCCCAGCTCGATGAGATTGTTCTCCTCGTCGACCTTGAGCTCCTCAACTCTTCCTCCATGCTCAGTCCACCAGATGAGGCCTAGAACCTCGGCGTAATCCCTTGAGAGCCAGTAGGTCAAGGCCCACGTCAGCCCTAAGGGCAGCAGCATGTATAGGTCAGCCAATCGCCAATAGCCGATGGCCATGGTGGCTGCCGGTAGAGTGAAGGCGGGTTCCCATCTCAGCTTCGTCTTCCTCTTAGTCCAGACGCCGAGGGGCACCCCCAACACGGCTCCAAAGCTGCAGAGAATGAGAACCCTTTCCCGTTCTCGGCGCAGCCGTTCCATGAACTCTGTGACGGGTATCATCGCGGGTCTCGGCGGCGGAGGCCGAACCCAGAAGGCTGCCTCAGCAAAGATCTTATAGCGGCAGACTACGGCGAGGTGATGGCTTCCCCTGAGCTTCCAGCTGTAGGTGAAGAAGCCTTCACGATCGATGACTGCTGCCTCCTCGCCGTCGAGTAATATGCGAATCGGGTCTTCGGGATTGGCGTTCCAGACTGCGAGGGCTATGGTCACAGAGCCCCTATACTCGCCTCCCTCCTCTGGAAACGAGAAGAGGTAGACGGCGAGGGGTCCAGCCCTCCACTGCGGCGGAACCTCAACCTGCTGAGCATACACGAAGGAAGCGTATGTGAGGAATACAAGGCAGAAAAAGATGGGGGCTAAGCCGCTGATCCTCACTTCTCCTCCCTCCCCAGGGCCAATACGGCTCCCAAAGCCATCAGCGGCAGCCCCAGCCATCGGAGCCAGCTCAGCCTCTCCCCGGGCTCAGCTATGTCCACCTCGGTTGGGAACTCCTCAGCCTCGCCTGGGCTGGTGTAGACGCGGCCCTCAACCTCGGCCTCCAGGGATTCACCGGCGGCGAGAAGGTCGAGGTATTCCTTCAGCTCTTCGAGGCCTGTGAAGTGCGTCGTCTGCTCACCCGTCGACGGGTTCACGGCGTAGTAGAAGCCGCTTCCCGGCGTCTGATAGATATCCCAGCCATTATAGGCCTCGACGTAGACGGGCTCTTCGAGGTAGTCGTCGATGGCCTTCTCAGCCGACTCCACGCTGCCGTGGTAATGCCAGTCGCCATCGGCGTCCATCCAGCCGTAGACGTGGATGTTGACGAAGTAGTAGATGTCGTAGCCGCGATATGTTTCAACGTATTCCTTATCCCAGTAGCCGAGAACCCAGGTCGCCGCTGAGCCTAGGCCGCCGAAGAGGATGAAGACGCCTAGGGCCAGCAGGCCGAGGCCCACCAGGCTTCCATGCTTCACCTCTTTCTCCCTCCTCCACGCCTCTTAGGGGTGAGCTTGACTATGGCTGCGAAGCAGGATAGGCCGATGACCAGGCCCCAGAAGAGCTGTCGGCCGATGGGGAGGCTCACGACGCTGAGGGGCAGCGGATACCAGCTCCAGCTGGCAGACCAATCATAGTAGACAGCGGTGTAGTATAGGCAATAGTCACGGTCGTAACCTGCAAGCTCGTTGGTTAACTCACTTGGCCAAGCGCCGTAAGTTCGATCTACCCTTAGCCCCTTGTCAATATCCGTAGCGGTGTTATAAGCTATCTTTAGGTTGCGGACGCCATCTTTGTCATCCTCGCCCCAGATAGCTATGTAATAGTATTTATCGAGTTCAATTTCAGGCTGATTACCCGTAAAGTTGAAGGTGAACCATCCCTCGTAGGGGCCTGCCGGCACCGTTAACTCCTCTGTCGACGCTATCAGTTGGCCAGCATCCTCACTCGAGATGTATTCATATAGCGCACACTTCACCTTCCCACCGTCGTAACCATCCTTTATCACGAGATAGGCGCTGATGCTCTTCACAGTGGCTTTATAGGAGATTGATGCAGACTTTGGCGCCCTGTATAAAATTATTCGATCCTCTATGCCGACATCGGTGATGTCGGCTGTGTCCCAGTAACCTCTGTTAACCCAATTCTTTGAGCCGTAATCGTAGGTAACGCTGTCAAACTCGACGGGGCCGATCTCGACAACGAGCTGCTGACCGCTGATGAGGCCGACAGCTGTCACCTTCACGTAGACATAGTAGTCGACGGTCTGATCCTCCGTCGTCGAGAGGCCGAGATCGCTGAGGTGCTGGTCGATGTCGATGCTGCCCGTGCCGTCGCTTACGCTTCCTCCCACATTGCAGCTGATCCCAGATGCCTGAAGCGTCTTCCCCAGAACCGTCCCATCAGGCTTCCTGGCTTCAATCCAATAGTCGACGGTGACCGGGCTCTCTATGTTGCTTCCGCTGACCTGGATGGTCACGGCGTTCTCCACGGTGGAGACGACCTGGCTGCCCACCCTCCACGCCAATCTCCACAGCGTCGGATTCCAGCTGCACGTCGCCTTAAGCGTCGACCAGGCGAGCCACCAGGCATAGCTGGGCCTACCGCTGCTGCACCTCACCTTTATGCTCAGCCTCTCCCCATAGTCGCTGACAGCAGACGCCCTGAACGTCTGCTGGAGCTTTATGCCTAGGTCGACGATGCCGTTTACGCTGGTGACCAGCAGCGCTAGGCATGTCAGCAGGAGCAGGGCCCTATGCTTCCCCTCCATCTCCCTTCACCTCAAGCGCTGAGATTAACTAGCAAATGTATGAGGCCTGTCTCTTATACACATCTGACGCTGCCGACGAATTAGACGGTGTAGATCTCGGTGGTCGCCGTATCATT
>CALEIY010000166.1 GCA_937898665.1 Candidatus Bathyarchaeota archaeon | reverse complement strand
GGAGCTCCTCCACCTAAGTCAAGGAAGTTAGCTGGCTTCCCCCCATAGAGCTGGACGGTGTCGAGGGTGGCCATGGTTAATCCAGCTCCATTTCCGATGATGCCTATATCTCCATCCAGCTCGACATAGGTTAATCCTAGCTTCCTCGCCTCCCTCTCCCTCTCAGTCAGGTCTAGTAGCTCGCTCTCACCGAAGCGCTCTAAGAGAGTTTGATGACGGAAGAGGGCGTTGTCATCTATATTCAGCCTCGCATCGACGGCTATCAGCCCCCTTGAGGTGAGAGCCAGCGGATTTATCTCCGTTAACTCCGCATCCATCTCCACCGCGAGCCTGTAGAGCCTCAGCAGAATGTCGGATCCCCTCAGAAGATCTCTACCTATGAGACCGATCTGCTTCACCATCCACCTCGCGTGATGAACTCTAAATCCTTCCACTGGATCTATCGTCATCCTTATGATCTTCTCAGGCGTTCTCGCCGCCACCTCCTCTATTTCCATTCCACCCTCGGAGGTGGCGAGCACCGTATAGCTGCGACTTCCCCTGTCTATTACGACTCCTAGATAGAGTTCTCTCTGGATGTCCATCTTCTCCTCGACCAATACTCTCTCCACCTTTACCCCTCTCACCTCTCCCCCTATGAGAGTCTTAGCTACCTCATATGCCTCCTCAGCCGTCTCGGCGAAGTGGACGCCTCCAGCCTTACCTCTTCCACCAACGGGTATCTGAGCCTTCACCACCACTGGACCGCCGATCTCCTCTGCTATCTCCCTAGCTTCCATCGGGTCTGAAGTGATCCTCCCCTTTGGGATGGGTATGCCATAATCTCTAAAGATCTCCTTTGCCTCCCACTCCAGCAGCCTCAATTTCACAACCCTCTTAAGACCAATATGGGAAGGGACAACCTTTTTTAAATGCATTAGGGGGAATGATGAGAGGATAGCCGGAGGGGATAGATGATGCTATATCTGCTGCTGATTCCCTTGTTCGCCGGCCTACTCGCCTTCGGCTGTATAGGGGTGCTCTACCTACTGATATTGAGGGAGGATGAAGGGCCAGAGACGATGAGGGAGTTAGGCGGATACATAAGGGAGGGGGCGTGGGCCTTTCTAAAGAGGGAGATGAAGACAATAATATACTTCATCGTCATCATCGGCGGCATATTATTAGCGGTCTTTTGGCCTAAATGGCAGATATCCTTCGGATTCATTTTAGGTTCCCTCTTCTCCTTTCTCGCCGTCATCATAGGGATGGATGGGGCGACGAGGACGAATGTTAGAACCGCTAGCGCCCTCAGGTCTTCGGGCGTAAAGGCCCTAGTTATCGCCTTCAGGGGAGGAGCAATCATGGGTTTAGCTATCGTCAGCCTCCAACTTCTAGGCCTAGTACTTCTATACGTCCTCTTTGGGGTTGGTCCGAGCAACCCTGATAGGGTGAGCCTACTAGTTGGATTTGGATTTGGAGCCAGCCTCTCAGCCCTCTTCGCTCAGCTTGGGGGAGGCATCTACACCAAGGCTGCCGACGTCGGCGCGGATCTCACGGGTAAAATCGAGATCGGAATACCGGAGGATGATCCAAGGAATCCAGCGGTTATAGCCGACCTAGTGGGAGACATTGTTGGAGACTGCGCTGGTAGGGGGGCCGACCTCTTCGAGTCGGGGAGTGACAATCTTATAGCAGCTATGATCGTAGGCCTCCTCTTCATCCCCCTATATGGATGGAAGAGCGTCCTCTTCCCCCTCATAATATGTTCGATAGGTAATCTAGCCACCGTGATAGGTCTCCTCTCAGTTAGGGGATGGAAGGGAAGGAAGCCTATAATTTCCCTAAACATCGCCCTCTTAACGGCGGGTATAACCTCGATAGTGGGCTTCTATCTCACAGCTATATACCTGATGGGAGACATCAGATTCTTCTGGTGCCTCTCCCTCGGGCTTCTCGCAGCCGTCGCCACCTTCTTCATCGTTCAATACTACACCGGCGAAAAACCCATCAGAGATGTCGCAAAAGGAAACGTCAGCGGCGCAGCTATAGGGCTTATGCAAGGCTTCGCCTATGGAATGGAATCCGCGACGATTCCGATCTTCATCATCGCAGCCACATTGATCGCAGCCTACCTCATCTTCGGTGGGGGATTAAGGGGGTTGATGGGAATCATAGCCTCAGCCTTAGGCCTAATGGAGATAATGGGGATGGTGATGGCGACCGATACCTATGGCCCAATAGTTGACAACGCTGGAGGGATCATCGAGATGGCTGGCTTAAGTAGGGATGTGGAGAGAGAGGCGGACGCATTGGATGCAGCTGGAAACGTGACGAAGGCTATAACAAAGGGTTATAGCATGGCTGCGGCGACGTTGACCTGCTCCATTCTCCTCTTCGCCTATCTCACCGAGGCGGCTAGACATAGCGGAATCTCCCTTCTCAACATCTCACAGGTCTCGGAGTTCCTCAACATCGCGGATCCGAGGATCATCACGGCATTAATGGTGGGGGCGGCCATACCCTTCCTCTTCACGGCGTTAACCGTGAAGCCGGTGGCTAAGGGGGCTCATCAAGTCGTCGACGAGGTTCGTCGACAGTTCAGGGAGATAAAGGGCATAATGGAGGGAAAGGCGAAGCCGGATTATGCTGCCTGCGTCGACATAACAACCAGAAACGCCTTGAGGGAGATGATTCTACCAACGATGGTTGGTATGATCTCCCCGATAATAGTCGGATTTCTCCTAGGCCCATGGTGTCTCGCAGCCTTCCTCGTCTCCACAACGATCGTTGGGGCGCTCTTAGCGATCTTCATGTTCAACTCTGGAGCCATCTATGACAACGCCAAGAAGTATATAGAGGATGGCCACTTTGGTGGGAAGAATACGCCGGCTCATCATAGCGCCGTTATCGGCGACACCTTTGGAGATCCCTTGAAGGATACGGCTGGGCCAAGCCTACACATCCTCATAAAGCTGGTGAACATCGTCTCCATAACGCTGCTACCCCTCTTCCTAACCCATGCGATCCTCGTCTAAAACTTCCTCTAGACGCCTTATCCATTCGTCTTCGATCAGCCCCTTCTCAACTGCCTCTTCTAGGATTCTGAGAACATCAGCCTCATTCAATCGACTCCAATCCCTCCATCTCGTAGGCCCATAGCGTCGATAGGCTTCGAGAACCATAGGCCTCAAACCCCTCAACTCGGCAGCCGTACAGACCCGTCTATCTAGCTCTCTGGCCTTCCGATAGACGGGGTGGAGGAGCTCCGGAAACCGGTAATCCCTCACCAGATGATGGTCGAGGACTATGGTCTCAGCCCTAGACTCCTCGATGATGTGGCAGAGATTGACGATGCTCCTGGCGAGGTTATAATATGCGAATATGAAGCCTAATAGGTAGGTTGGAGGGCCATCGATGATGAGTATGTCGGGGTTGACCTCAATGATCTCATCGGCCACCTCCCTCAGGACAGGGCCATCTATGTCAGAGGTGTGGAGCAGACGCCTCTCACCGTCATCTATGGAGATCATGATGACGTAGCCCAGCTTGGATCCCTCAACCCCATGCCAATAGGGTTTGGAGAACCTGATCTCCGTCGAGCCATAGGTGAAGACCTCACCATCGGCCACCTCCACATCTGCCTCTAAACCCTCTAGAAGCCTCCCAGCCCTCCACCTCTGGGAGCGATTGATGCTATGCTCAGGGTCTTTAATCAGAAGTCTCTTGCCCTTGTAGAGCCTCTGATCCGGTATGTGGTGGTCGTAGTGGTAGTGGGTTATGACGATGACATCGGCATCTGAACAGGCATGTCTTATCTCAACCTCATACCGCTGCCTTAAAGCTCTCCTCTCTTCCCTCGGAAGCGGAAAGGATGACCTCTCGGAGGCTATACCAGGATCTACGACTATTGTGACATCCCGTGTCTCAACTCTAATACAGCTCGACTTCACACCGTAGGAGTCGAAGGCGATGTATCTAACCCTCAACTCATTTGATCACGATGATTTAAGGTTAAATATCAAAAATGGAAGTTAATCCTCCTTTGTCGTTATGGTGTAGTGGCATCCGAGAGAGCTGAGAGCTTCATCGATTCGTTTCACCAGCTCCTCCACCTGCTCCAGCGTCGGCGTCTCACTCCACTCGAAGAAGAAGTCGTAATCTCCCATCATCTCG
>CALEIY010000165.1 GCA_937898665.1 Candidatus Bathyarchaeota archaeon | reverse complement strand
ATCTACACCGTCTAATTCGTCGGCAGCGTCAGATGTGTATAAGAGACAGGAGTCTCTCCCTCACTGGTTTGGTGAGGGTGACTTGGAATCTTCGGCTGACGACGGCGACATCGAGTATGCGTTCAGACCTCTCCATCAAATAGGATTGATAGGAGAACTCTTATATTCATATTCAGGAATTATAGAACAAATAGGAGAAAGAGGAGGCTTACACCCATGACCCATCAAGATCGCCGAGGAGGTTTGAAATTCCATAGTTTTAAGAGAGGCGAGGGGCGTATACCCCAATCGGAGACGACGTGGATGACACCGACGGCGGAGACGCCCATCATAGCCGTGGACAGGCTGCCCCTCAGCTACGAGGAGCTCAAGCCCTACCTCTCGACCGGCGTCAGGCTTCACATAGAGGTCAGCCCAAGGGGCAACAGCCTTAAGGAAGCCATACTCTTAAGGCTGCCGCCAGGCATCAGCCTCAGGGAGCTAGATGTCCTCAACTATGTCATCCAGGCTTTAGGGTCTCAAGCCCCTAGGCTGATACCCTGGGTCGCCGAGAGCCCCGCCCTAATGAGGCTCGCCGCCTACCTGAGACGCTTCAAATCCTCAAGTCTCGGAACCCTCCACACCTACACCACACTACTGAGGCGTTTCCTAGACTGGAGCGGCTTAACGGCGGATGAGTTAGTCGCAGTATGTCACACAGCTGAGAACCTACCTGACCCAAAGGGTCTGCGAAGGGTGAAGAAGCTCATGGAGGAATACGTCGGGGAGCTCAGGGCTAGAGGGCTGGCACCCAGCACCATAAGGGTGTACATACATGCCATACGCACCCTCCTAAAGGTTAATGAGGTGGATCCCCCGAAGGTTCTGCTACCCAAGGCCGTAGTCGTCTATGAGGACAGGGCTCCACGACCAGAGGAGCTGTGGAGGATGCTGCAAGTCGCAGATCTGCGGGGCCGAGTCATCGTCTCGATGCTGGCTCTGGGCGGTTTCAGAATAGGAACCCTCTGTAGGTTGAGATACCGCCACGTCAGGGAAGACCTTGAGAGGGGAGTCATCCCAGTCCACATCCACGTGGAGGCCGATATAACGAAGGGGAAGTATGCGAGCTATGACACTTTCATCGGAGTCGAGGCCGTTGAGTATCTCCGCCTATACCTTGAGGCCAGACGTCGAGGAACGGAGAAGATACCGCCTGAAGATATAGATGATGAGAGTCCACTCATAAGGGCTGACCGCCTAAGGGAGCCACGCCCCATCACCAGGAGTCAAATGACCAATATCATCAGAGACCTATACCTCAAGGCAGGCCTGGCCAAGGAGAAGCGTGGGCGACGCTACGTCCTGAGGCCACATAGCATCCGTAAATTCTTCCGCACCCAATTGGCAGCCAAGGGAGTCCCAGCCGACTACATCGAATACATGATGGGACATAAAATCAGCACCTACCACGACATAAAGATGAAGGGAATCGAATTCCTCAGAAACATCTACACCCAAGCAGACCTCAGAATCACACCCAGAGAGAAGGCCGACATCTACGACTTCATAGAAGACATACTCCGCAACAGAGGATACACAGTGAACCGAGAGCTACTCCGTAGAGCCATACACGCTAAGGAACCCCATAGAACAGTAATATGGGGAGAAGAGGAGCGTAGAAGCCTCATCCAAGAGGCCTTCCCAGAGATGCTACACAGAGAAATCCTAGATCCAGCGTTAATGGAACCCCAGAGGGAAAACAACATTTATTAACGGGTGTTCGACCTACACTATAGCCTTTGGGGGTTAAGACGGCTTTTAGTCATGTGCTGGGGGGA
>CALEIY010000164.1 GCA_937898665.1 Candidatus Bathyarchaeota archaeon | reverse complement strand
TTTTTCAAGCAGAAGACGGCATACGAGATGTAGAGAGGTCTCGTGGGCTCGGAGATGTGTATAAGAGACAGAGTTGACTTCGCCATCCTCATAGCCGTCGCCATAGCCACGGAATACCTCGACAGCCTGGTTAAGAGGAAGCTGAGGCGGAGAGCCCTGATAGCCCTCCCAGCCGCCCTCGGCTTCTTAAGGCTTTTAATCGGCTTCCATAACACCGCCCTCCTGGTCAGCGTATTTCTCACTTGAGATGGACTGGGAGAAGATTGAGCGTGGTGGCATAGAAATCTGCCTCATAGCCCTCGTCGTCCTGGGATGCCTAGCCCTCCATCCGCCTAGAAGTAATGAAGGCTTGATGGATGTGATCCTCACGATAAAGCATTACGACGCCGAGACCAAGACGACGCATACCTACGTTAAGACTGGAGACCTCCTCACCAAGAACTTCGCCATAATACTCGTAAACTGCTTCAGAGGAGCTGAGGGAGTGGGTACTTTGAGGCCGACCGACACAAATGGCAATTTGAGATACCTCTATGACGACTATGATTACTACGTCGGCGTGTTTTCCCCATGTGCGTGGATAGCGATAGGGACTGGGACGGGTTCTCCGTCGCCTTCAGATTACAAGCTGCAGAATCAGATAACCAAGAAATATATTGGCAGCCACGGCCTCTCCAAATCCGGGACAGCTCTAAACATAACCGTGTCAGTCACCTTCACCTTTGACAGCAGCTACAGCATAACGGAGGCCGGCCTCATAATTGAGTGCCATCAAGATACCTCATCATACCCTTATCTAATAGCGAGAGATGTCTTCCCAGCAGTTGAGGTGAGCAGCGGCGACGTCCTCACGGTCACCTACACATTCAAGTTGAATCAGGGGTGATGAGATGAGGAAGACCACCTTGATTCTGGTCTCGCTCCTACTCGCCGTATGCCTCACGGCATACATCGCAGCCGAAGCCCATAGAGGCGTAGATGGAAGCTCGGGAAACTCATGCAACGTGATACTCATCCTAGAGCATCGGGATGCCCAGGGCCGCCTAATAGAGCGGAGGGTGAAAACCGGCGACCTGCTTCTCGAAAACTTCGGAAGACTGTTATTGGCATTCATGAAGGGCGGAGCCGACTACACCGATGAGAAATTCAAAATCAAGGACATTAATGGAAACGAGCAGATTCCATTTTATAGTTCATCACCTCAGAAGATTCGAATTCATGAAGATGATAGCTACATCGTCCTGGGAAACGGGACGGCCTCAGCAGCCTTAGAAAACTATCAGATGGCCAATCAAATAATGGAGCAGCAGGTCGGCAGCATAGGAGTCTCAGTCAGCGGAAACAAAGTGAACGGCACGCTCTCAACGACATTCACATTCGACGATAGTTACACCATCAAGGAGATAGGGCTTAAAACCCGCATAAAGAAGAGCTCTGGAGGCTTCTACTTCTTCATCTGCCGAGACGACATTTCATCTAACCCGATAACGGTGGAGAATGGGGACACCCTCACCGTCACCTACATCTTCATGCTGAATTAAGGCTGACGGAGAGGAGGGCCTACGAGGCGGAGAAGGCTCCAAACCATAGCTCTTCTACTAATCATATTAGCGATCCCCATCGCAGCTATCCTCGCCGCCGACTATGAGGAGGAGCTCCATGAGACCATCAAAGCCGCCATAAGCCTATCCACGTCTCCGGAGCGACGGATGCAGAGGATTAAAGCCGTAGTCGAAGCCTCCACATCCCCCGAGTGGAGGCCTCAAACCATCTCGGCCACCGTCAGCCTTCTCCATCAGCGATGGGTCTGCGAGCAGCAGGATCTCACAACCTTCACCGTCTACACCGACTTCGAGATCGGCGAATACACGGTGACCTCCTCGAAGATCACATGGGACCTAAACAGGGATGAGGTGGCCTACGCCTACAAGCTCTACGGAGGCATCACCGATTTCAGGCATCGCTTCAACTTCTCGATCACCGGCCTGGAGGCCGGTGATAATGACTGTCAACCGATTATCTACCTATGGCAGCTCAATACGGTCGAAAACCCTCAAAGCTCTAATCGGTTGATTGTCCGTGCGAGGCAGAGGTTTGATTATGATTCCATCTTTTGGCTCGACTTTATGCTTAAAGATGACGGTGCCAACGTTTTCCTCGTTTCTTTCTCGGTTGATGTCGGCGAAGAGTATACGGTGGAGGTCGAACGCAACGGCTCATCGGTGACTATGAAGCTCTACAATGCCACCTCAGGAGCCCTAATCGATCAAACCACTAAAAATGGATGCACCGACACTTACGAGTATGTAGAGCTGGCCGTCAGCCCGGGCTATACGACAGATCCCGGAGACTGGTCTAAGGGATACGTGGAAGACTTCAGGATATGCACCTTGCAGGAGGTTCAGGAGAATCAGCCTCCAAATGCGCCTACGCTCACCTCACCCATCAACGGCACCAGGGTCAACCCCGGTGTTTCCCTGAGCCTCACATGGAGTTTCAGCGACCCAGATGGCGGAGACAGCCAATCCGCATATCGGCTGCAGGTCGATGACGACCTAGACTTCTCATCGCCCCTGCTGGACACCGGGAAGACAGCATCCTCCCAGGAGAGCTATTCTTACACCACTCCCTCAACCCTCGGCATCTACTACTGGAGGGTGAAGACCTGGGACAGCAACGACATCGAGGGCCCATGGAGTCAGCCAGCCACCTTCACCGTCGACCGGTTGAAGGTGTCGGATGTCGTCGTCGACCTCACCGATGAGAAGCTCTACGCCCGTCTCCGCTATGAGAGCGATGATATCCCCATCGATGGGGGAGAAGTATGTTTCAGAGGCCTATCGGCGTCGACGAACAGCAGCGGATGGGCCGTCTTCGACCTCAGCGTCGGAGACTTCCCATGGGGCAGCCCCTGCAGCGGCTCCTCGGATGGAGGGCTGGTCACCGTCTGCAGCCTCAACCAGTCGGTTCCCCTGGCGAAGGCGGGGCCCAGGCTCATCGGCGGAAACGCAACGATCTCATCAGCAAGCTGGATAGGTGGAGAACGCCTCGACATCGACTTCAACGTGACGCTGGGCACATATCAGACTCTGATAAAGGGGCCTAAGCCGACATACGTATTGAATGCCACGTGGTTGCTCAGCGACGACTACTCGAATGGCATCCTCAGCCTATGCCACGACGGCTCCCGCAGCCTGGAGGCATACTACGTGAACTGGGGTGGGCTGCGTATAGAGGGTCTCACCCATGGATGGCTGGAGTCCGTCAGCCTAGTCGCCGAGGAATTGACTCTCGTCGTGAACGGCTCGGCAGGGGTGGGAACCCTCTACGTCAACTGCAGCGGATGGGGAGCTCCCTACGAGGCGGTGAACTTCACCAGCACCCTATACGAAGCTGAGAATCAGATGTTCACCGGAACATATCAGCTCAGCAGCAGGCTGACCCTCATCCTCAGATTCGGCGTAGAAGAGGAGCCGGGTGGAGGAGCCCCAGGAGAAGGCGGAGGCGGTGGAGGAGGTGGAGGGGGCGGTGGAGCTCCTCCTCCTATGGTCACCATAGATGTAGCTGAGCTGTGGATTGAGGCGAAGGCTGGCGAGGAGGCTAAGGCCGTTATAACTGTTTCCTGGAGCGGGACGACGGCCATAACCCTCCAAGGCGTAGACTTCGGCGAATATGACAGCTGGTTCAAGGTTGAGACTGGCGAGACCTATACGGGGTATAAGGCTGAGATTCCGGTTGTGGTCAGGCCTCCTAGGGATGTCGATGAGGGAAGCTACTCCGATACGATGACCCTGAGCTTCACGACAGCCGACGGCTCAACCCTCACTGGAGGAGGCGTCTACCACGTCACGGTGATAGGCGGTGCGGAGAGGTGGACGAGAGATAAGCTGGAGGAGATGAGCGATGAGGAGCTACGGGAAATTCTCAGAGACATTCTTGAAGGTCTTAGCGAGGAGGAGCTCAGAAATATCCTCGCCGAGCTGGGAGTGGAAGCACCTCCAGAGGCCACGAAGAAAGAGTTGATAGACCTCATACTTAAGGAGGCTTCAAGAGAAGACCTCATCGATTTAATATTGGAGTATCAAGAAGAGGCGAGAGGCGGCTTCGGCTTCGAGATTCCTGAGCAGCTGGAGCCGATAATAGAGCCTGTCCGGGAGATATTCGAGTCTAAGATAGCTCAGATGATTGGATTACTAATAATCATAACGATGGCTTTAGTAATAATAAGCAAACATTAAAGGGGATGAATGAGCCTTATCTTCTTTAAGAATGGAACCTGAGGTTCACATAATTGAAAGATATTTCCAATTAGTTGAGCGAGCTTTCACGATGACAAATATCAAATGCGAGGGCGGTAAAGAGATAGACCTATTGGCCGTTGACCCTAGAGAAGGGCGTCGATGGCACGTTGAGTCCAGGGTATCAACCACCTTTCCACTACGAATGGAAGCCACATACACAAAAGATGGCAAGTGCCATCGAAATGGGTTAGACTGGTTCAAGGAGAATAAATTCGAGCATCCCTCAATTGTTAAGAAGATTGAGGAGCTATTTGGTTGCTTAGATTATGAAAAAGTGTTAGTTGTTTATACTACAGAAGTAGGATACGACCCATCTTGGATTAATACTGCTTATCGTAGATTTGGAATTCAAGTTTGGTTTATTATGGATATAATAGAGACGCTTAAAGAGCAAATAAAAGTAGTAGGTGCGAGAGATGATGTTTTAAGGCTAATTGAACTAATTTCAAAAACAGAGAGAGACAGAGAAAAAATATTTAAAAAAAAATAACAAACCAAGTTGTTAAAAGCATGGATACGTATTTTCGCTGCAAAAGAAAGTATATTTAATTAATACACTTAAGAGGTTCGACTTCTCCTAACTAGTGGGCATTTGGAAAGGCACTCTATAGAAGCCAAATCGTCAAAGCTAACTTTTTCCCGCCTCCTGATCATCTCGGCTTTCACCTTCATCCTCATCTCAGGATGCTTCAACAGCAACCACACCACGATGGCTGCTGCCAGGCGTCGATAGCTACTAGGTCGATGCCCAAAGACATGGAGGAATCTACCCAATCTCTCCGCTAAAAGCCCAGCGTAGTTTCCCAATATGTGGTTGAACTCGCTGTAATCTGAGTAGAAGCCATAGAGCTTCAAGAGAATCGAAGCCTCTTTTTTAAGCCGCATCACCTCGGGAGGTTCCACGGATTCGATGATAGTCTTTATGTGTCGCGCCCTTATGCCGAGATCCTTTGCTCCAGCTGGACTTCGGGCTATCACCCTGCAGAGCTGGCCCATCGGCAGGGTGTCTCCGAGGCTGCGCCCCCAAGCCAAGTGACCCTCTAGGGCGTAGGTCTCATCCCAGGGCAGACTCCGTGAAGGAGGAGCCTCCTCGACTACGTAGCCGCAACTTGAGCATACAAGCTCTCCATCCCTCTCTATGAGAGTTCCACCGCAGAGGGGGCATCGATCAGGAGCCTTAAGCTCCACATATCTCTCTAACTCTCCGATTCTATTAAACAGCTCGGTCATGACGACCACCTCAGCACGTAGCTCTTCAACTCCTCCACCATGGCCTTGATAGCGTCATCCGGCGCATCAGGCTCGATGCGCCTTATATTCTGCGAAACCTAAAATGGAAGGGCTTTGCTGTAGGCCGTGCGGCGGAGAAGGGAGTCCATTTGAGGATCTGCCTGAGAGCCTTGAGCCAATGGTGGAGCCTTTCGTCGAGATACTGCAGTCGAAGATAGCTCAGATGACAGCGTTATTGCTGTTGATAATGATGGTACTGGCAGTGGTGGCGAGGAGATAATTTAACAATTAAATGTGAAGGATAATCCATATTAACAATTTCATAGGCTAATCCTCGTGGAGTAGCTATGGAGGTAAGATTTGGGAAAGTTTCGGATGTTCTGAAGCCTGAGGAGGAGGTCTTAGTGGTGAGGGTGGGTGATGTGAACGTAGTGGAGAGGCTGAACATCCTAAGGCTTCTGGAGGAGATCCCCTACCTGGAGGAGGATGAAGCCGATAGGGTTGGAATGGAGGCTAAGAGGTGGTCGAGAAAGCAGTCCTAGACACCTCGGTTATTATATCCGGCCTCGTGGGCTCCGGCTCCTCCAACGAAGTTCTGAGGAGGGTGCTGACTGGGAGGCTAAGGATCATTCTCTCCGCCGAGATCTTCAAAGAATACCTGAAAGCTGTGCATTATCCGAGGCTTAGAATCCCCTCGCTTTATGCCTATGCCGTGCTCAGCAGAATCCATGCCCTCTCAGAGATGGTCTCCCCTCAAAGTAGGATTCGTATATGTAGGGATCCTGAGGATGATAAGTTCTTGGAGGCCGCCTACGAGGCCAAGGCCAACTTCATCATAACACTGAACCACGACCTCACAGATCTGAGGAATCCCTCCACAAGAGACCTTACCATATACGACTATAAAGTGAAGATACTCACACCAAAAGAGTTCCTCCAGATCCAAAGAGAAAGAAGGGACATTTAGCCATCATATTGATTTACAAGCTAAATAGCGTTTTCTGCGAATTAAAGGGCAGTGGATGAGGCAGTCTATGGATGCGGTGTCGTCGAAGCCGACTCTCTCCCTTCTCCTTATCATTTCCGCCCTAATTTTCATTCCCCTCTCCGGATGCTTCATTAACAACCATACGATCATTACGGCCGCTAATCGTCGATAGCTGCTAGGGCGATGTCCGAAGATGTTGAGGAATCTCCCCAGCTTCTCAGCCAGCAATCCAGCGTAGTTCCCGAGGACATGGTTGAACTCGCTGTAGTCCCGTAAAAGCCATAGCGCTTCAGCAGCGCTGAGGCCTCCTCCTTTAGCCTCATCACCTCTCTGGGCTCTACGGCCTCGACGATGGTCTTGATGTGCCCTTATGCCGAGATCCTTTGCTCCAGCTGGGCTGCGAGCTATCACCCTGCAGAGCTGGCCCATGGGTAAGGTGTCGCCGAGGCTTCGCCCCCATACCAGATGGCCCTCCAGGCATAGGTTTCATCCCAGGGAAGACGCCTAGATGGGGGAGTCTCCTCAATTACGTAGCCGCAACTTGAGCATACAAGCTCTCCATCCCTGTTTACGATGTCTCCTCCACATAGGGGGCATCTCTCATCGCCATTTGAGGACATAGCTCTTAAGCTCCTCCACGATGGCTTTGATCGCCTCATCTGGGGCGTCGAGACGGATTCTTCTAACATTCTGTGAGACCCAGAGTGGAAGGGCGTTGCTGTATGCCGTGCGGCCCATCTTGGCCTTCTCGTGTTTGAGGACGAAGCCTTTTAAGGCGAAGTCGTTGAGGTAGCTTGCCACCGTGGAGGGGCTTACGCTCACCTCTGGGAACTCCTCCGGGAGGAAGAGGTAGCTGGGATCGGTGACGACGACCTTGCGCAGAATCCTCCAATGCTCTGAGCGCCTATCCATGAACCATTTCAGTGTAGTTTTAGCCGTCTTCACCCAATCCTGGACTGCGGGATCTGCTAGCACATCCTCCGTCAGCCGTCTACGACGCTCGGTTTCCCGCTTCAACTCCTCGTAGAGCTGACGATAATGATCTCTTTCGTCTACGATGGCCTGTATGTCGCTGGGTATGAGCTCCACATCGAGCTTCTGGCCCAGCTCGACTATGACATCTCGCCAGTCCATGAGGAGGCTCTTCACCTCTTCGAGCTTCTCCAGGTCTTCAGAGACTTCTAGGAGCTGCCTATGGAGCTCCTCCTTCTCCTCCTCCGTCTCCCTAAGCTTCTCCTCCAGCTCCGCCAGCCTCCTCTCATAGTCGGATCTCATCTCTTCCCATGTCTCGGCCTCCGGCAGCCTCGCCTCCAGCTCTTTGATGCGTCTCAATCTCTCCTCGGCCAAGGCTTCGAGGCTCTTCACTTGAGCCTGGGCTTCCGATAGCTCTGACTCCAGCACTCTCAGCCTCTGCTCCAACTCTTGGCTCCTTCTCCTCAGTCTCTCCAACTCCTCGACGAGGGCGGAAGGAGGCGTCTCTGGCGGTGCCTCAGGTACCTTCTCAGCCTTCAGGAGCTCAGTGAGCCTTTCCACGGCCTCAGAGAGGTCGGGGGTGACGACAGGCTTGGTGAGTGGGGTCTCTCCGCCGTGGCTGCAGAGGCGTCGGCGCACCCTGATCCAGATGGGCTCTCCCAAGCCGACGACGACAGCCTCACCCTTGTTCAGGTTTCGAAGCCTTTCCACCTCTTCCCGGGTCAGCCAGTTTGAGGCATACTTCAGGTCGGTCGGGTCGACGAGCTTGTGCAGTATGCGGACCTCACACTGGCTGAGGATTAGCTTACTGATCTCGGCTGAACGTCTGGCGACGACCACTGGACCGACCGCCATGTGACGGCCCGTGGCCGACAGCTCGTATACGTAGTGCTCCACCTTCTCCTGCGCCTTTTTAATCTCCTTCAATCTGACGACGCCCTTCTCAGGCAGCACCCTATGAGCCTCGTCTAAGATGACGACATATGGATGCCTATGCTTCTCCTCGGCCCGGTAGAAGGCCTCCAGGAATTCACCGAGGATCCTCAGCCTGTCGACCATCAGACCGTGGCTGAGGTCGAGGATGAGGCTGAGGCCGTGCTCCACGATGAATTCAGCCAGCCTCGGAGCCGAATTGGCTGTGAGGCCCTTAACGTCGGCGTAGGGGGCGTCGCCGCTGGCGGCGATTAGGACGGGAAATCGCTCCCTGAGGGTGAAGTGTTCTCCTATGAGGTCTATGATGACAACGGGCTGACCGGCTTCGAGGAGCTGTTCGCAGATGACGGACGCCGTATAGCTCTTCCCCGAGCCTCTCAGGCCGAGGATGGCGACTCCCCTCTCGATTAGGTGGCTCCTGACATCCAGCTCGAAGTTGTCAGCTATTCTGATCTTCACCTCCATCACCTCGGCCCCTTGATGATGACGTAGACGTGGACGCCCCTGTCTTCCCTGTTCCTCTTCGGCACGCTGTTCGCCGAGATGAAGTTCTCCCTGAGGATGTCGACGACCTGTCCGACGAGGCCTGGTGGCCCCTGGATCTTGGCCTTGACAAACTCTGGATAGGGCTTACCTCTGCCACTCTTCACCATATCACCTCCACTCCGTCCAGCCTGAGAAGCCAGCCTATCTCCCGTGCGATGTCGTAGGCTACATACCTAGATGCGAGACCTTGTTCCTTCACCAGGGCTATGAGCTCTCTGCCATAGATTCGTTTTCTTCCGCTCTCCTCGATGGTCTTCCAGGCTAGTCTGTAGCCCTCTAGAACCGGGTGAAGGAACTTCGTCGTCCTCATCTTCTCCATCTTGCGGGCTTTCAGGATGTCCTTCTCTCCATAGCTAGGGACGGCGTAGATGATGCTCTTGGGGCCTGGTCTGCCCTCGGCCTTTGACGCCTTTTCCACCCTGACGATTAGCCCTCGCCTCTCCATGAATTCGAGAACATTATATAGGGTTGCCCTAGGGATGCCGAGGATGCTCTGAATCACCTTTGGGGTCGCAGCCCTATACCAGTGGAAGAAGTTATACAGTGCAATGAGTTCAGGCCAGGGAATTAGTCTACAGATATAGACTAATTCCCTCAATTTACTGGGTGGCAGATTGGGAAATAATAGTCTCTCTTGGAAGAATAATTCCCTGAGCAATAGATCATAGATCTCTGAATTAGTCCAGGACCGTAGACTAATTGTCCTCAGCCTCTTCATGACTCATCCTCCTTGACGTAGCTTTTCCAGAGGGCTTCCCTCACAGCCTCACTCACCCGCTCTATGAGGCTCTTCGTCATCTCCTCTTCAGGCGTCAGCTTCGGCAGCCTTGGCTGGGGATTAGGAAGGTCCGGGATGTATTCATGAAGCGTCAGCTGAATGGCTTCGTCGAATTTGAGCCTCATCGGCTTCCTGAGCCATCTTATTCTGCCTAGAAACTCCCTTACGATCTCCAGCCTCCTATTAAGCCTCTCCCGTTCCTCCCTCAGGAGGCGTTCTAAGAGGTCTAATTCATCGTCGTTTAGTATGACGTAGGTGTCGGGCCTAAGTTTCTCCAGAAGCCTCTTTAGAATCTCCGCAGGAGCTCCGTCTTCGTCGAGGGTTCTTACCTTCTCCTCTATGAGGCTCTCCACTAGGGGAAGCTCATTTTCTAGTATGGGAAGGGGAAACCTCGGCGGAGCCTCTCTAAATCTAAGCTGAATCATCATCTCTCCACCTTGAGGGCGTATATCCTTGGTCGGGGTCCTCCCCTCGCAGCTCTCTCCTCGCCGGGAACGACACCGACGACTTCGATGAGGCCCTGTCTCCGCAGCCTCTCCAAGGCTCTGTAAAGCGATGCCTCCGCTAAACCCGTCGCCTCCTGGAGCTGCATGGCTGTAGCCCTACCCAGCTTCAACAGCGCTACGACGATGCGGCGGTGGCTCAGAGGTCTAAGCAGACGCAGGAGCTCCTCGACATACTCGTAGTCGAGGGTTGTCGCCAGAACCCTGATAACATCCATTCGACTTGAAATAGATGGACAATCCTCCACGACCTCCGGCAGTTTAATGTCCAAGCGTAGCTCTACGTCTACCCTGCAGCCGAGCTTCTTCAACTCCTCAAGGCCCTTCAGAACCTCGTTAAGTTTCATCAATAGGTCTTCACTTACCTTCTCCATCTCTTCGGCCCTCACATCCTCCGAAATGCCTCCCTCTCCAGCCAGTCGCAGGCCCTGAGCTCTGGCTCGAATTCTCTAAGCTCCTCGATCTTCACCTTGA
>CALEIY010000163.1 GCA_937898665.1 Candidatus Bathyarchaeota archaeon | reverse complement strand
ATCAGCAATCGGAGCAGGGTTTAGGGAAGGTAGAGGAAGTTGAGCCTGCTCAAGAGCCTCAGGAGTCTGGAGAGGCTTCTGTCGGGCAGGAAGGAGAGGCGGAGGAAGCATCTGGAGAGGCTGTTGAAGGAGAACCTGTTTCCGCTGCTGAGGAGGGAGGATCTGGAGAAGGCTCTGGAGGGCAGGATTAACCCGATAGCGTCGATCAGGGATAACTTCGTCTTCCCGTTCTGGAAGAACTCGGACGGCGTGGTTCAGAGGATATTCAAGGGCATAGTCCGCAGGAACTGGGATGTCATAACCGAGATACTGTCCGACTACGAGACGATCAAGAGGCTTCTGCTGGAGGCCAAGCCCAGCCTAGAGCCTCTATCCAAGCACAAGAACTTCAGGCGGTTGGTAGAGTCGGTTGCGGCGTATATCGGGGCGGTTTTGACTGTGGCTTGCTGGGACTGCTTCTGCTGCCTGTGTGGCAGGAAGGTTACACCCGTGGATTTTATCTATTTTCCTGACGCCAAGGTGGGGGGGAATCCTCTCCCCTATGCTTACAGGTTCGCTCACCATAAGTGCTACGCAGATCTTATAAGGCGGAGCGGCGTATTGGAGAAGCTGAGGAGGAATGGCCGAGGAGGCGGTGGAACGCTATTACAGGATCGTTAGGAGGCATCTTGAGAGGAGGGGGATCTGGCCTAGGGTCGCTCTCAAGGAGCAGGTGATCAGGAGGGCCATACGGAGGATTCTTGAGATCATTCCAGAGGATTTCGATCCTGAGAAGCTTGATTGGGGAAGCTTGTTCGAGAAGATCGAGAAGTTCGAGACTGCCGACGATTTCGTGAACGAGCTTATCGAGAGGAGGCAGATACCCGTCAAGCCGGAAGTGATGCTTGAGAGGAGGTATAGCGAGCTTGAGAGGGAGCTGACAGAGATAGAGCTGACCGCTAGAAGCCTGATAGACTATTTGAGGGAGAAGGGGATAGACGAGGGGGTAGAGAAAGCCATAGAGGAGCTTGAAGAAAGGGCTAAGAGGGCTATAAGATCCGAGAGAGAAACCATAGAATCCAGTGTTGAGCTACAGCGGAGAATCAGAAGAATGCAGAAAGAGCTGGAAAGACTCAGAAAAGAGGCTGCCAGAAGGCCGCCAGCTCCGCCCGAGAAGCCTCCTGAAAAGGCTCCTCCGCCTAGGGTTGAGGGCCATTATCACGTTGTTAGGGCGCCTGCTGGCAGGACGATTCTCGTGATATTGCTTGAGGACGGAAGATCCATTAGGGCTGCACCCTGCGAGGTCATAGATGCCCCTCCAGAGGATTCCGGGGTTAGGATGGCTTTGGATCAGGGATACATAGAGCCTGCTGGCTTCAGCAGGGATGAGTATCTGAGGCTTAGGGATGAGCTGTCTAGGCTTGCTAGGAGGCTTGGAGTCCCGTATAGAAGGGTGGCAGAGGCGGTTGATGAGGCTATAGCGGAGGCTGGCAGGATAGGCTGGAACAGACCGATTTCTGAGTTCAGGTCTGACGCCGAGTCGGCTTTAAGGGAGATAGCTAGGAGGATTAGGGAGAGGGCTGAGAGGCCTCCTCCGACGCCGCCTAGGGCTGAGTTCGTGCCGACGATTCCGGGCGTCGAGGCTTTTATGGCTGGGGCGCCTGTCCTTCCTCCTGGCCAAAGCCCATACCTGTATATTCATTTCGTGAGACCTGATCAGAGGCCGCAGTTCGCTAGGACGTATATGCCTGATTTGAT
>CALEIY010000162.1 GCA_937898665.1 Candidatus Bathyarchaeota archaeon | reverse complement strand
GAGATGGGGGGAGTGAAGGTCTATGGGCATCCCCACACCTTCCAGCCCAGATTCTTCGAGGATCAAACCGGAAGACGCAGGGAGATAGGTGTCCCAGAGGGGGAGGGCATCGCAGAGATAGAGGAAGCTGGGGGAGAGGTCACCCTGACGAGGAGGCCCATCGAGGTGGCGCCTGGGATATGGACCACGGGGGAGATCCCCAGAGAGAGCTTCGAGGATATACCCCCACCATCGAGGGGAGGCAGACGGATCATCGTCGTCGACGGAGAGGAGCAGGCTGACCTGATATGGGATGACCTCTCCCTCTGGATGTATGTCGAAGGTCGAGGCCCCCTCATCATAACGGGATGCTGCCACTCGGGGATAGTGAACACCCTAAACCACGTCTCAAGACTCGGAGGCTTCAGGGAGATCTACGGCGTCATAGGGGGGTTACACCTCATAGGGAGGGATGACACCTACATCAGGAGAACCCTAGAGGCCTTGAAGCCCTATAACCTCAGATTGGTGTCGCCCTGCCACTGCACAGGCTTTAAGGCGATGACCCACTTCCTCGAAGCCTATCCGGAGGGCTTCATCCTCAACTACTCTGGGAGAATCATAGAGACGCATAGGGAATTGGAGAATCGAGTGTTTTAGGCATTCATCATTTTTTATGATTAAGGCTCTATCCTTGGAATCTCCAATCCGTCGAAATGTTTGTCGTAGGATACTATTGCCTCCACCTCAGCCGTCAGCGCCGACGAGTATTGGAGGGCGTCATCCATATCCAATCCCCATCTCTCAGCCATCTCTACGGCCTTAACCTCATCCCATAGGGTTGTCTGATAGATGTGGAGACCTTTATAGCCGAGGAGGCTCTCAAGGAAGACTCTAAGCTCCCTCAGCCTCCTCAGCCGATCCATTATGACTATGATCGAGTGAATGGTGAAATCTGTGACGATCGCCCTTCTTCGCCCATCCCTCAGCTCCCTGAGAAAACTCTTACATCGATCCCTTTTCGCTCTACCAAGCAGAACTTCTAGGAAGATGTTGGTATCAACGAGATACATCTCCCAACACCTTTGCGAGCCATAGCTTCATGGCTTGATGCTGAAGCTCCACGGCGTCGATGTCGATGTCTGAGAGAAGCCCATCTATGGCCTCCACGGGGTCGCCCTCGAAGGAAACCATAACTCCCTTCACCTTTGAAACCCAATCCATTATGGCCTCCTCAGCCGCCCTGCTTAGGGCGCCCCTACCATAGCCAAATCTCTGCATGGCGAGTCTCCTAAACTCCCTCTCCAGCCTTTCATCGATCTGTATGCGGAGGGTCATCGAGGGATAAATGTCCTTTAATCCATTTATCCTTTTGTCTCTACCAGGGCTCCCCCTTCAGCCCGATTAGGTAGGCTATATAGTTTGTTAGGGGGTGTAGGAGGAGGGTTAGGAGCAGTATAGCAACGATCA
>CALEIY010000161.1 GCA_937898665.1 Candidatus Bathyarchaeota archaeon | reverse complement strand
TCATCGCTGAGCTCCTTGATGATGACGGGAACCTCGGTGAGCCCAGCTCTCTCCGCCGCCTTAGCTCTCCTCTCGCCTGCGACGACCTCAAAGAACTCCCCTTTAGGTCGCACCAGAATCGGTTGCAGAATGCCGACGCTTCTTATGCTCTCCACCAGCTCATCGAGCTCCCCTTCATACTCCAATCGGATGCGTTCATAGGGAAATCTCAAAGCCGATAGGGGAACAACGAAGATAGGTTTCTCAACCTCCTCCCTTTGAGCAGTAGTTCTCACCTCAGCCCTAGGAATGAACCAGTCTCGCTCTTCCGACCTGTATTGGCCACCCATCTCCTTGACAGCTTGATGGATGTCATAGAACTCCTCATGGCTGAGGTATCTCCTACGCTTGATGACAAAGCCCTCAGGCGCCTCCTCAACGACAACTCTCTCCTGCCAGCCAGGGGCGTGCTCACTTAGATATACCTCCACATCGCTTAGTGCGACAGCCCTCAACTTCTTTTCCTCCTCTTGATTTAGGCGATGAAACCCTCAGCATTCACGCAGCCCAGCCTCGATCTTTCCTTTATGAAACCCCCAATCTCCCTAATCAGATCTCTATATACTTTCACCTTTTCCATCATATAGAAACCTTTCACCACATGCTTATGATACTATCTTGATTAATTCATGCATCATAGAAAGTGCTAAGATGTATACGCAATTTGTTTCAGCCCCCGAAAATATCCTTATTGAAAACTCCATTCTCTCCACTATTTGAATCAAAGTTTCGTATCTATGTTAAAAATTTTATTTTTCCGATCCCTAAAGGGCTGTTAAGACAGGGGGTCATTTTCGCCCCCTGAAAGGTTTTTCAGAGCCTCATTTTCGCCCCCGAATAGCATCGTCCAGCTTCCTCATCATCAGACGGAAGTGATGAGAGGCTGAGAGTCCCTCTATATATGGATTCTCGGAGAGGACTAGGAGGGCGAAGCCATAGCTGAGGGGCTCGACCACGATCTTCAGGTCTCTCCCCACATAGGGCTTCACTAACTCTCGATGCCTAGCCGGAATGGGGACGTAGATGCGCTCATACTCGTAGAGAGCTTTACCAAAGTATCTCTTCCTATCTTTTTTAACATGAAGCTTCATCGGGTGGGCGCCCTTCTCAGAAGCTGTATATATGTTTCGGAGGGACGCTCTGAGGAGGGAAATGTGAAACTGCCAAACCGAAGACGGAGCTTTAATTCATAAAATATAATCTAATTTCTCATTTTGCTCTCGTAGTGGAGGTCTTTGAGCTTTAGAGGTAAGGAGGATGGGATAAGGCTTCCAATTAAAAAGGCAGCTGAAGCTGAAAGACTTTACCTAGAAGATCTGCGGCGAAATCCCGATGACTTAGAGGCTTTATTTGGCTTGGGATGCGTTTACGCCTTGACAGGCGACCTCAGGAGAGCTGTGGAGCTCTGGAGACGCTGCATCGAACTCAAGCCAGACTGGAGTGAAGTCCACATCTCTTTAGCCTGGGCCTACTATAAATTAGGGGAGAATGAAGAAGCTTACAGGCATGTGGAGGAAGCTTACCGTTTAGGTGCTCGATTAAGGTCTCAGAGCCAGCTCTTATCCATAATTTCAGAGATGGCTGAGAGACCCCTAAAAAGGTCTGTAAAGGAGAGATATGTAGAACAGCAACGCTCACCATTAACTCCAAGCAGGGCAGCTATTCTAGGAGCACTCTTCATCTTATCCTTCGCTCTCTATGCTTACAGTCCACTTCTATACGGTTTCCCGAAGGGCGGAGACGCCCCCAACGCCCTCTCGATGATCAGATATCTAGAGATATGGTGGCCCCACCTCCCTAAATGGAACACTGAATGGGGTTGTGGATACCCCTTCCTCACTTTCTACCAGCCCTTGGGTATCGTCTCCACCTTTCTCATCAGCAAGGCCCTCAACCTCTCTATCTTCACAGCCTACAAGTTTATGATGCTCTTCATAGTCTTGACGTCCTCTCTATTTTTATATATCTTCTCAATCCTATTATTCAAAGATGAGTTGGCAGCTCTAATTACCTCAATACTTTATCTTTCTACTCCTGGAAGTTTTAATAATTTAATTTACTGGGGCTATTATAATGAGTACTTTGGATATCCCTTCTTCATTGCCTTGATGCTGCTGCTACACTTATACGTAAAAAACCTAAGGAAAAGATTCCTAATAGCTTCTATCTTCTCATATACCTTCCTTCTACTCTCCCACTCTTTGATGGCTGTTTTAGGAACCCTTGTTTTATTTACTTATCTTTTCTGGCTATTTTTCCAGGAAGGAGATACATTGACTCGATTTATTAAAACCTCCCTCCTCTTCTTCGGTTTTGCTCTCTCCCTGACAGCCTTCTGGTATATACCTTTCATATCTTTAGGTGCCTTCAAGCACTATCGTATTTGGTCTCCCACAACCTCGGGGCCTCTCAGCATAGAACAGTTAGTTGGCTTGCCAGGTAGCGGCTCCACCAGACTAGCTCCGTGGACCCTTATCCTCGCCACTATAGGTAGTTTCATCTCCTTGAAAAAGAAGATTAACAGATTTCTTCTCCTTTGGGCATTAATATTCATTTTTTACTTGGAGGCGAGTAAATTCGCTATCTTCTATCCATTATATGGAAAAGTTGTCTTCCCTCTGCGCTTCCTCCCTTGGGCTTCAATATTCCTATCATTGTTGGGAGGCCAATCGATAAAGGCTCTAAGACAACGGATCACCTTAAAGACGTTATTTATTTTTCCACTTGTTTTAGTGATATCGTTTCCCTTGGCTTATATTCAAAGGGTTGAGGTTTTGGAGGCACCACATCATGAGGGAACCTATGTGCTTATGCAGGAACTCTCAGATATCGTCGATGGGAGAATAGCCTTCGCTGGATATATGGGGCCATTCCCTCAGACTTTTAACCTGGTCTCCAATGAGTCTCAACTCTCGAATTATCAGCTCCAGTCAGCACCCAATCTAGCTTGGATAGGGATGGCTGACACCTATCTCTTCGGAGGCTTTGGAGGTGTAGAGGAAGCTGTCGCTGTCTGTAGATGGTACGGCTTAGAGTATCTCTTCGTAGATGAAGGGTCGAATATGGCTTGGATCTCAAGTAGCCAATATTTTAAGGAGGTGGGTAAGATGCGGGGCTACAAGCTTATCAAAGTCATTCCCTCAACCCCCTATGCCTCAGTCGGCGAAAGGCGGAGAATTCTTGTCGTCGGAGACAGGTATGCCTATGAAAACATCTTCTGGACTCTCATCCATACCAATTTTGATCCTGAGATGGATGCCTTAGTTTGGATTGATGAAAGGGTAGATGAATTAGATGTTGAGAAGTTGAGGAAGTTCGATGTAGTTGTCCTTTATGGATATCGCTATAAAGATAGAGATAGGATGATGTCCATTCTCCAGCGATATCTCATAGAGGGTGGATGTCTACTCATCGACACCGGCTACTCACCCGACTCCGAAGCATCCGATCTCACAGACCCCTTTCCGGTATCTACGATGAAGGCCGGCGACTTCGGCTTCACCTGGATATTCACCCACATCGATTCTGATATTCTCCAAGATGTGGACTTTACCGCCTTCTCTCCTCCCAGATACGGCGATGCTCCTTGGGGCGTCTCATATTCATTTAATCACACAATTCAGCCTTGGGCTGAGACCATAGTATGGCTTTATGGACACCCTATAATTGTTGTTGGAGAATACGGGAGAGGACGAGTCGTCTGGTGCGGGTTAAACCTCCCTTATCACGCTAAATCCTATAGGAATAGGG
>CALEIY010000160.1 GCA_937898665.1 Candidatus Bathyarchaeota archaeon | reverse complement strand
TTCGTTCCAGAGTCTCACTATGCTCCTCATCATCGTTATAGGCTCGGGAAGCGGATGAAATCTCCTAGCCCTCCTAATTCTCTTGTCGCTCACCCCTCCAGCCGGCCTCCGAGAGGGGAACAGCCTAGAAGCGAGGTAGGGTGAAAACCTGAAGTAGGTTGGCGTGATGAACTCGACGCTGAAGCTCCTGATAGGCTTTGCTTCAGCCAAAAACCGCGAATAACTCTCCTGAGAGACCGAAACCTCCAACGGCGAAACCTCAACACCCTGAATCCTCAGGGCGTTCCCATCAACCAACGCCTCCCAGATCCTTGAAGTGATCTCTCTATCAAAGAGCGTAAAACCAACCATGCAAAGGGCAGGAGCAGGAAGCCGATCATAGATAACTCTCCAACCTTTAGATGTCGAAACCAGGATGGGCGTAGCGGAGAAGGGAGCTAACCTAGCGGAGGAGTGGAGCCTCTCGGCGTAATCGGCATCAACCCGCCTCAAAAGCTCATAGAAAAGACCCCTAGAAGAAAAACCGGAAAAGCTCTGGAAGATGATAGGCTTCTCAACTTGAAATTTCAGCTCAACTTTCGTTAGAGGCATTCTATAACCCTCGGCTCTGGTATGGCTGTAAGTGAGACATCAGCTCTCTTGATACTCCTCAGTATCATATCGGCCAGTAAAGAGGGTTTTCTAGAGTACTCGCATAGACCATCAAGTGACTTAATCCAGTAGGTTTCTAATCCATCTCGGGCTGATGCTGCCCTATTATCAATCAAGTATAAAGTCCAGTAAAGTATGAGAGCCTTACTCAGGTGTCTATCCCATCTGAGGCATCTATTAATCTGGTTTGAATTTGCTCTATATTTTCGGTTTTTCAATAAAATATCTAATATTGAGCTGGCATGTTTCATCTCTAATAGCTCTAACATCGTCTTCACAGCCATAACAGCATCTCTCCAGTTCTCGTGAAGGCTAAAACCCCTGGTAATTCTCCTCATATCTATCGTTCTTTGGAGCCTCTGTAGGGCGGAGAAGGGTTGCCGATATAAGTCTCTCCAGTGCATTGCCTCATGGTGTAGGAGTATAGAAGTGGGAACCACACGGTCTTCGCATATTGATAAGGCTACAACGAAGGAAAGGACGTTATGTTGCACATTGCGCCCATCTACATATGCTTCAGAAAGCTTACCTACGTCATGGAGGATTGAAGCTTCCTCAACTAGCTCCCATTTTATTCCCTTTCCCTCTAAGGCTCGTTTTAACCTTCGCTTAAGGCGAAGGCATTCTATGGCTGTTAACGTCGTATGTGCTACCCAGCATCCCTCCGGCCTTCCATCCTTTCGGTAGGATGGGAAGCGGCTTGCTACGCAGATATCTTCGCAGGGTGGTGAATCCGCCTTGAGTACATCGACCAAGACTTCGCACTCTTTGGGTCGATTTACCTCCATGGCCTAACCACCCCAAGCTCCTCCCCGTTGAATTTCTCATAGTAATCGCTTTTTAGGAGAAATAGGAGTTCCCCGTTTCCCCTATTAATAACTTTAAATGTTTCCCTGAGAGTTTTCCACTCCCCTCTTATGATCATTATTCCCCTCTCATTTTTCTTTTCCTTCACTTCTAGTTTTATGACTCCACGTTTTCCATCCACCTCATGTATTATAGCTTCCGGTATTTCTGATTGCCTATTTGAAAGCTTTAACATGGATAGTGATATTATGTTTTGATAATAATCGTCAAGCCTAACTTCAACCTTCTCTCCACACATTATTCTATTTTCATACTCCCTATCTGCAAGCCAACATCTAATCTCGAAGCCGAGTCTGATCAGATTTTCTCCCATGCTTCTAGGTCTAACTCTAAGTAATAGTGTCTCTGGGAAACCCTTGATCAACCCTCTGACTCTCCATATATCTCTCCCCACATCCTTCTGGAGACTCTTCACAGCGTCATCCGTATAGACATCACTCACAAGTTCTGATGAGACCTCTAGGCTAGATGGAGCTTCTGAGAGCTCAGCTCCGCATCCCTCAACAGCCCTTAGGGTTCCTTCCATGATCGCGTCAGGATAGACGTTTCTCGACGCCTCAAGATCTAGATATATTATGGCTCTACCCTTAACCCCCCTTCTCCTCGCTATTCTACCTATTCGCTGTATGAGGGAGTCCACCGGTGAGAGCTCTGTGATGAGGGTTCTGAAGTTATAGTCTAGCCCGGCCTCAACAACCTGGGTTGAGATCAATATAAGGTTAGAGTCTCCTTCACCCTCCCTTTCCAACGCCTCTTCAATCTCGCTCCTCCTGCCTCTCCTCAGCCTTGAGTGAAGGAGGCGTATAGTGACATCCTCAGGCAGGGCGCCTCTTATCTGAAGGTTCTTTAGAGCTCTATAAATCTCAACCGCCTTAGTCACCTTGTTTAGAACGATCAGGATGGGAGGATCGCATTCTTCTAGAGTCTCCCTTAGGGCCTCCTCTTCTATTGGTAGGGTTTCCCTCCTCAGCTCTACCTCTATCTCACCCCTTGAGGGTTTATCCTCTGCCTCGATGCATTCAGCATTCACATCTTTAGGCATACTATATCTGTCTAGGAGTTCCTTCTTTAGGGGCGGAGGCATGGTGGCGGTCATCACCACCATCTGAGCCCCTAGGGATAGGAGGGTGTGAACATGGGATGGGAGGAGGGCCATGGAGTACCAGAAGTTATCCTGGAGTAGCTGGGCCTCATCCATAACTATGAGGGATGAGGCTGTCTTCCCCACTGGGAGTAGTATATGGTGGCCGAGGGTTCTTAGGCCATAGAAGGTGTAGAGGAGTGTGTCGTAGGTTGTGACGGATATATCCCCCTCTAGGTAGGGCTTCTTGAAGCATAGCTCTCCATGGTCTATGGTGACCGTCGTCCAGTGGGCTTCAAGTGCTTCGAGGGATTTTGAGATCCTCTCCCTCATGGAGTAGGCTAGAGACCTGGTTGGGAGGGAGAGTATTAGGGAAGACCATGTTGGGGAGCCCTCGCTGAGTTGGGATAGGAAGGGGGTTGAGGCGGCCTCCGTCTTGCCGCAGCCCGTTGGGGCCTCCAGAACAATTAGGTTAACTCCCTCATCTAGGAGCTCCCAGACGTCCTCGAAGAACCTATATCTGGAGATCTCCCTGCCTGGTCGTCTAGCCTTAACTATCCTCTCAACATATCTCCAATAATCTCCAGGCAGTATCTCACCCCCTTAACAGGGCTCTCGCCATATCGTTAAAGTAGATGTGGAACTCTCTATCGGCTTTGTTCACGCCCCTCACGCCTTTAAGCTTAGCCTGTTGGAGGGTTGAGTAGGCTCCCCTTACGGTTTCATACATGTCTTCAGCCCTACCCTTCGATATGAAGTTGAAGAGTGAGTCTAGGGTATCGGCATCACCCTGAGAGATGAGAAGGTAGATAAGGCTCAGGATGGGTGCTAGGCCTTGTATACCCTCCTTATAAAGCCTGTTCAATCCCTCTATGAAGGATGTGAGCTCCAACTCGCAGAAGCCCCTAACCTCTGGTGCTCCAGGTCTCCCAGCGAAGCGTACCCCGATGGAGTGCCAGCCAGCCTCAGCTCCAGTCATAGCGTCTATCAAGTCTCCTGAGAATAGGGAGATCACGATATACGTCGCCGTCCTGATTGGAACTTGATCCACGAGTCGGACTCGCCTTAATTCATCGAAGAATTGTTCCCAATACATCGGGTAGAAGGCGAAGAAATCTGAGAAGAAGTCGGCCTCAACTATCCCCTCGAAGGGAAGCGTGATGATCATACGTCCCTCCCTTCCTCTCACGCCATAAACGGAGTTCAAAAAACCTAGGAGGGTTAACGCTCTACAATGTTTACATGCCTTGTAAGATTTTGCGGCGAATTTCGGGGTTGAGGTTAGGTCTCTATGCTGATACTTCCCAGCTAGGGGTATTAGGGGAAGCTTCACCGTCTTTCCCCTTCCACCTCTCCCCTCTCCTCTCCTCGCAGAATGCCCTATCTCCTGGAGATCATTGAGATATCCTCTAAGCCCCTCTTCATCTCTCAGGGCCTCAAGCGCCTCCTCCACATCCCTCTCACCAAATAATCCAAGTGGACTTCTAGCCTCCGTCAACTGCGAGTACATTCTGTCTCCCTCGCTGGATGGGATTCTCATCAATGCCTCCACGATCTCGTCGACGTCCGCCTCCACCTCTATCATGTATTGCTGGCCGATCCTCGTGGCCTTTAGGAAGTCTCCCTTAAACTCCTCTCCGAATTGGAGGTAGAGGGCTCTACATAATCCATAGAGCATCAACGTATCCGTGTATGTGGAGTGTCCTGGGGTGAAGATCCTCATCTCCTTCTCCTCCTCGTCTCCCCTGGCGTATATGCTGTTATCTCCTCTCCCCCCTCCATCCTAATCACCTTCACAGGCTCCTCATACTCAACCCTAACCTTTGAGGGGGTTATCACCGAGACGGCTCCTCCTCTAAACCTCTCAACCCTCACCCTACATGGAACGATGAAACGCCTCGGCCCACCCTCCCTATGATGGAAGAAGGCCTCATCACACATCTTCACAATCATATATGAGCCCTCTACGAGTCTACAGCCCTCAAGATGCGCTGGGAAGCTCGTCTCAACCACATCTTCCTCAACGATCTCCGCCGCCACCTCACCCACATCGAGGACTGAGCAGAGTGACTCCGTATCCCCAAGCCTATGAGCCAACATCAGCCACTCAGGGCGGAGCTCCAAATCGTCGGAGATAGCCCAGACACATCTCAGTTCATGGCTCATCACATATTCACGATAGAAGGCATCGGTTAAGTCTCTCTCAAGCAGAGACTTAACGCGATAGAATTCCCTAGCTGTAATAGCTTCATTTATGACTTCAGCATAGTATTTATCCTCTCCCGAGGGTTTGTAGAAGTAGGCTTTATCCGCAAATCGAAATCTTCTCAGCACTATCGTTGAGATGGTCATGGGAAGCGATGTTTTTAGGGGAGATGCCCTTGCAGCCATCAGCTTTCCTTCATCAACCCATTCTCCAACCATCTCGCCAGCAGCTATCCCTATATCCCGAGCTATGCTTATACAGTATGTGAAAAGTCCTATGAGTGTGGATGGTTGTGGTATTGGAAGCGATGCCCTAACTTGAAAGGCTTCAGGATGTTTTATGGAAAAAGTGGGGAGGCGGAGGCGGGCCTCTATCACTCTAACCATTCCTCGACTACCCCTGCCGTCTTTACAAGGGCCTCCATGGGCGACTTAGTCACTTCTACAGGTACTCCTTCAACCTCCTTGAAAGCCCTCTCGGGTTTCTCCCCGTATACGAAGGTTCTCAACTCCTCGATCAGGCCAGAGCTGAGGGAGGATGATAGGATCTTAGCGCTCTCCTCCGCATAATCCATATAGAAGCCGTGGATGAGGTTTGGGATGGGCTGTTTCGATATAGCGCAGATAAGCTCTATCGTCTTCATTATCGGCGTGGCTCTGGAACTTGCAGCTCCGAAGCGCCCCGTTAATATATCGGATAGGGCTAGTATGGCAGCCTTAGCCCTAATCCTTCTATCGTTGTTATCTATGACGATTTGAGTTGGATTTGCAAGGGGTCTACCTACATAAGCGAGATCCATGGTAGTTAGAAATCCATATACGCCGCTTGCATGCTCCCTCTTGAATACCATCATCGCCTCCTCAGCCTGTATTTTACCGGTTTCCTCAAGGACGACGCGATTATGGGTGATGGCTGCATATTCTGCCCTTAGGTCTTCAATTGGTATCATGAATGAAAACTTCACTATACTTTCCCTACGTATCTGCTGGTCAGGCTGGAGGAATCCATGGAGATCTTCTATAGCGCATCTCTCGATGAATTCTTGTTCGCTTGAAACATTCTTATCTGGGGATCTGAACATGATGAAGCGACGGCAATAGTTGCATATCTTATCATATCCATTCTCATGGAGCTTCTCAATGGTTCTAATGGCGTGCCAGTGTTTGATCATGTTTCCTGATATGACGATGTCCTCAGTCACCTCATAGGGCCTCTCCAGGTTTCCAGTTCTGCGGACGATGTACATCTTTGATAGGGCCATGTAGTTTCCGACGGCTCCTTCAGCGTTTGCGCTGTGGAGGTTTACTATCGCTCTCCCAGTTACTCGGACGTATGGCATCTATCTCACCTCTTTAATTCCTCCATAGGCTAGGCCTAATGAGGCTATCAGGGCCCCCACCGCCCTTGGAGCCTGAGGGTTTCTGGTGGCGAGTTCCATTATCGATTTGAGTGCTTCTTTACCGACGTCAAAATGCTCAGGCTCTAAACCTCCATACAGCTCTATCTTCTGACTCTTCACATTTTCCCTGAGCTTCTGTTTGACTCTATCTTTAACTCTAAGTGCCTCATATACTGCTATCTCAAATTCCCTGAAATCTCTGCATCTTGCAAGTTTGTCGAAGAGCGCTAGGTTTCCCTCTATAACTCTATATGCTGCTAGGTATCTCGTCCACTCATTTAATATATCTTCTTTGGATAGGAGCTCCTTAACTATGTTGGCTGCATCATTCAAGGGGCCCACCAATTTAAACTCCTTACATGGTCATTTATGTTTTTCGATTTTGCACATATGTAACACTTTTATGCCATATGTAGCAGATTATTGAGACTTTTCACTAAGGAGCTCACCAAGTCTGGTGAGCCTAAAACCCCTATCAACCCTCTCGATCAGGCCTAACTCACATAGGGTTCTTAGATATCGATATAGGGTGCTCCTATCCCTCCCAAATAATCTCCATAGCTCCCCAGATTTATAGACTCTACCTGGAGACATGATCCTCAGGAGGGCGGCCTTTCTCTCATCGATGAGGAGGGTTAATATGGATGCTATATTAGGCACCTTAAGCATAACCCCCCTCCCCTCCAATGATACTTCAATTTTAGGGGTTTCACTCCACTCTGTTAAGAGATACGCCGTGAAGGTTGCTAGGATTAACGCCCTCATCCCACCTGTTAGAGATATTTGAATCCTCTTATCCTTAAACTCTGAGAAGAGACTCTTTATCTGCTGGACAGCTTTGGAGAAGTCGCTGAGATCTATGGTATACCTTCGTAGGGAGACCCCAAGTTCACCAAGCTTCATCATGTCGAAGATATTTTGAAGCTGCCTCCAAGCCCTCTCAGCCCTCTCATCGGGGAAGTTTGGGGTTAAAACTATGATCTTTGCTTCAGGTGTGAAGCCCTCGGCTGCATGGGAGGCTAAAGAGCTGACTAGAGGGCCTGGCTCGAAGCCGAGGGTCATAATTAACGCATCGAGCAAATCTCTAGCCTCTAACTCCTACATCTCATCGCTCTTTTAGACCTTTCTGCATATCCAGTGCCATCCGCATCCGTAACACTGCTTCTTAGGCTTAGAGGGTGGCTTAGGTATTTTCTCCTCGTTTATTATCCTCTTTATCTGTCTCACAGTCCATTTGACGTGTTTCCTCATGGCCTCTGTTATCTCCACTTCATGTGTTTTCCCTGAGGGGAGATATCTCAGGATTATGCGTCTTATGGGTTTCATTAGGGCTTCTTCGGCGAGCATTGCGTAGGCTACGGCTTGGTAGAGGTGGTGTTTCGGCGTCTTCTTAGGTGGCTCTGAGTGTTTCACTTCGACTATGGCGAGTTCCCCATCTATCTCCACGACTTCGTCGACTATGCCTATTAGGCCTAGGCGCTCTGATGCGACGTGTAGTCTAGTCCATCTTTGGGCGACTCTCGTCTTTCGGTCTCCTCCCAGGGTTTTCCTCCTCAGTTCCAGCTTCTCCTCTCCTAGGTGCTTGGTCTTCCCTTCGAGCATGCTCTCCGTTGTGCGCTCCGTTGCGCCTAGGACGCCGAGGAAGTAGATGATGCGGGGGCAGAAGTGGTATTGTTTGATCCAGGTTACCGGTATTAGGTCTTCCTTAGACAAGGACTTCCCCCGCCTCCTCGCCGTATTCCTCATAGGGCTGTCCTATGATGATTCTCAGCGATAGGTCTGCCCGACAGATGACGTAGATCTGGATGTTCCCCTTTGCGTCGTCGAAGGCTCTACGTAGGGCTGCGGCCAACTCCTTTCTCGCCGCACTGTTCAGTATGCCTAGGAAGGCGCTCTTCTGGATCCTGGCCAGGCCGAAGCGTTTGCAGATGTCGCTTATCCTGGCTCTGATGTCGTCCTCGGTGATGTCATAGATGACGAGTGTATGCATCCCCGGTCACCTCATTGTGAAGGGTGTATACCCCTCTGCCCTATCTAGAAGATAGAGGGCTAGCCTCCTGGCTTGGAGGAGTATGTGGTCTCCCAGCGGCAGGCTTCGATTCTTAAAGGTGTAGGTTTCGTCAAGCCTCTTGTAGAATGCCCTCACCAATTCGAGTCTAGCCTCTCTGCTCAGCCGGTCACCATCCAGAATCCTCGATGGCTCCAGGGTTCTCAGCAGCCTCAAGACGACTCTGTCGACGATGGGCTGTCTAAACTCCTCCATTAAATCCATGGTGAGGGCAGGTCTCCTAGGCGAATCCTTATGGAGGAAGCCCACGTAGGGTTCGAAGCCGACGTATTCCAATGCTATTAGAACCTCGCTGGCCAGCAGTCCATAGCCGTAGTTTAGGAGTAGGTTAGCTGGGTCACTGGGCCTGTCGAAGCGCTTCTTTCGTCCTGGGAACTCCAGTCCCTTTGGCAGGAGCTCCTGGAACACGGCCCAGTAGGCCTCCGCCGCCTCGGCCTCCATGCGCATTATCTCCATGCGGTCTTCCTCTAGGTCGCAGCCCTCGTAGAGTCTGATGCGCTCAGCCATCTCTGAGATGATCTCCGCCGCCTCCAGCAGCCTCTTGGCTGCTACCCTGTTTCTTCGCAGCCTATCCCTCCCAGCGTGGTATACGATGGCCCTCTGATTCACAACTTTACCCCAGGCAAACCTCTTAGCCAGGTATAGTCCTCGACCATCCCTCTGCGCCTCATATTGGCTTCTCTTCAGCCTTATGGCTCCACCCCTAACGGGCAGCATCTTAGCCGCCGGGAATCCGGTGCCGGAGAGTAGTATAAGCGGAATCCGATGGCGGGCCAGCAGCCTTAATAGAGCCGTGGACAGGGTGGCTCCCCTGGTTGTGACGATGACCCTGCTTATCTGGGGTGGGGCCACCTCAACTATGGTTTTGTCTCGCTCCCTGACGACGATCATCCCCCTCTTAACGCCGATGAAAAGCCCCGGCTTATTGACGACGAGCCTCACCCCATCTCACCTATGCAGACTGGATGATAGGGGCAGTATCTTGGACATCTAGGGGGCTTCCCAGGGTCTCTCCCCACCTCCAACAGCGTATAGGCCTCATCTCTGAGCTCTAGGAATTCCCTCCGCAGCTCATTCCCTATGAGGAAACATCTAATCCTGAATCTTGGAACATCATCTCTAACTCTGACGTAGGTGATGATGCCGTAGTTTATTGGGATTCCCTCCTCAGCCTCTAGGGCGAGGGCGTAGCCCGTGACCGTATATGGGTGGAAATCCCTCACCTCCCCCGTTTTGAGGTCTGCGACGGCGTTGTAGGGTGTGTATATGTCGACGCTCAGCTCCCTGCCTAGGCCTACGAGGCTTCCATCAACCTTCCTCTCTAGGATGGGTGGTATGGCGATGCTCATTATGGAGTCGGAGGTGGCATGAGGATACTTTGATAGGGCCTGATCAACCTTCGCAGCCGCCTGGATAACCAGAAACCTATAGAGAGATGATGCCTCGCATCTCAAAGCGGCATGATCCTGGGGTTTAAGTCTGGCGGTTCTCCCCTCCGCCCTCATGAGAATCCCATCAACTATCACCTCAGCCTGGTGGAGAAGCCTATCAAGGATGACGTAACCTGGAACGCCCTTTGGATTCTCGAAGAGCATACGCTTAACCTCATGAACCACCCTACTACAAACCTCATGGAAAGCAATACCCCGAGTCATCTTCACATTAGGCGGAGGCCTAACACCCAGAATCCTCCTCAAATATAGATCCCTCATAGTGGGGCAATACCGTGAAGCCAGCTCACTGACACCCAACAAGATATCACTCGAAGGCCTGATGAGGCCACCCTCAAAAGACCAGCCCCTCAACTCCTCCTCAATCCCAACCTCTGCCAACTCCCCTCTAAGAACCCTAAACCGCCTATCCAAATCCAGGCGATCCAGGAAGAACATCCTAAATAAAAGCATAAAATAAAGATAAAAACACTTCGTGACTCTTTATAAAGCCCCCAACAGATTCCCAACCCACGAAGCACCTCATAAGACTTATATGGCCTTTTCTAGAGATACACATCTAGAATCCCCATAAAAGGGGTCTGAATCTCACAAAGAGAATTGAAAGATATAATTATCAATTAAAGATGGAGATAGAGGCTCACCATAGAATCTCACAAAGAGAATTGAAAGGGGATGATGCTGGAGTTTGGTTATTCTCCCTGGATTGGAATGAATCTCACAAAGAGAATTGAAAGCTTATCTACATCATGGCATATAGCTAAAACGTCGCTCGAATCTCACAAAGAGAATTGAAAGCTCAAAATCTAAATGTATGTTTGAAAGATATTATAAAGTGGGAATCTCACAAAGAGAATTGAAAGTCTAAGTCTTAAATCCACCATCCTTGCAATTTGTGATGTATGAATCTCACAAAGAGAATTGAAAGTTCGAGTTCTCGGTCAAGAGATTCCTCAACGTCGATCCCGGAATCTCACAAAGAGAATTGAAAGATAGGAGGTGAGGCTCGTTGACCAGGAGGAGGGTGAGGAAGAATCTCACAAAGAGAATTGAAAGGGTAGTCCTCAGCTATCACAGCAATCTTATAGTTTCCTGGGAATCTCACAAAGAGAATTGAAAGTTAGGAGATTTAAAGAAACCTATTACTTCCTCCCCCATTTTCCACGAATCTCACAAAGAGAATTGAAAGTGGAGAGGCTGAGGGAGAGAGGCATAACGCCGGTGATAGTGAATCTCACAAAGAGAATTGAAAGTTATAATGTGGATATGGGCCTTCCATAACATCCCTGTATGAATCTCACAAAGAGAATTGAAAGTGAGAGCATCCTGATCTGGGAGTCGAGCCTGTGCTTCTCCCTGAATCTCACAAAGAGAATTGAAAGTATGGACATACCTAAAGAGCCACGACCCAGAGCTATTCCTCAGGAATCTCACAAAGAGAATTGAAAGTTTCTTTTCGTCTATT
>CALEIY010000159.1 GCA_937898665.1 Candidatus Bathyarchaeota archaeon | reverse complement strand
CATTCCCCACGCCGCATACATGACAGATGTCGACATGGCAGCCGTCTTCCGCCAGTTTAATGATGGCACCACAGAATTCGTAACCGACCCGCCTACCCTAAACTACTTCGACACCTTCCTCGTGGAGCGATTCCTCTACTATTATAGAATCGTCTATACATCCAACACGACTGGCAACCACAAATTGACATGGAGCCTGAACTCAGACCTCAGCTCGCCGCTAGGAACCGCTTGGGATAACAACACGAACATAGCTGAATTCTACCTGCCTGCAAACCAGATAAAACCAAATTCAACTATCTATTATCAGGCGAAAATCTACGACAGCACAACTGGTGCCCTCATAGCCACAAGCGATGTCTATAACTTCTCCACCGCGATCAGGGCGGGTCGAGGCATAACCAAAGGCTGGGAAATAGCCGAGGAAGGCTACTGGGATCCCACCTACATATCGAAGGCATACCTATACTGGGAGCCCATAACCCCCACCCCACCCTCGCCAAATCACAACTTAATCACAATCTACAAAGGCTACGAGATATACAACGTAACCAGCACATTACAGTCTTCACCCTATGAAGACTTCACCGCTTTCACGGTTTATAATGGAGCCGATTACACTATAGAGCAACATAAAATTACTTGGTATGGAATAAGCCGAAGCGAATCATGTTATCTATATCAGGATTATGGAGACGGATACTTCGTTAATTTCACACATAACTTTGATGTAAACATAACGCAAATATCTCCTCCAAGCGGCGTCAATAGAGCTTTGATAGACCTCTACAAGATAGGCAATCAAGTCTACGCTTCTGATGATTGCATCAAAATCTTTGTAATAGGAGTGGCAGGAAGAAGCGACGTCTATCAAATAGGAATCCAGCAAAGGTCTGGAGGTTCCAACGTAGCCTATGTATGGTTAGAGCCTTTTAACGTGGGTCAAAAATATTATTTCAGCCTAATCCGATCTGGAGATAAATTACGATTAATAGCTTACACCGATGAGAACCGAACCAGCATTTTCAAAGATACAGGTGAATTAACCGGCGTCTCGACAGGTTATAGATACATCACGCTATTAAGAGGCCTAAACTCAACGACGGAAGGCGCCGCCTACACCGACGGTATAATCGAGAACCTCGATCTAAATCCAGTTTTGACCGCCGATTACGAAGACTTCACGACTTATACTGAATCCGACCCCAACAACAGGCTAGAGGTTTCAGAACATCAAATAATTATTAATGACATAGATTTCCTAGATAAAGACACCTACGTTCATCTTCATCGCCCTACCACAATATCCGCCTGTAGAATGAGATGTGCATTAGAGATAACCGACCCCGTAAACCTTACCGCTTCATATTACAAATTTAGGATATTAACGCTGTCTCCTATGGTCGATGACATAACAGACATCTATGCCGCCGACAGCTCATACTATTCAATTGTCGTGATGACGAACTATCTAACAAATGACAACACCACATATAGATTAAGAATTGTTAATGCGCAAAGCCACAACTATGAATTTCAAGAGCTCGATTATAACTTTTCAATCAACAAGGTTTATTATCTAGATTATCTCAAGAACGGAAAAACATTTAGCTTGAGAGTGTATTCCGATCCATTCTACACCAATAAACTTTGCGAACTGAATTATACCTCAGGTTTCACTTTCAACCCCGACGAATTTTTGGTGGTTGTTTCAGAAGGAACAACCGATCTCGATTCACAGCATCATAGTGGAGTTTTAAGCAACCTTATAGTAAATTGGGACAGCACCTCTATTGGAGGGCCTTCCTATCGATCTGTATCCTCCACTACTACTGTGTGGTATGTGGAGATATGGTATAACGGAGAACAGATAAACGGCAATTTCACCTCGCTTGAGGAGGCCCAGAACTACATCGACACCTATCTGGAGGAAAAGGCTCGGCCAGGCATCTACTACCTCTTCAATCAAACCACGGAATCTGGACATGCTACGGAGTTCCAAACCTACCGCTCAACCGACTTAATCAACTGGGAGCATCTGGGCGACACGCTAGACTCGACGGGAATACCGTCTCCCTGGGTGGAGCATAAGAGGCTCTCGATAGTTAAGGTCAATTCAACCTGGTATGCGTTCGTCGGCCTCAAAGATGGCTCAGGCCACAGCCAAAGCGGTCTCTGGACTGGGACAAGTCCAGTAAACATGACGTTCCAAGGCTTTGTGACCAAATACGACGACCTTGGCGGAGCCAACTGCCGTGTAATCTGCGCCTGGTATAATGAGACAGATAGCTACTGGTATGCTTATATAGGTAGGGGCGCAACAGCCGGTGGATGGGAAGAGGTCTGGCTTGCGAGAAGCGCAGATTACAACTTCACGGGAGACTATGTTAAGCTCCTCTATTCGACGGCGAACTTCACAGCTGGAAGCTGGGCTGACGCCTTCATCTATCCGCCTAATGGTCTATGGCTTAACGGAAGTTTCATGGGCTTCGCTCCTGGATGCGGCTCATCATCAGAGCCCTATGACTTCGACGCCGACCTAGTATTCGCAGATGCTCCAAGCAGTCTCTCCCCACAGAGCTTCTACTATTCTCCCTCCGCATCCGATGCATATGGTCAAGCGAGCCTAGGGATAACCCATCCAAGCGGCTTCACCATGTTTAATGCAGACGGCTTCATCGGAGGCGTATTCGCCGAGCACGAGTTGCCTAAGCAGCTGGATATAGCCTACTTCGGAGGGTTCTGGGCGAATGAAACCATAAAGGTGGAGCCTGGATTCTACCCGATCAACCGATACAATAGTCTGCCCACAGAGGATGAATACAAGAACATGCTCCCAATCAAATTCTACGTCTGGAACCATTCCGCCCACATCACGGTTCATCAACTCGGAGACGCTCCGATCTATGCTAACTTCACAATATCTGGAATCCAAGGCGACACCGTATGGGTGAACATAGCGAACCTTACAAGCAGCTCAGTCCTACTCAAAAGAGATGGAGTCGCCGTTAGAACGCTCACGCCCTCTGGAGACGGGGACGACTTTCTCTTCAACGTCACCATCACCAGCACAAACACGCCTATCACATTCACCCTAGAAGCCGGTCAATTGAAGATCGAGCAGGTTATAGTTGATGTTGGAAACGAGAAACTCTATGCAAAGCTCACCTACACCTCCGGAGTCTCCATCGCCGGCGGAACCGTAGGCTTCAGAGGAATGCAGGCTACAACGAACAGCAGCGGATGGGCTGTCTTCGACCTCTCGCAAGCCTCTGATTTCCCGTGGGGTAGCGTCTGCTACGGAATCTCGGATGCCTCCGGTTCCCCGCTTGAATGCGTCGTCAATCAATCGGTGCCCTTGGCGAAGGCTGGGCCAAGGCTGATAGGCGGAAACGCCACGGTTCTCTCCGCCAGCTGGATAGGCAACGAGTATCTGGACATCAACTTCAACATCAGCGCTGGAAGCTATCAGACGCTTGTCAACGGCCCCGAGCCCGTCTACATCCTCAACGCCACTTATCTCCTCGACGAAGATTATTCAAACAACCTCCTAACCCTAAATCACGACGGCTCCAGGAGCATAGATGTCTACTATTCCAGTTGGGGTGGGCTGCGCATAGAGGGACTCACCCATGGATACCTGACATCCGTTAGCCTCGAAAACGAGAAGCTGACCATGACCGTGAACGGCACGGCGGGAGAAGGCTACATCTACGTGAACTGCACCGGATGGGGTGCACCCCAAGCAGCCTGGGGGTTCCACGACACCAGCTATGACACAGCGACTAAGATGTTCACAGGGCGATATGTGCTCAGCAGCCCAGTTGTTTTACAGCTGGCATTCGGTCTACCTGAAGAATCTGCTCCCCCAGTCTCCTCAGGGGGTTCTATTCCTCGGCCGATTTCCGTTTATGTATCTGAGTTGAGAATCGAAGTGAGAGCCGGAGAGATCAGCGAAGACGTGATAACGGTGACATGGACTGGAACCACAGCCCTCACGCTGACGGCTACGGACATCGGCTATTATCAAAAGTGGTTTACGGTGAAGACTGGAGAGACCTATACGGGTTACAGAGTGGAGATACCGGTGAAGGTTAAGCCACCTCAGGATGTGGAACCAGGTGAATATTCTCAACCTATGACTCTTACCTTCAGAACGGCCAGAGGAGACTCAGTTACGGCTGGAAGCATTTATTACATAACTGTTCTACCAGGAGAAGGCTATGAACTCTGGACGAGAGAGGAATTAAACAGATTGAGCTTCGAGGAACTACAGGAGGTTCTCAGGGACATCTTAGAGGAGCTTAGAGAGGATGAGCTGAGAGACATCCTCGAAGAAATGGGGGTTGAGGCACCTCCAAAGGCCACCGAGGAAGAGCTGATAGAACTAATCATAGGAGAAGCCTCTTCATCTAGAGAAGAGCTTATCGATTTGATACTGGAGTATCAAGAAGCGGCGGGAGGCGGCGGCTGGGAAATGCCTGAAGAACTGGAGCCAATAGTGAAGCCCGTCGTAGAGATACTGCAATCGAAGATAGCTCAGATGATAGGGTTAATGCTCCTCATAGCAATGGCTCTGGCCGTGGCGGCGAGGAGGTGACTTGATGATATAAAGTTTTTATCTTTTCCATAATTTCAAGAACTCCGATGGAGATAGAATTTTCACTCCTCTAAACTCTCTCAGCTCTAATAGGTGGTGATCTCCTGTTATTATGAAATCTGCCTTGGCTTCAAGGGCTGCTTCAAGAAATTTATTATCACTGGGATCTCTCTCGATGACGTTCACCCTTATTTTCGGCGAGACCTTGATTGAGATGAGCCTATAAATCCTTATGATATCATCCTTGTGCTTGCTACCGATTCTCTGTAAAACTTTCTCTGAATTTAGTATCCTCTCAACTTCTGCAAGGATATCCTCGCTTGTGTAGTTCTCGATCTCACCGAGGATAGCTAACCTGACTACATCCGCTGGAGAACTATCTTTCGAGATGACTGCGGAGACAAGTACGTTGGTATCAATAACCACTTTCACCTTTTGATCTCGATTCATGGACAAGCCTCTCGACTTCTTCGGAGCTTAATTTCTCCTTCACAGCTTTCCTTATACTTTCAAACTCTTCTAGGAGCTTTGTCCTGTCAAGCTTCTTCATCACCAATGTGTCCTCTATTGTTGTGATTAGGAGTAGGTCGTCCTTCTTCAGACCCAGCTCCTCCCTCAACTCCTTTGGGATAACTATCTGACCCCTGGATGAGAGCCTCGCCACATTCACTTTAACAGACATTTTAAGAAGAATTTGAATTTAAGATTAATAAGATTTTCTTATCAATGGATTCACAAGAGAGCTACCTCACAGGATTTATTCGGAGAGAAGGACGGGTTATGCTACGTTTTCGATTGATTAAGGGACAGTGTATTAGGCAATCTATGGATGCAATGTCGTCGAAGCTGACCTTCTCCCTTCGCCTGATCATCTCCGCCTTCAGCTTCATCCTCCTCTCAGGATGGCTTAGCAACAGCCAGACGAGAATGGCTGCGGCGAGCCGCCGGTAGCTGCTGGGCCTGCGACCGAAGACATGGAGGAACCGGCCTAGTCTCTCGCAGAGGAGGCCGACGTAATTCCCGAGCAGGTGGTTGAACTCGCTGTAGTCAGCGTAGAAGCCATACTGCTTCAGCAGCGCTGAGGCCTTCTCCTTCAGCCTCAGAACCTCATGGGGCTCGACAGCCTCGACTATGGTCTTCAGGTGCCGAGCCCTCAGGCCGAGGTCTTCCCTTCTGACCCTGGCGATAACCCGTGTGAGCTTCCCCATGGGCAGGGTGTCGCCGAGGCTGCGACCCCAAGCCAAGTGACCCTCTAGGGCGTAGGTCTCATCCCAGGGCAGACTCCGTGAAGGCGGAGCCTCCTCGACGACGTATCCGCAACTTGAGCATACGAGCTCTCCATCCCTATCTATGAGGGATCCGCCACAGAGGGGGCATCGGTCGGGAGCCTTAAGCTCCACATATATCTCCAACTCTCCGCTTCTATTAAACAGCTCGGTCATGGCTACGATCTCAGTAAGGCTTTAATATATTGTTCAACCTCTAATCACATCTATTCTGAAACCTCTCTCAGCTATTGAATATAGTCGCTTATGATATTTCTGATATTCCTCTTCCGTAAAGATTATGATGTGCTCAGGCTCCTCCCTCAAGGCATGCATAAGGCGCCCAAACCTTTGACTCTCTTGCATCCTACTCCCGTAAAGAAACGAGACCTCGATTACACGCTCTATGTCTGGAAGGCTTATACCCTCGTCTCCCACCCTGCTAACAACAGCAACCTGAGCCTTCCTCAATATCTCCATCCTATCTCTGGTGGCTCCGTAGACGAACGGTATGCCAAGCCTCTTAGATATGAGTTCCCCGAGACGGATTGAATCGCTGAATATAATGGTCTTCACGGGTATCTTGAGGAGGTCTTGGAGAAGCTTGAGCTTCCTACCCTCCGAGCCGACTATGTAGACCTTACAGACGGGCTTGCGGACTATGCCTTTTTCGATGAAGTAGCTCCAGTCGACGCCTACTGGGAAGCCGGTGAGGGCGAAGATGTAGCTCTCCCTGTGATCCTCCCTGAAGGGCGAGCCGCTTAGGCCGATTCGATACTTCGCCTTCAGGGTGGCGAGCCTTATGTAGGTGTTTGCTGGTAAGTGGTGAACCTCGTCGAACACGACCAGCGTGTAGGACTTGTCCTTAACCTTGTCGAAAGCCCTGTACGTCTCCACGTCCACCCCCCTGAGGGCGCCTATCTTCCTAAGCCTTTCCAGCCACTGCTCCTTGAGGGTTAGCGTTGGAACTACGACCAGCCTCCTACCCCTCATCTTGGAGATTGCGTAGGTTCCGAAGACGCTCTTCCCGCTGCCGTAGGGCGAGAAAACGCCTATCGCACCCTTCTCCATGAATTCCCTCCACCACTCCTTCTGGTAAGGCCTAAGCTCAAACGGAGGCTCCGCATCCCTAAGGTCGGACTCGTCTACGGGCCTTGGGATGAAGGGTAGGATGCCGTCCTCTATGAGGCGTGAGATGAGCTGGAACTCGTATCCCTTCTTTATGCGTATGCGGTCTTTGCCCTCCCTCCTCGTGAGGTAGCGCCGATACCTCCTCCAAGCCTCCTCCTGATGCTCGACGCCCGTGAAGAGGTAGCCATCGTAGACCTTGAGGGGCGGAAGCTCGGGGAACTTCAATCGTTCACGTATCTTTAGCGGTATCGGCGTAATCCACTGCATGTAGCGGTTGATGACGAAGATGTTGTAGCTTCGGGTCTGGTGCTCCAGCCACCCTGCATGGAAACCCACCCACTTAGGGACGATGACATACCACTCTTCACGGCTTTTAGGCAACAAGACGTACGGCTCCTTAAGGAACTCCTCCAGGCCTTCTATGTCGAAGCCCTTCACGCTGAGAGCGGACAGCCTCTCCTCAAACTCCCTACGCAGCCTATCCCTCTCAGCCTTCATCCGCTCAATAAGCCCCTCTAGCCTCCTCAAACCCTCCTCGAAAGCCCTGCGAATCTCATCCAGCTCGCTCACACATATTCCCCCTTCTCAAGGGACATACCGCAGGCGGATCATCTCCACACGATGATTTTCTGTTCCTTCAGCCATCGATAGATTCGTTCGGCCATGGCATGAGCCTCCCTAGGTCTGAGCCCTTCGGCTCTGCATGCCTGTAAGATGTCTTTGAAGCGGAGTTCGTAGCCCCTCTCAGCCCTCCTCTTCAGGGTGAGCCTTATTCTGCCTTCTATTGTTGCCTTTTCAGCCGGGCCTCCCTCTGTAAAGGAAGTTAGCCTCGTCTGTGGGTTTCCGGGCCAGTGTATCTCGACATATGACTTGACGAATTCTCTTAGGATGCTACTGGCGTTCCTCCCCTCCCTCTTGGCGATCTCTAGGAACCGTCTCCAGGTCTCTTTGAACCACGCTGGAGCGTAGAAGCTGAAGTAGGGCATTAGACCACCTCCCAAGGTGAAAATTTTAAATAGTGTTCATAGAGAGATGGCGATTTAAAATTTGAATCACAATATATTGTGTCTGATATATCAGATGTCTCTGTATAATTTAACCTCTCTTGATTATCAAATATCCTATCTAATCCCATTACTTTCCTGGCCTTGTATCCATTTGGATGTCCGCCACCTAGCTGAGCATCGGCCATTTCAAGCACCTGGTTCTCCACCTTGAGGGTGTATATCCTGAGGCGGGTCCTCACCTCGCAGCTCTCTCCTCGTCGGGAATGACTCCGACGACTTCTATTATCTTCACTTATCTTCTCCATATCTTCGCCCTCACATCCTCCCAAATGCCTCCCTCTCCAGCCAGTCGCAGGCCCTGAGCTCTGGCTCGAATTCTCTAAGCTCCTCGATCTTCACCTTGA
>CALEIY010000158.1 GCA_937898665.1 Candidatus Bathyarchaeota archaeon | reverse complement strand
GAGATCGCCGATGAGCGGGGGCTGGACATAGAGTTCATGAGATACGACGTAGCCGAGCCGCTCCCCGAGGATCTCATCGGAGCCTTCGACCTCTTCTCATCGGAGCCTCTGGAGACATGGCTGGGTCTAAGGGCCTTCATCCTTAGGGGGGCTGCCTGCCTTAGGGAGGGGGGCGTCGGATACTTCGGCTTAACCAGGGCTGAGGCGTCACTTGAGAAGTGGAGGCGTATTGAGGCTTTGGTAACTAGGATGAACTTCGCCATAACCGATGTAGTAGCGGGCTTCTCCTATTACTCCACTAGGTTCGAGGATGTCAGCTATGAGGTCTTCGTTAAGAGGCTTCGCTTCCCCGTTAGGGAGAACCCTGGAATCGACTGGTATAAGTCGGCGCTCTTCAGGATCGAGGCTTTGGGGAGGCCGAAGCTCGTCGTTGATCCACGTCGTAGGCTGAGATTGACCTACATCGATGAGGAGGAGGACATCACTCATCCGGCGCTGTATGGAGGCGAGGGCTAATAGGTTTTTATATAAATTCCTTATCCCTCAATTTAGATGGAGACTAGGAGGGTTAGACTTCTGGCTGAGACCTCCATGTTCGTCGCCTTATCCCTCGTCCTCAGCTACCTTAAGATATATCAGCTCCCCTATGGAGGCTCCATAACCCTGGGAAGCATGGTTCCAATACTGCTCCTGGCCTTTAGATGGGGCTTGAGGGTTGGAGTCTTCGGAGGCGCCGTCTTCGGCTTGGCGAAGATGGTGCTGGACGGCTGGGTCTATAACCCCCTAGGGATGTTCCTCGACTATCCCCTCGCCTTCGGCCTCCTCGGGATAGCCGCCCTCTTCAGGGAGCGTCCCCTCCTAGGTGTCGTCGCAGCCCTAACAGCAAGATTCATCTCCCACTTCATCAGCGGAGTCCTCTTCTTCTGGATGTACGCCCCCGAGGGTATGAGTCCCATAGTCTATTCGGCTATCTATAACGGCAGCTATATCCTACCGGAGATGGCGATAAGCTGCATCATTCTCTATCTCCTCGATAGACGCGGCTTCCTCACATTAAGCTGATCCTCATCGAAACTAATCTTAGATAGATGGTGGAGGGAGTGGTATAGTCGGCATCATCTTCTATAGGCTCCACCTATTGTCTCAGCGCATATAGCAAAACCCTCATCTTCGTTGATTTTCAACGATCCATGGCCCGAAACCCCTCAGCCTATGAGCGGCAGTCGGCTGAGAACCATGACCGAGTTTTCGAGAGGCGAGGCTGAGGGGCGGGAAAAGGAAGCTTCAAGCCCCGGGCGGGATTCGAACCCGCGGCCAACAGCTTACAAGGCTGCCGCTCTGACCGCTGAGCTACCGGGGCCTCTATAGTGTTAGACTGGCCTCTTCATATATCTTTAAGCCTCTCTCTAAGTTGGTGTGCTGTTTGGAGCGGGGTGAGATGGAGGCTCTCCTGGAGAGGGTTCTCGTCGGTCATTTGGGTCTGTGTGTCGACGGTGAGCCCTATGTGGTTCCCATCGGCTTCGTCTATCATGACGGCCGTATCTATTTTCATTCTTATCCTAGGGGGCGGAAGATCGAGGCTATGAGGCGTAATCCCCGGGTCTGCTTCCAGGTTGAGGAGGTGGGGAGGCTTCTACCTGGTTCTACGCCCTGTAAATTCAGCGTCGAGTATCGGAGCGTCATCATCTATGGCCGTGTCCGCTTCTTGGAGGAGGCTGAGGAGCGATTGAAGGCTTTGAGGCTGCTGCTGAGGAAGTATGGGGCTTCGGAGGCGGCTGAGGACCTAAGCGAAGGAATGCTGGGCGATGTCCTCGTAGGCGAGATCACGGTGGAGGAGATGACGGGTAGGTGTTCTCCCTAAAGGCTTTAAAATAACTTCAAGAGCCATTTCTTTCTTTGGGATCACAGATGGAGAAGGAGGAGCTCCTCAAGCGTATGGAGGAGGCCGTTAAGGCTTATGATGAGGAGGAGGCCAGGAGATTGGCCGAGGAGGCCATCCGAATGGGCCTAGACCCCGTTGAGGCCCTGGAACATGGCTTGGCGAAGGGTCTAAGGGAGGTGGGAGACCGCTTTGGAAGGGGTGAGGCCTTCATCACGGAGCTCATCGCAGCGGCCCAGGCCATGGAGGCTGGAGCTGAGATACTCAACAGGGAGATAGAGCGGCGAGGCGCAGCCCGTGAAGCCGTAGGCCGATTCCTCATCGGAACCGTGGAGGGAGACATCCACAGCATAGGGAAGAACATCGTCGCGACGATGCTGAAGGCAGCCGGCTTCGAGGTCATAGACATAGGCGTCGATGTTCCAACGCAGACCTTCGTCGAGAAGGTTCGAGAACTCAAGCCAGACATCCTCGGCCTAAGCGCCCTCATGACGACGACCATGATGAAGCAGAAGGAGGTCATAGAGGCCCTGAGGGAGGCTGGGCTACGAGACCAGGTGAAGGTCATCATAGGTGGCGCCCCAGTCACGGAGGAGTGGGCCAGGGAGATCGGAGCCGACGCCGTAGGCCTAGACGCAGCCAGCGCCGTAGAAGCCTCACTGAAACTTATAGGCGCCAAATGAGGCTGTTGATCACCGTCTTGCTGATTGCCAGGATTTAGTCCCTTCGCCTCCTTATCCCAGAGCTGATAGTAGGGTGTAGGCTATGGTTATCCTAGACTCCAGCTTAGAGATTCTCATCCATATCTTCTCAATACCGCGAAGAGAATTGGTTTCCCATCCTTTAGGAGTTGGAAGTCGACCCAGGATCGAACATGCACAAATCTCCCCCCTATCATACACCGATATCTTACAGAGCCGCTACTCGTCCTCTGGATCGGCCCTGTCATGCTTAGGGTATACCAGCCTCTTGTGGGTAGGGTGACCTCGTAGGCCCTGTTCTCGGTGGCGTTCACAGACCATATAACAGGAGACTGCCAGACGGTATAGTTGAGCCTCTTCTCAACCATGATGCCTGACTCGCCTCTTAGGGCGTTCCCCATCTGAAGGGTCAGGGGAACCTGCATCACACCTGCTGGATATACGAAGAGATACATCTTGAGGGTTAGATTGTCTAGTGGGGCATAGAAGACTGTGTAGAAGCCATGGATACTACGGTCAATCCCTGAATCACTTAACAAATGCCAATAATTCAGACCATAGCCTGAGACGATGTAGAGTCCAGAACCATATAGATGCGTAACGGGATTCCTAATTGATAGATTTACGAGTTCGGGGAGACCCGCTAATCTATCATATCCCGCCTTCAGGCTCTCAAGTTCTTCCCTCAATCTTTCGAGTTCTACCTGCTGCTCCTGAAGTCGATTTAAGACGCCGACATAAAGACCTGAGATGACTAGTATCCCTATTGATAGGATCACCACGAAGCCCTTCCACCAGCTAACTCTCCTCATCCTCTCCGGGTTATCATCGGTAAGCCATCGAGATGAAGATAACGCCGAGTCTTGAGAACGACCCGGCTCTTATCCTTAAGCCCCGGGCGGGAGTTGAACCCGCGATCTCCTGCTTACCAAGCAGGCGCTTTAACCAGACTAAGCCACCGGGGCCTGCGATCACATTTGGTGTGTCGGCGATTTTAATCTTCCCCTAGAAGCCCCGCCAGCTTCTTCACCACTAGGAGGTTCTCCCGGTCTGTTCTCCGCTCGTCGATGGGTGTCTCCATGATTATGGGCAGTCCCCTCAGCCTCTTGTCGTTGAGGATCAGCCTGAAGCCTTCCTCGCCGATCTCTCCTAGGCCTATGTGTTCGTGGTGATCTATGCCCGAGCCTCGATCTCCAACGGAGTCGTTTAGGTGTAGGAGTATGAGGTTCTCAAGGCCTATGGCCTCATCGAATTCTGTTAGGGTCTCCTCCAGCCCCTCTGGGTTTCTCAGCTCATATCCTGCGGCGAAGGCGTGGCAGGTGTCTAGGCAGACCGCAACTCGATCATCGTCGATGAGCCTTAGCATCTCACCGATCTCCCAGAACCTCGAACCCACCTGGCTTCCCGCCCCCGAGCCGTTCTCCAGGAGGATCATCACATCCCCCTCCGTCTCCCTCAGCGCCCTCTCCACGGCCTGGGCTACCCGTCTAATCCCCCTCTCGACTCCAGCCCCCTTATGGCTGCCGAGATGTGTAACTATGTATCCAATTCCGAGAGCCTCACAACGCCTAATCTCCTCCTTCAACGACTCTATCGACCTCCTATAGACCTCCCGCTCTGGGGAGGCGAGGTTCAATATGTAGGGCATATGCGAAAAAACCGGCTCTAGGCGGCTATGTCTAAGCTTCTCCCTAAAGGCCTCTATCTCTCCATCGTCTAAGGGTGTGAAGCCCCAGCTCCTAGGATTCCTGGTGAAGAGTTGGAAGGTGTCACATCCAATCTCCAACGCCCTATCGACAGCTCTATCGATGGAGCCTCTAATGGAGATGTGGAAGCCGAATTTCACATATTGAGGATGGGAGAGGCTGGATTTAACCGGAGCGTATGGGAAACCCCTTAAGGATTTTGGTCTATGATCCCTGGGTTGCCATCCATCGTCGAAGCCATAAGGCTGACGGCCTCCATACTGATGCTCCTCTACGCCTCGGTGAGGGATATTAAAACGAGGGAGGTCTCAGACCTGGTCTGGCTCCTAGGCGGCTCCATCGGCTTCGCATTGGATCTCTACGCCGTCTTCCTCGGCGTCTATAGGCCCCTCGGCCTCCTCGCCTCCATCGGCATCTCAACGCTTCTGGCTTATGTCATCGCCTATCTCGGCCTCTTCGGGGGCGCCGACTTCAAGGCTCTCACAGCCCTCTCACTCCTCCTGCCTCACCCCCCAGGGTTTAGTCCTCTTCTCGGCGTTGTCTCGCCTCTCTATCCGTTGACGATCTTCTCAAACTCCGTTTTGGCTGGGGCATCGCTGTCGATCCTCATACTCCTCCGAAACCTGTTGAAGGCCTTGAGGGGTGTCAGCCTCTTCGAGGGTCTCAGCGATCCCTGGTGGAGGAAGCTACTAGTCCTCCTCAGCGGTTTTAGGAAGCCCCTAAGCTCCGTTAGAGGCCCCCCCTTCGAGTATTCCCTCGAGATCCTGGAGGATGGCTGTCGGAGACTTGTATTGATGCCGAGTCTTGAAAGCGATGAGGAGGCGATTAGGGTTTTGAGGGAGCTGAGGGATGTCGGCGTAAGCGAGATCTGGGTCTCCTCAACGCTTCCCTTCCTCCTCCTTATAGCCATCGGCCTATTCTTCTCGCTAATTTTAGGTGATATCCCCCTCTGGCTGATCTTTAAGCTGCTTGGAGCTGGAAAAATGGGTTAGAGGGTTTTCAGGGCCTCGTCGAGGATTGACATCCCCCTATCTAGGAGCTCCTCCTCTATGGTCAGCGGTGGATGTAGCCTGATACAGTTGCCATATAGCCCAGCCTTTAGGAGGAGCAGCCCCTTGGATAGGGCTTCCCTGATGACCTTTGAGGCCGCCTCGCTATATGGCTCCTTAGTCTTTCGATCCTTAACTAATTCTATGGCAAGCATCGGTCCTAGGCCTCTCACGTCGCCGATGATCTCATGTCTCTCCCTCAGCTCTTCCAGGCGTCTCCTCAGCTCCACGCCTAGCTCCGCAGCCCTCTCCGGTATATGTTCACGCTCCATGATCTCTATGACCTTCAGGGCGACGGAGCATGCGATGGGGTTGCCGCCGTAGGTTCCGCCTAGTGAACCTGGGTAGATGTCGCCCATCAGCTCCTCGCTTCCGACGACGGCGCTTAAGGGCAGCCCTGAAGCCAGGGCCTTAGCCATCGTCATCAGATCGGGTTCCACGCCGAAGTGCTCTATGGCCCAGAGCTTACCGGTTCTGCCGAAGCCGGTCTGGATCTCGTCGATGATGAGTTTGAAGCCATGCTCATCGCAGAGTCTCCTCAGCTCCTTGAAGTAGTCCAAAGGCGGAGCCACGAAGCCGCCCTCACCCTGAACCGGCTCCGCGATGATGGCTCCTACCTCCTTCGGATTCACCCTTGTCTTGAGCATCTTCTTCTCTATGTATTCCACGCAGGCTAATCCGCAGTCGGGGTATTCTAGGTGGAAGGGGCATCGATAGCAGTAGGCGTAGGGCGCCATGTAGACGCCTGGGACGAAGGGGGCGAATCCCACCTTATAGGGATCCCACTTACCCGTCAGCGTCATCGCCATGTAGGTGCGTCCATGGAAGCTGTTCTCGAAGCTTATGATGCCAGGTCGACCGGTGCGCTGTCGGACGATCTTCACGGCGTTCTCAACGGCCTCGGCCCCGCTGTTCAATAGCAGCGTCCTCTTCTCAAAGTCTCCAGGCGTTATCTCCGTCAGCCTCCTCGCCAGCTCTATGTAGGGTTCATAGTTGGCGACGTGGATACAGCTGTGGATCAGCCTCCTCGCCTGCTGGCAGATGACGTCGACGATCTCAGCTCTACAGTGGCCTAGGTTCATGACGCCGATGCCGGAGGTGAAGTCTATGTAGGTGTTCCCATCGAGATCTCTGATGATGGCTCCCTCAGCCCTCTCTATGGCGATGGGCAGCACCAGATAGACGCCTGGAGGCACATAGCGGTTTCGAAGCTCTAGGAGCTTCCTGGACTTTGGGCCTGGGGGAGGTGTGATAATCCTAGGCGCCTCCATCTCTCCTCCCCTCATCTATCCCGTTTAGGGAAGATAATCTTTGGGTAGAAAAATCAGCTACTCCAGTCTTATTCTTCTCCTTACGGCTAGGGAGACGGGTATGCCGACAACTCCTCCGACGATCATCTGGAAGGTGTTCCCAGGAACCTCTACGAGGGCTGGCCCCACGCCATAGAGGATTGATTCAACGGTGAAGTAGCCTAGAACCATCTCCCCGCATCCGATGATCCATGCTATGAGCAGTGTATGAATCCTTGAGCCCCATCTACGGGCTATGAAGCCTGCTATTACCCCCTCAACGCCCTTTATTATAAGGGTGAAGGGGGCCCAGTGAACCCATCCTCCTAAGATGTCGGCTAGCGCTGAGCCAACTCCTCCGGCGAATCCCCCTATGAGGGGGCCGAAGGATAGGGCTGCAACCATTATCATGGCGTCTCCGACGTTTATGTAACCCCTAGTCGGCGGCGTTGGAACCTGTATCAGCAGCGTGGTGACGCAGACTAGGGCTGCCATAATGCCGCAGAGGGCGACCTCGACGATCCGCCTCATCTCTCGATATAGAAGTTTTGTCTAATATATAACCTTAATCTATCATTTCTTAAGCCATCCTCCGCCTAGGAGACCTGGAATCCTCCTGAGGGCCGCCTCCGCGATGAGATATGCCGGCAGCACCGCCAGGAGGGTGTGGAGGAGATTGTAGACGCCGGTTAGCACCAGCACCCATAGCAGGGCTCCAAGCCTTGTCTCCACCGATAAGCCTAGGGATGCTAGGAGGGGTCTCGCAAACTCCAGGTAATAGGGTGCGATTATGGTGAGGATTATGAAGTTCGATAGGGACATCGTCAACACCCTGACGAGGGTTCCCAGGAGGAGGCCGAGGGCCATGGAGAGCTTCAATCCTCCACCCGCCCTTCGGGATAGGAGGGCGCCGATGGTGAAGCCTATCATCATCGATGCGACGGCAGCGAACTTCATCGCAGGCCCAAGGATGTCTCCCGCCCTGAGGGTGAGGACTAGCCAATAGATGACGGTGGCTGAGAGCCCGGAGATGGGGCCTAATAGGAAGAGGGCGAGGGTCACTGGGATCTCCGAGATGTCAAACTTGAGGTAAGGTAGCGGTGGAAAGGGGACTGTCAGCTTTGCGAGGGTTATCGCGACGGCCATGGCGCTGAAGATCGCCGTCGCAGCCAGCTCGGTTGTCCGCCTCATCTCATAGGAGTCTGATTTTACTCTTAAAAATGTAGCTACAAATATTTGAGTTATTTCTCGGCCTCTCTGATGAAGAGCAGTATTATCGGAATGGTGAGCGCCTCTATTAGGGAGCCTAGCATCAGCAGTAGATGTGGATTGAGATCGTAGAGGTAGCCGCCTATATATGGTGCCGGTAGGGCTGCTAGGCCTGTTATCGTCGCCATCGCCCCCATAACCTTCCCCCTATTCCTAGGAGGGACGAGATCTGCGATGAGGGCCTGCCATGCAGGCCCTCCCATGAATCCTCCCCCTCGAAGTCTTCCCCCGCCGAGGCCTCCGGCTACTCCTATGATGGCGTAGGCAGCTATTAGATGCCTATAATCTCTGAGCAGTAGTAGGCTAAGGGAGTCCATTGGGCCTAGGCCCCGAGCGATGAGGATGCAGGGAACCCTTCCAAAGCGATCTGCTATGACGCCGCTGAGGAGGTAGAGGGGGGTTGAGAGGCCCATGGCGATGGTCTGAAGCAATCCATACTGGGTGGTGGAGAGGCCGATGATATAGTAGGCGTAGACCGATAGGAAGGCCCAGGTCATCCTCATAGCGAAACCTGAGACGACGGAGACCGCCAGCATCGCCAGGAGGGTCCTACCTCGCTTCAGCACCTCCAGGGACTCCCTAAATCCGCTTCCATCTCTTCTCTCCCCCTCGTGGAGGGTCTCCATTAGGAGTAGCCCCCTCAGGAGGGCGGCGGTGAAGACGGCCAGTGAGAACATCAATAGACCCAGCCTGACTCCTCTGCCTATACCTAGGATATCGAGGTAGTAGCCGCTGATGAGGGGCATGAAGACCCTTGGGATGGAGGTCATCATCCTATAGGCCCCAAAGGCCGCCCCCCGTCGATCCTCTGGAAGGGACTCGGCTATTAGAGCGTTAAAGGCTGGAGAGTAGAGGGATGCGACGGCGTTTAGTATCATTCCTGGAGCCACCTGAATCCAGCTTCTAGCCGTGAAGAGTATTAGGGCCGCCACCACCCTGAGGGAGGTGCCATAGACGATGACCCTCTTCCTACCAATCCTGTCGGCGAGTATGCCCCCAGGGAGTTGGAAGAGGATTCGACTGGTGTTCTGTATCGTCGCCAGGAGGCCGACGATGAGGATCGGTGTTCTCAGCTCCTCTATTAGGTAGAGAGTCCACCAGAGCTCCCAGAGGCTGTTGAAGATGTGATAGAGCATGTTGGTCGAGGAGATGGTGAGGATGTTCCTATTGGAGAAGACCTCTCGAAGAACCGCTAACATAGACTTCACATTAAAAAGGGGTTTAGGGGACGACGAGGGCTAGGACGGCCTTCTCTGTATGCATCCTATTCTCAGCCTGGTCGAAGACGACGCTTTGGGGGCCCTCGATGATGTCATCGGTCACCTCCTCGCCCCTGTAAGCTGGGAGGCAGTGCATGAAGATGGCGTCGGGCTTCGCCATCTTAATGGTCTCAGCGTTGATCTGGTATGGCGCGAAGTCGCGTTTACGCTTCTCTATGTCCGGCTGCCCCATGCTGTGGGAGGTGTTTGCGTAGACGACGTCCGCGTCTCTCAGCGCCTCCTCCAGGTCATGGGTGACGACGACCTGAGCACCGCTCTCTGGGGCGTGTTCCTCGCAGAAGTCGAGGATGACCTTCGCAGGCTGATAGCCCTCCGGTATGGCGACGTAGACATCCATCCCCAGTAGGCTTCCGCAGACCATCAGCGTCTGGCAGACGTTCCATGGATCGCCGACATATGCCAGTTTCAGCCCCTTGATCCTCCCCTTATGCTCCCTTATGGTCAACATGTCGGCGAGGCCCTGACATGGATGTGTGAGGTCTGTGAGGGCGTTAATCACTGGATGAACCATATACTCGGCATACTCCTCAACAATCTCCTGGCCGTAGGTTCTTATGACCAGGGCATCACAGTATCTGTCTATAACCCTCGCCGTATCCTTGATGGGTTCTCCCCTCGCAAGCTGCATCTGAGCTGGGGTGGCGTAGAAGCTCTGCGCTCCCAGATGGGCGATGGCGGCTTGAAAGCTGAAGCGGGTTCTGGTGCTATGCTTCTCGAAGATCATAGCGATGGTTCGGCCTTTGAGGTATTCGTGGGGTTCTCTGCGCATCCACATCCGCTTAAGCTCCGCCGAGACGTCGAGGATGTATTCGATCTCCCTTGGTGTGTAATCCATCAGCGTTAGGAAGTCTCTCCCCCTAAATCGCTCCCTCATACCCATCTCATTCTTCACCTCTTAGGAGGGGGGCTCCGGCGAGTTTTTCGTAGACCTTGATCACCGCCTGAGTCCCCTTCTCCCCTAAACCCTCAGCCATCAAGCTTCTATATAACTGGTAGGCTAGAGCCGTCCCTGGGAGGGGCATGTTGATCTCCCTGGCCACCTCCATGATGATCCTGAGATCCTTCAACAGGTGTTCAACCTTGAAGCCTGGCTCCAGGTCGCCTCTCAGCAGCCTAGCCCCATTATTGGTGAGCTGCCAGCTTCCCGCTGCCCCGCCTGAGACGGCCTTCAGCGTCGTCTCTAGGTCTAGGCCGGCCTTTGAGGCGAACATGAGGGCCTCAGCCACCGCGAGCATAGTCATCGACACCAGTATCTGGTTGACGGCCTTCACCATCTGACCCATCCCATGGCCTCCGCAGTAGGTGATGGTCTTCCCCATCGCCTCAAAGATCGGCAGACACTCCTTGAAGGTTTCATAGTCGCCGCCGACCATGATGCTGAGCGTCCCCTTCTCAGCTCCTATGATGCCTCCGCTGACGGGGGCATCCAGCATCCTAACCCCCTTCTCAGCCAACTTCTCAGCTATCCTCCTGGTGACGATGGGGGAGATGGTGCTCATGTCGATGACGATGAGTCCAGGCCTGGCGCCGTGGATGACGCCCTGCGGCCCTAGGAGAACCTCCTCCACATCTGGGGAGTCGGTGACGATATCTATGACGACGTCGCTCCGCTCAGCCACCTCCCTTGGGGAGTCAGCCCCCTCCGCTCCGGCCTCTAGTAGGGGCTTCATCTTCTCCCTCGTCCTATTCCATACGGTGAGGGGGAAGCCCGCCTTGAGGATGTTCCTCGCCATCCTGCTCCCCATGAGGCCAAGCCCTATGAAGCCAACCCTCTTCTTCTCCGTCACCCTCTTCACCCCTAAACCCTCTCGACTCAGCTCTCTAAACGTTTTCCCTTTTAGAGCTCCAATTCGATTAAAGCGGTCTTAGAGGAGGCTGCGCTTGAGGAAGTAGAGGTAGTAGAAGCCTGAGATGGATAGGAGGACTAGTCCTATGCCTAGGAAGAGGTAGGTGGCTGCCCTACGGCGGTCATAGGATACCCTACTGGCCTGATAGCCGAGGTAGAGGCCTAGGAAGGAGAGGAAGTAGAAGAGCATCGCTAAAAGACTCTCATTTAGGGTCTGCTCACTCATGTAGGGATGTATGGCGATCCATCCCCTCGGCCCAGGGATGATGGATGGGGGATTATCGACGACGTCGTAGATCCCCCCGCCGAGGATGAAGGATGTGAAGAGGGCGATGACTATAGCCACAGCTAGAGGCGGGACTCTAAGGCCCTTATATCTAAGTCTTGGAGCTCTCCTCCTAAGCCTCCTCATCCCATTACACTCCCCCCTTAGATGAGATAAGCTTTAATCTCCCGCTGAGGTATCCCTGGGGGATCTCCATGCCACAGGAGATAGTCTGCTCCCGATGCGGCTACGTCCTCTATAAGGGTGATGTTCTAAAGCCCCCGCAGGATATAGTCCGCAAATATAATGGGAGATGCCCTAAATGTGGTAAGGAGCTCTCCTTCTCCCCGGATAGGGTGAAGATCACCCCCTACAGGGGGTGAGAACCGTTTTAACCTCCTAGAAGATCGATTAAATGGTGAGGTCATGAGCCTGAAGAAAACTCAACTCTACCAATATCACAAGGAGCATGGGAGGCTCATAGAGTTCGCTGGCTTCGAGATGCCAGTCTGGTTTGAGGGCATCATCCCAGAGCACAACGCCGTCAGGAACGCCGTCGGCATCTTCGACACCAGCCACATGGGTCGAATGCGAGCTGAGGGGCCGGACGCCGAGAGATTTCTAAACTACATAGTCACCAACGACGTCTCAGCCCTGGAACCAGGGAGAGGCCTATACACCGTGATGTGTAACGAGCGTGGAGGAATCGTCGACGACCTCATCATCTATAAATTGACGCCTGAACGCTTCTTCGTCGTCTATAACGCGTCGAACAGGGAGAAGGACTTCAACTGGTTCATGAGGCATTCAGAGGGCTTCGACGTGGAGCTCCACGACGTCTCCGATGAGATCGCCATGATCGCGGTTCAGGGCCCCAAGGCGTTGAGGACGCTGGAGAAGATCAGCTCAAGACCCCTCAGCGATGTCGATCGCTTCCAAATCGTGGAGACACGTCTCAGCGGCGTTGAGGCTATGGCTGCTAGAACCGGCTACACGGGTGAGGATGGCTTCGAAGTCTTCATCTTCGACGCCACCCCTGAGAGGCCTGAGAAGGCTCTACAGGTTTGGAACGCCCTCCTGGAGGCGGGGGAGGAGTTTGGTATAAAGCCCTGCGGCCTCGGGGCGAGGGACAGCCTAAGATTGGAGGCCGGCCTCTGCCTATACGGCAACGACATCGACGAGAATATCAACCCCCTCGAGGCGCGGCTTCGATGGGTTGTGAAGTTCAAGAAGCCGCAGGGCTTCATAGGCAGGGAAGCCCTGCTCCGCATCAGGGAGGAGGGGGTTAAGCGGCTTAGAGTCGGCATAATGATGGAGGAGCGTGGAATTCCGAGGAAGGGCTATGAGATATGGGATGGGGAGGGGAAGGAGAAGATAGGCGTAGTCACTAGCGGGGGCTATAGCCCCACCCTCAACGTCGGAATAGCGATGGGCTATGTCCCAAGGGAGTATCGGAAGATCGGGACGCCGGTGAGGATAAATATCAGGGGGCGACTGGCGAGGGGAAAGATAGTTAAATTCCATCCCTTCTATGATGAAACCAAATATGGTTGGAGGAGGGTTGAGGCGTGAGCGAGGAGTATGAGGTTCCAGAGGGCCTCTACTACACCGAGGAGCATGAGTGGCTGAAGGTTCTAGACGACGGCAACGTCCTCATGGGGATCACAGACTACGCCCAGAAGCAGCTTCACGAGATCGTCTACGTCGAGCTACCCGAGGTGGGAAAGGATGTTGAGCGGATGGACGCCATAGGCACGGTGGAATCCGTCAAGGCTGTGAGCGATGTATATTCACCGATCTCCGGAACAATAGTTGAGGTGAATGAGGCTCTCCTAGACAGCCCAGAGCTATTAAACGAGGATCCCTACGGCGAGGGCTGGATAGCTAAGATGAAACCCAGGAACCTAGATGCGGATCTAAAGGAGCTGATGACCGCGGAGGAGTATAAGAAACATATTGAGGCTCTACACCACTGATCATGGGCGGGGGTTCCCGAGTGGCCAAAGGGGGCAGGCTTAGGACCTGCTGGCTCAGGCCTGCGTGGGTTCGAATCCCACCCCCCGCATCCCGTTGTGCCACCTCCTTTTTTCTAATACTCCTCCACAATCTCCCTGATTATCGGTCTCTATTGTCTTTCACCTTTCTCTTAATATCCCTCGCTAGCTCCTTCGCCGGCCTCCTTTAAGCGCGTTCCCCTTCTCTTCCATGGTCTTCTTGCGGATCCCTGGGTCTTGGATCAAAAGAGCGAGCTACACCCGATATTAATGGCGTGGGAAGGCGTTGAGTAAGGTTAAAATAATACGGTGAATAATATAGGTTAGTATTATCATAAAGGCTTACAGTTAGCTCTATCTCTCGTCTCTAAAAGGCCCTTCTCGGGCCTCTCTCAGCCGCCTAAGCGGCTTCTTGATCTCTGGGGGTGTGGTGGATGAGGGCGGTTATTCTCGCCGCTGGGAGGGGGGAGAGGCTCTCCCCCTTGACGGATTGGACGCCTAAGCCACTGCTGAGGCTCAACGGCAGGCCTCTAATAGGCTATGTGATAGAGGCCTTCATGGAGGCTGGGATAGAGGATTTCGTCATCGTCACCGGATATCTCGGCGACCATCTACGAAAGGGCGTGGAGGCCTTGGACATCGAGGCTGAGATAACCTTCGTCCACAATCCAGACTATAGGCTGGGGAATGCCTCATCGCTGCTCGCAGCCCGTGAGGAGCTAGAGGGTGAGAGGCATTTCCTACTATCGATGTCTGATCACATCATAGAGGGGAAACTCGTCGAGGCGGCTGTGAGAGCCTTCAAGGGTAAGCCCCTCCTCTGCGTCGACGCGTCGCCTAGATACCTTAGAGATGTCGAGGAGGCGACGAAGGTGCTGGTCGACGGATGGGGCTACATAAGGGAGATCGGGAAGAGCCTGGAGCTCTGGAATGGCGTGGACACCGGCGTCTTCCACCTCACCCAGGAAGCCTTCGAGGTTCTGCCCATGGGCTATGTTCCGCCCACTCTCTCAGATTGGATGCGGAGGTTGACAGGTTTCAGAGCCTTGAAGGCCTGCGACGTCTCAGGCTGCTTCTGGCTGGATGTCGACACCTGGGATGACTTCTCATGGGCTAGGAAGGTGTTGAGGAATGGAGAGGGCTGAGATTGAGAGGAAGCTGGAGAAGGCGAAGGGGCCTTCAGACCTCCTCGCCGCCTATGTTCACAGACCCATAGAGAACTGGATAGTATTGAGGCTCATCGACACTCCGATCACCCCGAATCAGTTGACGCTGCTGACCAACGCCGTCGCCTATGTGGTGACAGCCCTCTACTACCTCGGCTACCTCCTCCCAGGGTCGCTGCTCAGCTTCATCGTCGGCGTCATGGACGGCTTAGATGGGAAGCTGGCGAGGGCGAAGGATATGATGACGAAGGTTGGTAAGCTGGAGCACGCCCTAGACCTCCTCTACGAGTTCTCATGGCTGGCAGCCCTCGCCCTCTACCTCAGCCGAAGCAGCGGCAGCTCTGAACCCATCGCCTATGCGATGACTGCCATCATTCTCATCGCCTTCTACCGCTACTGCTACGACATCTTCGGGAAGATGATGGGAGTCAGCCTAGACATCTACGGCCCCTTCGAGAGGGTCTTCAGAAGGGTCGCCGGTAGACGAAACCTCTACAACATCCATATACTCATCGCCATCCTCCTAGGCGTGCCAGCCATAGCATTGAAGACGATCACGATCCACGCAGCCCTAACGGCTGTCATCTACGCCTGGAGGGCCGCTGTGCATCTACACGCCGCCGACGTCGCCGAGGGGCGGTAGGCGATGGTCAAGGTTGCTTTGATGTCCAGCTGGAACGCCGTCTGCGGGGTCTCCATCCACGCCGAGCTTATCGGTCGAGCGCTACTAAGCCTAGGCCATGAGCTGAGGGTCTTCGCCCCCATACAATATGAGGATGATGACACCCATCGATACTTCAAGGTCGATGAACCCTATGTCATCCGAAACTATTCCTTCCTGAGATATGGGGATCGATGCCGTGATGAGTATCTGCTGGGCAGCCTATTCCTGGATCCGAAGCCTCTCATCGAGGATGATTTCGATCTTCTCATCGTGGAGAAGCCCTCATCGATGCCTCTGAAGAGGCTTCTAGAGATCCTGCCTCGCTTTGAGGGGAGAACCCTCGCGGTGATTCATGAATGTCGAAGACCTGAGAACCCCTATTTCTATAAGGTGAGGTGGGATGCCGTGACGGTATTCGATGATAGATATCTCCGCCTATTCTCAGGTATCTTCCCTGAGGATCGCCTCCATATAGTCCCCTTCCCCTGTCACCCCATCGAGCGGAGGGATAGAGCCGTCGAGCGGGAGAGGCTGAATATACCTGGAGACGCTGAGGTTGTCTTCAGCTTTGGACTACTCCAGCAACCCGAGGCCGTCATCAAGGCTCTTAAACCCCTATGGAGGGAGAACCCGTCTCTGAGATATCTCTGTCTAGTCGGAGACATAGACCTCTATCGGAGACTTAAAAGGTTACAGAGTGAACATCCCTTTCTCGATTTGAGGTTTGATAGGCCCTCCATAGAGGCCCTCTATGGATATCTATCAGCCGTCGACATACTCCTCATCCATAAGGTGGAGGGGGGAGAGGGGATCAAGCTGTCAAGCACCGCTCACCTCTGCCTAGGCTCCCTGACGCCTATAGTCTGCTCCGATGTGAGCTACTTCTACACCTTCCAGGATGAAGTCTTGAAGTATCGCAGCCTGGAGGAGATGAGGAGCCTGCTTAGAGGCCTCCTAGAGGGAGAGTATGAGGGGTTGAGGGAGAGGGCTAGCCGCTTCGTGGAGGAGCGATCGGCGGAGAGGATCGCTAAGAGACTCCTGGAGATCGGCTTAGGGGAGGCTGGATAGGCTGGGATATCTTCTGACGGCGGAGGCGGCGAGGCGGATTCTCAGAGGCTCTCGGAGGGTATCCCTCGACCTCGGCCTCTCCCAAAGCCACGTGGAGCTCCGAGATGGAGCCGCCATACTCCCAGGCGAATTAGAGATACCCATAGAGATCCTGAGACGTATCGCCGAGAGGGAGGAGACGATCTTCATCGTCGACGAGACCGGCGTCTATATGGCAGCCTACTCCAACGGCCATTTCTATAAGCTGGTTCCCACGGAGAGAGCGCCAACCCTCGAGATCGATGGCATAAGGATGCATAGAACTAAGGGTGTAACCCCCGATAGGGATGCCGCCATGAAGCTGGAGGCCCTCAGCCTCAAGGGAGGCTGGGTCTTAGACATCTGTACAGGCTTGGGATATACAGCCCTAGAGGCTTTGAGGAGGGGTGCAGAGCTGGTGGTCTCCATCGAGGTGAATCCGATAGTGTTGAGGATGGCCCTCATCAACCCCTGGTCGAGAGGCCTATTCCAAGATAGACGTCTAAGCCTCATACTCGGCGACGCCTACGACATCGTTCCCATGCTCCCCGAGGCCAGATTCGACTACGTCATCCACGACCCGCCGCGATTCGCATTAGCCGGACACCTCTACAGCAGGGAATTCTACCATAGCCTATTCAGGGTTCTAAGACCTGGAGGACGCCTCTTCCACTACACCGGTGAACCAGGCTCCAGGCATCGACGCATAGACCTCCGGAGAGGCGTGATGAAGAGACTAAGCGAGGCAGGCTTCACCGACCTACGCTATCATAGAGAGGTGATGGGCGTCACTTGTCGGAGGCCAAAGTAAGAGATTAATAGAGGCCTTCCACACTCTATGGATCGGGCGGCCGTGGTCCAGCCTGGTTAAGATGTCTGCCTGCCACGCAGAAGACCCGGGTTCGAATCCCGGCGGCCGCACCAACCTGTAAGTCTTATGGTTTTCGAGGATCCGATCTATCGAATTTCCCCGTAATATCCCAGCTTCTTGAGACAATTCTCGCAGAACCCCCTCCCCTTCCTATCAGTGTCCCATATCGTATTGGAGAAGTGCATAACGCAGCTTGGATTTGGGCAGTGTCTTAGGCCGAGGGTATGCCCTATCTCGTGGACGGCCTCCTTGACGCATCGCTCCAGGAATAGGCCTCTATTCTCCCCTTCCCCATAAAACTCTGGTTTTAGCCTATGCGTCGAGATTATGGCGACTCCCCACCAGGGGGCGGCCTCCCCGAAGATGAAGTTGAGTCCCGGAGCGTAGAGGTCGAGGCTTGTAACCCCTAGGAGTCTATCCACGCCCATTTCATCCCTTAAAGTCTTTAACTGCTCTAGAAAGAACTCGGATCGATGCTGCCTCCTATAGGGGTTGTAACCTCTCCTCGGCGCCCTCATACTCATGGGGAGTATGTGGCAGGTGGCTCCAGGGATCTCCCTCTCCAGCCCCCTTTTAACAACTTCTAAAACCTCCTCATCGACCTCGTCCACGGCTATAAGCCCTATATGCATCCCCTGATCTAAGGTCTACGTCTATTCGAAGTTTTCCGATCGTAGGCTGGAGGAAAAGATAATAGGGTATTAGGAATAGGTTGATCTGCATGTCCCCTTCTCGGAGGCGTGAAGAGAAGTGGGTGGTGAGGGGCTTCTTATCCGCCTGTGAATGCTTCAGCTGTGCAAATAAGCTGGATCACAGGCTTAAGGGGGAGAGGGTTTACATCCTCTGCCGAGACCCCTGCCATTATAGACCCCTGAGGGGGGAGGTGGCGCCGAGGATCGAGGATATAGAGGCCGTTAAGACGATCCCCTGAGGCCCTGGGGATGATCTGCGACATCTGCGGCCTCGAAACCGATAGGCGATACGCCCTAGATCTGAGAAGGGGGATATGGTGCTGCCCCCTCTGCCTCCACGTCTATCAGCAGATATGGAGCTATTACTCAAAGAAAGGCTACTCAAGGGAACGATGCATATCCATACTTCGCAGAGTCGTCGAGAGGCAGAAGCGGGAGGGTAAATGGAGGCCGAATGCCGTTTATAGCACCAAATCAATAGAGGAGTGAGATGATAATCGCGAAGGCCAAGATCGGGAAGGATTTCAGACTGACCCTTCCAAAGGAGGTCAGAGAACACCTCAAACTCGAGGGAGGCGAGGAGCTCATCTTCTACACCGTCGAGGGGCTTGAGGGGAGGGTGTGCATCAGAAGGGGGAGCTGAACCCGGAACAGAAAAAATAGATATGACTTAGCGAATTATCGGCTGGGAGGAAGGGTTGAAGGCGTATGTGCTGATGAACACGGAGTTGGCGAAGGAGGAGGAGGTAGTTAAGGAGCTGATGAAGATCGAAGGCGTTAGGGAGGCCTACGCCCTCTATGGAATCTACGACGTCATCGCCGAGGTTGAAGCCGAGTCGATGGAGAAGATCAGGGAGATAGTTCTCACACGTATAAGGAGGCTGGAGAACGTAAGGACGACTATAACCCTCATCACCATGGGTCAGGCCTTCTCCAGGAAGTGAAGCGCTGTCCCTGGGCAGCCATCATCCAGGTGACGCTAAATCAAAGTAGGCGTCATCGAAGTCGAGATCGAGATGAATGGCGAGGTTGAAGCCGGATTATTAAGGCGTATCCCACCCAAACCCAGGCCCTCCACACCCTACATGGATTTTGAGGCGAAGGTTCGATACCTAGCTTCAAGCCTCATCGTCACGATACCCGCGAGGGTTGCCAGGGAGATGGGCATACGCCTAGGCGATAGGATCATCGTGAGGGTGAGGAAGAAGGAGGCTAAGCCGGCATCAACGTCTCGAAGCCAGGCATCATCTCGGAGAAGACTCCCTCGATGAGGAGATCCATCCCCATCCAGACGGCTCCACTGAGAATTAGGAGAACACCCATCCTCCAGAGGATGGTTCCCCAAAAGCCTGAGGAGAGCTCCCGCCCCGCGACGGCGTTTAAAATCGATAGGTAGAGGGCTACAGCTAGATTTCCAAGTTTTATGAAGCCTATTGGAATCTCCCCGAAGGAGAAGAAGGGTAGAGAGGTCATGGTTCCGGAGAAGTAGCCGCAGAGGAAGATCAGGAGGTCGAGGAGGGCGACGATCATGGCCTGCATGATGATGGTGAGGCCGTCGAAGCTCTTGGCGATAGCTTGCCGCCGCTTCCTGAACTCCAGGAACTTTATGATGTGATTCCCTAGAACCTTCCCCACCTTAAGGGGGTCTCCACCATAGCTTACGGCGTCGAGGAAAACCTTGTTGGCTATATAGACGCAGTGGGAGGCCGCCTCGGAGGCCATCATCATCAAGGCCTTGCGATTGCTTATCCCCAATCTTATCCTATTGAGGGCCTTCTCTATCAGAGCTCGGAGGGGGCCGAGCTCAAGGTCTAGGATGTAGGTGAGGGAGAGCTTCATATTGGCCGTGGAGGCCATATTCTCCCCGAGGGCCTTGAGGAAGGTTGGATAATGTTCATCGATCTTGTTCACCCTCTCCTCGATCCTCCTGGCGAGGAAGCCTGGGATGATTATGCCTCCGCCAAGGGTCAATAGGAGGGCTGGAGGCCCCCATCTGAGATAGGTTGGAATCGCGATGAGTGAAGCTGGCATCAAGGCGATGAGGCCTATCTTCATCGCCTTATAGAGCCTTGGGGGATCCTCGCCGATGTGGATGAGAGGCTCCTTCGCCGAGATGGCTTTGAGGCCTAGGAGCATGGCGAGGATCGCCGCGGCTGATAGGGCGTAGGCGTAGTAGATGACGTTGGGATTCGCCATGAAGACCGTCAGCATGGAGAGGGTCATGATGATGAAGATTATGGCGCTCTGAAAGGTGTTGAAGACGCCGCCTATCACCCTCAGAGCCTCAAGAGTTCGGGTATAGGATCCGGCGAACTCCTCCGTGATCGTTGAGGCCTCCATCTCCAGGTATCCCTCTGGGTCTAGGCTGGAGAAGACGCTGACGCATCGGATGAGGACATCCCTCAAAGGCTGTTCAACCCCCTCAGCCACCAGCGTCGTCGCCTTGGTGAAGCCATAACCCAGATCGCGGGCTAGATACCTGATCCTGCTGAAGACCTCCGCATAGCGTCCATACTCCTCCGTCTCAGCTATCGCCTTGATGAGGTCGTCAGGGCCGATCTGACCCATGGAGAGGGCATACATGTGAACTATCGCATCCACAAGTCTCCCATCAACTCTCCGCCTCCGCCTCAGTCTCAGCAGCCTTAAGGCTGGGAGGGTGAAGAACGCTGACGCCGCGGATACGACGGCTCTCAGGGGCTGCCATCTCCAGAGATAGTAGATGGTCAACGCTATGGAGGGGAGGATCAGGAGTAGCTCTAGCCTTCTACGATCCAAGGTGGCTCTCCCTCCACGGCCCTTTCATATACGGGATCCACGCCGAACCTCTCGACGGCGATGACCGTTCTCCAGACGTCGAGATAGCTGGGGTAACGTTCACGGAGACATCTTATGATCTCAGCTCTCCTCCTCATCTCCTCGTATAGCTCTGGAAGCCGTTCTCGCCCCCAGCCCCTGAAGGGTAGAACCTTCGTCTCCATGAGATAGCTGGAGCCTAGGAATCTCAGGTGGTCAGCGTCCGCGTCGTAGAGGAAGACGGGGAGATAGTTGAGCTGCCCCTCCTCGGCGTCGTAGCCTATGATCTCCATCACCGATGTGACGCGTCTAACCAGCTTTGTTCCCCGCTCCATGCGGGCCTGAAAGATTGTTAGGTTCAAGCCATCTATGTGAGACTTCGGGACATTAATCGGATCCGAGGTGAGTCTCTGGAAGAGCTGTCCGAGGTTTCCGGCGTGCATCGTGCTGATGACTGGATGCCCTGTCTCTATGGCTTGGAAGGCGATGCGCCCCTCCTCCCCCCTGATCTCGCCGACGATGATGTAGTCAGGCCTCTGCCTTAGGGCTGCCTTCAATAGGTCGAACATGGTGACGTTGCTCCCCGTATGCATCCTGGTGACCTCCCTCACCCAGTTCTTGTGGAAGATGTTGACCTCTGGGGTCTCCTCTATGCTGACGATCTTCATATCCGACCTGACTAGGCCGAGGAAGGCGTTTAGGCTGGTGGTCTTCCCCGATGCGGTCTCGCCGCAGAAGAAGCATGAGACCCCTATGTCTAGGAGTATCCACATGTAGGCTGCCAGCTCCTCGCTGATTGTTCCGAAGCGGCAGAGATGGGCGACGGATATGGGTTCCTTACTGAACTTCCTTATGGTGAAGTTGCTTCCCTTGAGGCTTATGTCCTCTCCGAAGACGATGTTGAACCTGGAGCCGTCTGGGAGATGTATGTCGAGTATTGGATGCGTATAGCTGAGAACCTTCCCATAGCGCTCCGCGATGCTCTTCAGCAGCTTATCTATCTCCTCCTTGGAGACCACGACATTGGAGATGAGGCTTCCGAAGAGCTTGTGATAGACGAAGACGTTTCCCGCCCCTGGGACGCTTATATCTTCAAGCCATGGATCCTCGAGGAAGCCGTCTAGGAATCCGTGTCTAATCTTCTCCCTTAGGAAGTGGTAGAGGGCGTACTCCTCCTCCCCAGGAGGTATCTTAACCCTCCCCTTGATCCTGTTGAAGAGGTTGACGAGAACCCGCTCTCTCCCCTCCGGATCCTCTGGTATCTCGATGCGTTTCATGGAGGCTACCATCCTCGCGATCTCCGTCTCTACGGCGTCGAGGATCTCCCTGCTTGGAGCCGGCGGCTCTATGAGGTTGTAGCGTCCCATCTCGCTTCCGCTCTCCACGTGGACGAATATCCCCATTCCAAGGGGATACAGGACGTTAGGCTCCTCGACGCCTGCGGCGAGGTCTAGCTTTGGGTAATACCTCGGCTTCCTATCCAGCTTCTCAAGGTATTCGGCGAGGTATGGATGCCTCTCCACCGCCTCCTCTAGGGTCTCCGGCTTTCCCTCTCTTAGTAGCCTCAATCCCTCCTCCCATAGCTGCTGCTCTCCCCTCCCCCTTCCGCCTAGGAGTCTCATGCTCCTCAGCCTCTACAGCTTAACTCCTCCCAGGGGGATGACCCTCAAGCCGAGGTGTGGATTAACCTCTAGGGTGATGGAGTCAACTCGCTCGCCGGTGCTTCCCCAGAGCTTCACGATCCTCAGCGACTTCACGTTGATCCCCGAGACCCTGGCGTTGCTGAGGGTGAGGTAGACATCGGATGAGGCTCTGAGCTTCATCGCCGACGCCTCGGGGAGGAAGCCTGGATGGAAGGTTAGGATGACGGTTTTACCGTCGGAGATGAGGTTCTTCATCTTCGTTATGAAGGTTAGGAGCTCGTGAACCGGCGTGTCGACGGTTAGGACGCTGAGGCTGTCTATGACGACGGCGTCGAAGCGTCGTCGGTTTAGCTCTAGGAAGCTGCTCGCCACCTTTAGGAAGAAGCTGGATAGAAATCTACTCCACTGTCCTCCCTCGACGTGGAGGGGATATATGGAGAGCCTCCCCTTCAGGTAGGCCTCCCGAGCATCGAGTTTAATCGACCTCATCATGTTGAGATACTCCTTCACCGTCGCCTCGCTGGTTATGACGAAGACCTTCAAGCCTTCACTCAGCATGGAGTGAACCATCTTCATCGTGAGAACCGTCTTCCCCGAGCCGTGGTCTCCCTCGACGCTGACGAGGCTTGGATGGGGAATTCCCCCTCCCAATCCCCTATCGAGATCCTCTATCCCCAATCGGATCAGCCTCAACCCGTTCTCACCCCCTCATCGGCCGCCGTCACCCCGTAGTGGGAGGCGAAGAGAACTAGGACTGCCTCCCCTGGGGATATGTCTGGAGCCTCATCGGGTAGCTCGACGTGGATGACTGCCTCCTCCCCTGGGGCGATGTAGGGGTGCTCTCCGGGGTTGAAGGTCTTATTGGCTTCGGAGACCCTGATCTCCAGCACCCTGTAGTCGTCTACTGGATAGCTCTTTCCTCCATAGGCGATTATGACGGTGTTCCATCGGTAATCCCCCTCGGAGTGGAGGAAGATGGTTCTTGAGCCGGTGTTCTCGACGGTGAAGTTCAAGTCTCTGGCGTCGATGGATTCAACTCTCAGCCTAAGCTCCACCTCCAGCTTCATCCTCTCCCACATCCCCTGGGCGTGGAGTAGTCCCCTCAGCCCGATCGTCATCTGTATCATGGCCCCCACGAAGAGGCCTGCTGAGGTTAGGAGGGCGAGGAGGAGGATGGCGGAGGCGAGGGGGATTGAGAGGCCCATGGCATCACCTCACGGCCCTGAGAAGAGGTAGGTGCTTCCAACGCCTCTGAAGGGTTCAAGCCTCGCCTCGAAGATCTCCCCGCTAGGCTCCTCCCTTGGATAGGCCCTTAGAATAGCCGTCTCACCGCTCTCCCATACTCCATCGCCGTCGACATCCTCCAGGGTGAACTCGCCGCTCCCAGGGGTGGCCGAGGCATTATAGCTGTAGAGCTCCGCCTCCCTATAGGGGCCGACGTAGAGATCTAGATGTTCATAATCCGTGACGGAGAGCGGCCCGATGTTCTTGGCGTAGACGACGTAGTGGCTCGGCGACGTGGAGCTATCTATCGTGGCGTAGACGATCTCCAGTTGTATGGACATCTCCCTTCGAGCGGTTTCAACGGCCTGTAGGATGTCGCTCTGGAGTAGGCTTCCGGTGTAGACGACGTATCCGGAGACGCCGCTCGCTAGGACTACGGAGGCGATGACGATGATGACCTCGCTGAGGGTTGAGGAGAATCCCATCTATCTACACCTCGGGGCTGCGCTCAGCCTCAAGGCGTCGAAGACCGCCTCCATAGCATCCTCGGGTCTGAGGGCGATGCCCGAGGCGGCGGCCGCCCCATAGATGTTGAGTATGAGCTCCTCGACGCTGATCCCCTTAACCCGAGCCTTCTCCACTATCGGCGTCAACCTTGAGATGAACCAGCTTGATCCCTCCGGCAGATATCCGAGGTGTTCACAGTATTCCGATAGACTGTTGATATCCTCCGGCTCTAGGCCTAGGTCAAGGAGTGACCATATCCACTTTAGTATGGTGAATCTTCCCCTCAGCGATATCGGCCTCGGTGGAGCAGCCTCAACCGGCTCCTCGTAGGCCTCGACATCGACGTCCTCCAGCTGCTCCTCCTGCTGCTGGGGTGGCTGCTCCACTCTGGGTGGGGGCTGAACTCCCTTGAGTCTGTCAAGCTTCTCTATATCCTTCTCCGTCGTGATGACTCTGAGGATGTTGAAGGGATTCTCTATCTCGCTGATCGCTGATCTGATGTCAACTATGGCGTCTCTCAGTGCTGAGACGGTCTCCTTGAGGTCTGAGGTGGTCTTCATGACGTTCTCACTCAGCCTCCTCAACCCCTCCTCCAATCCCCTTATCCTCTTCTCGATTCCTCCCTCCGCCTTTTCCTCCTCGCTCCGCTCCTCCCCGCTTTCCATCCCCCTTGACACCCTCCAACCTTGAACGTGAGAAAAAGGGGGACTAGCCGAGGTCTATGAAGCTGTCCGCGCTCATCCCTCCAGGGGCTGTTCTAACCACCGTTAGGGCTGCACCCCTAGCCGTCTTCACCTCTATCTTCACCTTCTCATAGTCGTCGACGCCGTGTCCAGAGCCTAGATGGATGACGAGGAAGGCCTTCTCCCTCGACTCCAGCACGTTGTCGCCGTCGTCGTTGTAAATGAAGAACTTCGCCTGATCGGCTCCGACGTCGTTCAGCAGCGTGGAGGACACTTCCTTTGGATCATCGAGGCTAGACGGCCCCGCATAGATGTCTAGGAGCTCCGCATCTGGGAGGTATATGGAGACGACGATGGAGTCGTTGTTGAGGTCTACCTCGGATCCGCCTACGCTGAGTTTCACGGGGAAGAAGATGTATTCGATGACGCCTGAGGCGTTGGTCTTAGCGGTGACGACGCCGTCGAGCTGTAGGGCGCTGGTGCTCTCCCCCAGACCCTTGTTGATCGCCTCCTTAGTCTTCTGGGTGGCGAAGAAGCCCATGTTTATGACGACGTAGCTGAGGGCTGCGGCCGTCACGATGAAGGCTATGAGTATTATGGCCGCCTCGATGCCGACCATTCCCCTCCTAGACCTCAAAGCCCTCATAGGCTTCACCTATCCGACCAGAACCCAGGTGCTCTTCGGCATCGTCTCCGGTATGGTGAACTCTATCGAGAGGGGCGCCGTCTTCTCCAATCTGATCTCGACGACGATCCGTGTTCTCACTGAGGCGGCGTCGCTGCTGCTGAGATGGATCATTAGATAGCCCTTCTCGAAGGAGTCTAGTGTTGAGTCACCGTTGCTGTTCTCTATGAAGAGCTTGGCCGCCGTGCTCGTCGTATTCATCCGGGTGACTAGATCGTCGAGGGTCTTACTCGTCGGGTCATAGTCCTCATCGACGCCCTGATAGATGTCGGCGTAGGCCTTGGATCCTATCTTGAGCGTCACGACGGTCTCATTCTTCCACATGGCGACGTACTTGACGCCGAAGGCCCTCAGCGGGATGACGAAATCGGTGATCGTATCGCCCGTCGAGTCCGTTTTGACGAAGATGCTTCCATCGACGGTTAGCGGCGTGCTCGCCTGTTTCAATCCCTCCTGTATGACTGTCTTACCCCGCTCCGTGGCGAAGAGGCCTTGGTTGACTACCATGAAGCTGAAGGCGGCGGCGATTATGACGAAGGCTATTAAGACGATGGCGGCTTCGAGGCCGACTATACCTCGGCTACCTCTATGCTTCTTCACCCTCCGCACCTCTTTCCCCCTTTACGGCCCTCAGCTCGGCCCTATAAAGTGTTTGTGTAGATTAAATGTATATGGCAACGAGCTCGATATATCCAACGGATCGATATTCCCAGGCCCCAGCCGTTGAACGATAGGCATAAATAATATCTCTCTCCTCTACCTCCACACCACGAGGAGTCCCCCTTGTCGAGGGAGGTAAGGCAGATAGTCAGGCTCCACGGGACGAGCCTAGACGGC